>DAHUYO010000100.1 GCA_027315185.1 Acidobacteriota bacterium
CGCACCCAGCCCAGCGAAGATTGCTTGTACCTGAACGTTTGGGCGCCGCGCCGCGCCCGCCGGCCCTTGCCGGTGATGGTTTGGATCTACGGCGGTGGTTTCGTCAACGGCGGCAGTTCGCCCGCGGTGTACAGCGGCGCCCATTTTGCCCGCGACGGCGTCGTTTTCGTCAGCTTCAATTACCGCCTCGGCCGCTTCGGTTTCTTCGCCTTTCCCGCCCTCGACCGCCAAGGAGGACTGGTCGGCAACTACGCCTTCATGGATCAGATCGCGGCGTTGCATTGGGTGCGGCGCAACATCCGCGCCTTCGGCGGCGATCCGCGCCATGTGACCATTTGCGGGGAATCAGCGGGAGGCATGTCGGTGAACACGCTGCTGACCTCGCCGCTGGCGCGTGGTTTGTTCACCGGCGCCATCATCGAATCCGGCGGCGGCCGGGACAACCTGCTGCCTGCCCCGCCGCTGAATCATCCTGGACCCGGCGGCCAGCCCTCAGCGGAAGCCGACGGCATCGCCTTCGCGCGCAAGATGGGCATCCGCGGCACGGGCGCGAAGGCGCTCGCGGCGCTGCGCCGCCTGCCGGCGCAGTCCATCGTGGACGGCATCAACATGGCCAGCATGGGCGCCCAACGCGCCATCTATTCCGGCCCGATGGTGGATGGCAAGGTGGTCGTGCATTCATCCGAGGCGGTGCTGAAGGCGGGCGGCGAGGCGCGGGTGCCGGTGATCGTCGGCGCCAATAGCCTCGACCTTGGCTTCGCCCGCGCCAAGACCATGGCCGAGGTGTTTCGTCCCTTCGGTTCGCATCGCGCCGCGGCGCGCCGCGCCTTCGATCCCAGCGGGCAGGAACCGGTCAATGCGGCCGCCTATGAAGTCGCCGCCGTGCGCATGATGATCGAACCGGCCCGCTTCGTGGCCCGGTCCTTCGCCCGCGTCGGCGAGCACGCGTACGAATACCGCTTTTCGTACGTGGCGCATGCCCTGCGCGGTCGCCTGCCCGGCGCGCCGCATTCCTCGGAAATCCCCTACGCCTTTGATACCTTGCCCCTATCCATGTGGTCGGATTTCGGTAAGGGCATCACCCGTCAGGATCTGGCCGCGGCCCATGCCATGCACGCCTATTGGGTGCGGTTCGTCAAGTCCGGAGACCCCAACGGTCCCGGCTTGGCGCACTGGCCCGCCATCTCTCCCCACGGCGACCAGATCCTCAACTTCACCCTGGACGGGCCCAAGGCGGAGACCGATCCCTGGAAAGCCCGCCTCGATTTGGTCGAGCCGCTGCAACGGTAGTGGCCGGGCTTCGCCGCGGCTCGCAGCCGGACCGTCGCGGCGCCCCGGTCTAGCGCTTGGCCGCGGCGAACCAGTCGGCGTTTTCCTTCGCGTACCGCGCCCACTTGCCGGGCAAGTCGCCCAGGGCGAAGATCGCCGCGACTGGACAGACGGGTACGCAGGCGCCGCAGTCAATGCACTCCTCGGGGTTGATGTAGAGCTGGGGCGCGGCGGCAAACTCCGCCTCTTTGCCCGCGGGATGAATGCAATCCACCGGGCAGGCGTCCACGCACGCCGTGTCCTTGACGCCGATGCAGGGTTCCGCGATGACGTAAGCCATGCCTCCCTCCTACAGCCAGCTTGGCCTCGCGGCCGCGGCGCCGCGATGACAATTGTCATCGCCTATTCGTCCGCGATGGCTTGCAGCCGCCCGGCGTAGAAGCGGAAGCCCGGACGCTGGCTAGCCAAAACGCCCTCCCGTTCCCACTGCCGCAAAATGCGAATCGTCGTTTCCACCCGTGCGTTCACCAGCGCCGCCAGTTCGCCGCGCGAGAGCGCCAACGGCAAACGCCATTCGTCGCCCGTGGCCGCGCCGAAGCGTTCGGTCAGCCCGAGCAGCAGCGTCGCCAAGCGCTGCGGCACGCCGCCGGCGCTGGCCACGGCGATGCGTTGCAGCAGGATTTCGGTATGCCGCAAGAGTGGCTGGCGCAGCGCCTCGCTCCAGCCGGGGTTGTCGTGCGCCGCGGCCAACACCGGCGCGGCTGGGCTCTGCCAAACTTCGGCGCGGGCGCTGGAAACAATGGCGGTGGCGGGGTATTCGCCGCCGCCAAGAACCGCGGCATCACCCACCGTGTCGCCCGGGCCGAATAGGCCGGCGATCGTTTCCCGCCCGTCACCGGAAACGCGCGCTACCTTGATAAGGCCGCGGGCGACGCAAGTGAACTCCAACGCGCGGTCGCCCTCCCGCCACAGCGCCTCGCCGCGCCGCCGTTCCCGCAGCCGCGCCCGCCCGCTTAGCGCTTGGCGCAAATCCTCCGGCCATGCCGGCCAGGGTTGGCGCACGTCGCCGTCCGCCGCGCCGCGCTCAGGGCCGCGTGTTGCCTGCATGGCTTGAGCATAGCGAACTCCGGTCGTATCCGTTCACGGCCGCGGGGCGCCCGGTTCCTTGGCCGGGCGGACGAGCCGCTGCCCCGCGGCGCATGGCGCTAGGGCCTCTGCGAGCGCTACGTTCCAGCACCATCGGCTGCGCGGGCGCGTTAGCCTAGCTGGCGGCTCCGCAGCGCGGCTCGTCCGCCCCCGTTACGAGCCGGCAATGCACCACCACCAATTCCAGATCCTCGGCGGCCTCGATCGAATGGGGCTGGCCGGGCGTCATCTCCACTACCGCGCCCATCGCGATCGGCCGGTCGGAGCCCGCGACCGTGAAGGTGCCCGAACCGCGCGTCACGACCGCCACGACGTCCACGTTGCTGTTATGCGTCGGCACCGTTGTGCCAGCAGCGATGCGCAGACGCACGGCCTTGATCCCGGACCGCTCGAAGATGCCTTCCTTGCGGATCCCCGTGTTGGGGGATATGAGGGGTAGCTGCGGATTGCTGGTGGCGATGGGCAAGGTCAAATCCTCCTCTCCCCTTGTGCCATGGCCTTGGGGCACACGCCAATGCGAATTGTCATGTTCAATGGCCGCGACCGCGGCGCCCTAGTGAAAGGCGCTGATCTGCTTCCCCGGCGGTTGCAGGTGGACCTGGATAATGGTTTTCTGCTTTTTGATCAGGAAGTATTTGCCGAAGGTGTTGTAATTGGGCGCGATCACCTGTACCAGCACCACGCCGGGAACGAAGCCCAGCAGCGTCGCGTTACCCTTGGCGTCGCTCTTGATCTCGACGTCCAGCGCTCCGCTCACCTTCTGGCGGTGCAGATTCGCCACTTGGTCCAATACAACTCCGGCATTGGCCACGGGCCGGTGCTGATCATTGGTGATGTGCACGGTGATGCGGCAGTCCACCGGCTTGGGCTTGCTGAGCGCCCAGCCCATGGGCGCTACCGCCAGCGCCAACGTCACCACCGCTCCGCCCCGCCCTAGTCCCGTCCGTTTCGCCCGCATAGTGTCTCCATTATAGGATTGCTGTAGAGCCATGATCACGGATTGTCATATTCACATTCAGCCCTGGCGGCAGCTGCGGCCCGGCGCCTTGGCGCTGATGCGGCAATCGGACCAGAAGCGCCAAGCGGTGCTCGCGGACGCCGGAGCGCCCGCGGTGGACCTGGCGGCGTTGATGGAAGACCCCGCCGCCTTCCTCGCCTATTTGGATCGCTGCGGCATAGAGCGCGCGGTGCTAATCAATTACACCAGCGAGCTGCTGGGATTCACCGAGGAGGTCAACGACTTCGTCGCCCGCTACTGCGCCGCGGACCCCCAGCGGCTCATTCCTTGCGGTTCGGTGCCCCCACGCGGAGAGCCGGAGGCGGTGCGGCGCGGCCTGGACCACCTCCTCCATTTGGGCATTCGGATGATCAAGATCCACCCCCCGCACCAGAGCTTGCACGCCAACGATTACCTGCGCGGCGTCGAGGGGCTGGGGATCATCTATGCCACCGCCGAGCGCGAAGGCCTGCCGGTCATGGTACATACCGGCACCAGCGTCTTTCCCGGCGCTCGCAACCGCTTCGGCCATCCCCTGGATTGCGACGACGTGGCGGTGGATTTTCCCCGCCTCAAGCTGCTGTTGGCGCATGGCGGCCGGCCGCTGTGGATGGACGAAGCCTTTTTTCTGGTGCGCCGCCATCCCAACGTCTACCTCGATATTTCCGGCATTCCTCCTCGCGGGCTGCTCGATGCCTTCCCGCGCTTGGAGGAAATCGCCGACAAGACGCTGTTCGGCAGCGATTGGCCTGGGCCTGGCGTGCCCGACATTGGGATGAACCTCCGCCAGATCCAGGCGCTGCCGTTAGCCCAAAAGGCGCAACAGGCGATTCTCAGCGCCACGGCGGATCGCGTTCTGGGGCGGCCGTAGCCCATGCCGGCGTCTCGCTCCCTGGTGCTGGCGCTCGATGTCGGCACTTCCTCCGCTCGCGCCGGCTGTTATGACCGGCGCGGCCGCCTGCTGCCGTCCACCGAATGCGCCACTCCCTATGTTCCCGCGTGGACGGAGGACGGCGGCGCCACCCTGGCTCCGGGCGCGCTGCTGGCGGCATTGGCGGCGGCGGTGGATGGCGCGCTCCATGCCGCGGTCCGTTTACCGGGCCGGCCGCAACCGGCGGCGGTGGGCATCTCCACCTTTTGGCACAGCTTGATGGGAGTGGATGGCAAAGGCCGGGCGGTGACGCCGGTGTTCTTGTGGGCGGACACCCGTGCGGGCGCGGTGGTTCCGGAACTGAAGCGCAGGCTCGGCGCGGGTTATCATCAGCGCACCGGCGCACCGGTACATTCCACCTTTTGGCCGGCCAAGCTGGTTTGGCTCCGCCGCACGCAGCCGCGTCCCTTCGCCCGCGTGGCGCGTTGGATGTCGTTCGCCGAGTATCTGTTTTTGCGCTGGTGTGGCGCGCCGCGCTGCTCGGTGTCGATGGCGTCGGCCACCGGCCTCTGGAACTATCGGCAATGCGCCTGGGACCAACCGGCTCTGCGTGCGATCGGCCTCAGCGCCAACCGGCTGACGGTGGTGGACGACGCTCCCGCGCCAGGCCTGGCGGGCAGTTGGCGGCGGCGCTGGGCGCCGCTGGCGGACATTCCATGGTTTCCGGCTTGGGGGGATGGCGCCTGCGCCAACGCCGGCTCCGGTGCGGTGCGCGCGGGAAAAATCGCGGTCACGATCGGCACCTCGAGTGCCCTGCGCGCCGTCGTTCCCGCGCAGCTCCGGTTGCGCCTCTCCCCGGGGCTTTGGCGCTACGCGTTGGACGCCCGACGCCACCTGGTCGGCGGCGCACTGAGTGAGGGCGGCAACCTATTTCAATGGCTCCGCCGGGAGCTGTCCTGGCCACCCAGCGCCTCCGACGCCGGCCTGGAACGCCGCATCGCCCATCGCCCCCCCGATGGCCACGGCTTGACCATTCTGCCCTATTTCGCCGGCGAACGTAGCCCCGGCTGGAGCCAGGGGCGGCGCGCCACGATCGCCGGCCTAACCTTGGCGACCACCTCAGGGGACCTGCTCCAGGCGGGCTTGGAGGCGGTCGCCCTTCGCTTGGCTACGACCTACCAGGATTTGCAACAGGTGCTGAAGCAGGGCGGCGAACGAAGTCCGGAAATTCTCGCCGGCGGGGCGGCGCTCCGCCGTTCCTCGCTCTGGTCGCAAATGTTGGCCAACGCGATCGGCGCTCCGGTGCGCCGTCTGCGGGTGGCGGAGACCTCCGCCCGTGGTGCGGCGCTAATGGCCTGGGAACGGCTGGGAACATTACCCTTGGACCGTGCCCCCGTGCCGCGGGAGCGCTTGTTTCGGCCGCGCCCGGCCGCCGTCGTGGCGCTGCGTGCTGCCCGCCACCGCCAGGACCATCTCCGCGGCCTCATGAGCTGATCGCCTGCCGCCGCTCTCGCCGCCCCGTTCTATGATGGGGACAGAATCCTAGTCGCGAGGTCCTGGTTTTTCTTCCCATCCGCTGCTCTGGGGCGAGTTGCAACGCTCGCCTGGATTTGATTTGTCCCGCCTCCAACGCCGCACCGTCAAGCAGGAAATGCGGGACAATTTGCTGGCCGCCTTGCGCGCCGGCCGGCCCATCTTTTCCGGCATCGTCGGCTACGACGATACGGTCCTGCCGCAACTCACCAACGCGATTCTCGCCGGACAGAACTTCATCTTGTTGGGTCTGCGCGGCCAAGCGAAAAGCCGAATTCTGCGCCAGTTGGCCCATCTGCTCGACGCGCGAATGCCGGCCATCGCCGGCTGTGAGATTCACGACAACCCTGCCGCGCCGCTCTGCGCGCGCTGCCGCGCGCTGCTGGCCGAGGCCGGGGGCGACCTGCCCCTGGTCTGGCTCACGCCGGAGGAGCGCTATATCGAAAAGCTGGCCACGCCGGACGTGACCATGGCCGATTTAATCGGGGATTTGGATCCCATCAAGGCGGCTCGCTCCGGGCACGCCCTGGCCAACGAACTGACCATTCACTACGGGCTGCTGCCGCGGGCCCACCGCGGCATCTTCGCCCTGAACGAACTGCCCGACTTGGCGGGCAAGATTCAGGTCGGCCTATTCAACATCATGCAGGAAGGCGACGTGCAGATTAAGGGCTACCCCGTGCGGCTGCCCCTGGACGTGGCCTTGGTGTTTAGCGCCAATCCCGACGATTACACCGCCCGCGGCAAAATCGTCACGCCGCTCAAGGATCGCATCGGGAGCGAGATCCGCACGCATTACCCCGCCTCCTTGGCGGAGGCGGTGGCGATCACGCGGCAGGAGGCGCGCGTGCCCGAGGCGGCGGGCTTCATTTTGCCGGAGTTTGTTCGCGAGGTCATCGAGGCCATCGCCTTCGCGGCCCGCGAGGATAAGCGCGTGGACCAGCGCAGCGGCGTCAGCCAGCGGTTGCCCATCGCCTGCCTGGAACTGGCCGCCGCGAACGCCGAGCGCCGGGCCTTAGCCGCAGGCGGGGACCAGCCGGTGGTGGCGCGCCTCCTGGACGTGCACGCCGCCCTGCCGGCGCTCACCGGCAAGCTGGAACTGGAATATGAAGGCGAGCTGCGCGGCGGCGATACCGTCGCGCGGGAGCTGGTGGGCAAAGCCATCGCCCGCATCTTCGACCGCTATTTCGCCGCCAACGGCGCGTCCGCTGCCTTGGAGCCGATCGTCCAGTGGTTCGAAATGGGCGGCAGCTTGCAATGGGCGGATGGCGCCAGCGCCGCCGAAAGCCTGGCGCAGATCCGCAAGATACAGGGCCTGGAGGACCAGGCCCGGGTGCTGGATTTGGGGCCGCGTCCGCCGGCGGCGCTCAAACTGGCGGCCGCGGAATTCGTCTTAGAGGGACTCTGCGCGCACAAGCGCATCCAGCGCGCCGAGGAGCGGGGCTATCACGCCGCGCCGCGGGCGCGGGGCGAAGCCGCTCGCGGCGAGCCGGGCCCGCAAATTCGCCGCCGCCCGTTGAACTGAACGGAAATTGCCGCGCCGGCGCGGAGCGCGCCGCCCGGCCATCCCCTGATTCTCGAGCCAACCGCCATGCGCATTCGCTATTCCCGTTTCCTGGGTTCCCTGGCCGACAGCGTGGCGCTGGAGGATCTGCTGGCGGCGCTCGGCGACTATCTCCTGCAAAGCGGCTTCGATTCCGAGTGGGCCGGCGAGGCAGACATCGACGAGTTGCAGCAAGCCATTCTTCAGGCGCTGGAAGAATCCGACTTACTGGATGAGGAGCAGCGGCGCCAACTCCAGGAGGTTCCGCCCGAGGAGGTCCGCGCCCTGCTGCGGGATCTCGCCGAGCGGCTGGCCGAAGCCGGCTATATCCGCATCGAGGAGCCGTATTCTCCGCCTACCGCCCTGTCCTCGGGCGTGGGCCGCGCCGGGGCGAGGGAGGCGCCGCCGGTGCGCTTTGAAATCACCAATAAGGCGCTGGATTTTCTCGGCTTCAAGACCCTGCGGGATCTGCTGGCGGGATTGGGAAAAGCCAGTTTCGGCCGCCACGACACGCGCGCCTGGGCTACCGGCGTGGAGAGCAGCGGCGGCTCCCGTCCCTACGAATTCGGCGACACCCTCAACCTTGATGTGTCCGCCACCATTGCCGCCGCCCTGCGCCGCGCCGGTTTGCCGCCGCCTGGCCGCGCCGGCGTGGACTTGGAATATGGCGACCTGCGCGTGCACCTGGCGGAGTATCAGTCCTCGTGCGCCACGGTCGTGCTGCTGGATTGCAGCCACTCCATGATCCTGTACGGCGAGGACCGTTTTACTCCCGCCAAGCGCGTGGCCTTGGCCCTGGCGCATCTGATTCGCACGCAGTTTCCCGGCGACAGCCTGCAATTGGTGCTGTTTCACGACTCCGCCGAGGAGGCCCCGCTGGCGCGGCTGGCGCAGGTGCGTGTCGGCCCGTTTTACACCAATACCCGGGAAGGCCTGCGTTTGGCCCGGCGCCTCCTGGCGCGGCAGCGCAAGGACATGCGGCAGATCGTGTTGATCACCGATGGCAAGCCCAGCGCGCTGACCTTGGACGATGGGCGCATTTACAAGAACGCCTTCGGCCTGGATCCGTTGGTGATCGCTAAAACACTGGAGGAGGTGGCGCGGTGCCGCCGCGCCGGCATCCTAATCAACACCTTCATGCTCGCCGCCGATTACGGACTCGTGCAGTTCGTGCAGCACGTCACCGCGCTGGCGCGCGGCAAGGCGTATTTCACCACGCCCAGTTCCCTCGGCCAGTATCTGCTTCTGGATTACCTCAACCACAAATCCCGGCGCGTGCACTGACGACGGGCAATGCAGGCCGCGTGGCGGGCGCGGCTCCCCGGCCCAGCGCGCCGCGGGGGCCCGGGCCCGGCCGTGTTCGGCGCTAGTGAATGAAGTAGAGTGTTTCCACGAACGCGGCGAAGACCAGGCAGTAGATGCCAAACCAGTGCCACCGCCCCTGCTCCAGCCAGCGGGAGAGCCACTTCAGCGCCACCAATCCGGCCAGGAAGGCGAAGACCATCCCCAGCAGCCCCTGCGGCAGCACCGCCCCCCAGTGCACCGCCACGCCGGCGGCATGGGCGCTGTGAATGACGCGGCGCAACTCCCATAGAATGGCCAGCGGCGTGATTGCGACCACCATGGCGAAACTATAGGACTCGATGGCCTCGCGCCGGCCGCCGGTGAGCAGGCCGCCGGAAATGGTTGCGCCCGAACGGGAAAAGCCGCGGAAGGGGATGGCGAACCCTTGCAGTATGCCCATCCAGATCGCCATGGGCCAGGTGATGCCGTGGGTGATCGCCGGCGCCGCCACCGCGGTCTCCGCCAGCGCCGCCCCGCCTGCCGCCGCGCCGCGTCGCGGCGCGGATGCGGCGGCGTCCGCCGCGCTGGCGACCTCGCCGCCGGATTCCTGCGCTTGCCGCGCCTCCCGCAGTCCGGCATACAAAATCAGCAGGCCGACGATAAACAGCGCAGGGCCGATCCAGTTCAGCTTATGGAACAGCACCTCGATGCTGGGGTGGTAGCTGCCGTGGCTGAGCAGATGAATCACCAGATGCTCGACCGGCAAGAACACCAGTCCGGAAAACAATGACGAGACGAAGATCAGCTTGGCCACGCCGTACACCTGCCGCCAGGAAGCCAGAAACGTCGCCCGCCAGCGCCGCCAGAAATAGGCGATCACGGCGAACATGGTCCCGGTGTGCAGCAGCACCAGCAACAGGGCGTTGTCCGGCAGGGACATGTTGACGTGCAGGAAGTGCGCGGCGACGATAACGTGCGCCGAGCTGGAGACCGGCAGCAGCTCGGCCAGCCCTTGCACGATGGCCAGCACTAAAATGTAGATCCAAGGCATGGGATCGGAGCGGCGGCTACGATTGCAGCAGCGTTTCGGCCAATTCTAAATCAGCCGGAGTGGTGATCTTCCAGTTGCGCGGCGAACCGGCGACGACAAAAACCGAGTGGCCCAGGTGCTCGACCAGCGCGGCTTCGTCGGTGGCGTGGAACCCCTCGTCGCTGGCGCGGGCGAACGCCTCGCGCAGCCAGTCGTGCCGGAAGACCTGCGGCGTCTGCACCAGCACCAGTTTTTCCCGCGGCAAGGTCGCCGACACGCGCGTCCCCGTGGCGCCGCTCCGCTCCACTTGCTTGACGGTGTCCACCACCGGAATGGCGGCGATGGCGGCGCCATGCTGTTCGGCCGCCTCCAGCGTTCGGGCGATGGTCTCCGCTTCAACAAATGGGCGGACGGCGTCATGCACCAAAACAAAAGGAACGCTCTCGGGAACGTGCTCCAGCGCGCGCCGCACCGATTCCTGGCGTGTCTCTCCGCCTTCCACCACCTCGACGGGCGTGGACAGATGTTCCGACGCCAGCCGTGCCGCCAGAGCCTCCCGGTCCTCGGGCCGCGCCGCCACCAGGATCCGCGCGATCCCGGGCGCGGCGTCCAGCCGCCGCAAGGTGTGGACCACCACTGGCGCGCCGCCGATCACCGCCATCTGCTTGCGGGTCGAGCCGCCCGTAGTGGATCCCATGCGGGTGCTGAGCCCGGCGGCGGGGACAATGGCGTAAGCGGGCATGGGAGAGTTGGTCGTGGGCGTTACTGCCCGCCACCCGCCTCGGCGGCACGGATGGGCCGGTACTCGCCGCGTTCCTCGGAGGCGCGCGCGAAGACCATCTTACCGGCCGGAGTTTGCAGCACTGAGGTGACCACCACGTCCGCGCAGTGCGAAATCAAACGGCGCCCCTGTTCCACCACCACCAAGGTCCCGTCGTCCAGGTAGCCCACGCCCTGACCCGATTCCTTGCCTTCCTTGGTGATTTGCACCCGCAGGAGTTCACCCGCCAGCACCACCGTCTTCATCGCGTTGGCCAGTTCGTTGACGTTGAGCACCGCGATATGCTGCAACTGCGCCAGCTTGTTCAAGTTGAAATCGTTGGTGATGATCTTGCAGTCGTGCAGCCGCGCCATTTCCACCAACTGGTGGTCCACTTCCCGTGCCCGCACCGGCTCCTCTTCCAGAACCCGCACTTCCAACCCGGGAATTTGTTGCAGTCGCTGCAAGATATCCAGGCCGCGGCGGCCGCGCTGCCGTTTGCCCCCGTCCGAAGAGTCGGCGATGGTTTGCAGTTCCCGCAGCACAAAATGGGGAATCCACAGCGGCCCTTCCAGGAATCCGGTTTCGGCGATATCCGCCAAGCGGCCGTCAATGATGGCGCTGGTGTCCAATAACTTGCCGCCGCGGCGCAGGCGCTCTGGGGAAAAAAGGCCGCCCAGCGCCGCCAAATTGAGGAAATCCCCCTTCTCGGCGCCCACGATGAGCCCAATGTAGGTCATGACCGCCAGGGCCAACAGGCTGATGTCGCCCGCCAGCACCGCCCGCAGTCCAGCCGCGTGCAAGATCAGGCTGATCAGATAGGCGCCAAAAATGCCCAAGACCGAGCCGACGGCGGCGCCGATCAGCCGCTTTAGGCTGGCGCGGTTGAGGCGCACCTCGAACCAAATCACCGCCGCGGTGATGGCGATGCCGGCCAGAACGCATACCGGCGCCGCCCAATCGAAGGGCCGGATTTCCACCATGCCGCCGATGATGGCAGCCGCCAAGGCGGCACGAATCCACACGATGTCGCCCAGCCGGGCGCGCCGCGCTTCGGCCGGTGATTGCGCTCGTTCCCGCGCCATTTCCTCCGCCATTCCCCGGCGTTCAGTATAGCCGCAACTATGTTCCTGGCCACGCATTAAGATGGTGCCGGGTTCGCTTCCTGGGACCGGCTCGCGGCGGGGTAGGGGCCGGTTGCGGCGCTGGCGGCCCTGCGCTAACATAAAGAACTGATGAGTGGCGCAAACGGACAGTGGGCGCAAGCCCACTTTTTTGTTGGCCGCAGGTTGGAAAACGTGCCAAATGGAGGGAGAGACGGCGCCTCTGCAAGCAAGACTGGAGGAACGGATCGGCGCGATTGCCGAAGGCATCGCCCGCGCCGCGGGGCTGGAAACCGCGGGCGTGGAGTTGCGCGGCGGCGGCCAGCGGCGCTGGTTGCGCGTCTATTTGGATCGGCCCGGCGGGGCCATTACCCTTGCTGATTGCGAAGCCGTCAGCCGGCAACTCGGCGCGGTGCTGGACGCCGAAGACCTGATCCCCGGCGATATTTCCTACACGTTGGAGGTCTCCTCTCCGGGGCTGGACCGGCGGCTGGTGAAGACCGCCGATTTTCAACGCTTTGCCGGCGAAAAGGTCC
>DAHUYO010000101.1 GCA_027315185.1 Acidobacteriota bacterium
AATCGCCTCGCCGACCACCCTGTCGTTCATTTCTCCGAAGAGCGCAACGCGATTCGCCTGGAGGTCCGCAAAATCCTTGAGGAACTGCTTCACGGCGAGGAAAAGATGGACCAATCCGTCCGCCAGAAAATCGCCTCGCAAAAGCGCCCCATCCTCGAAGGTTCCGAGGAATGGGACATCCTCTATCGCAAGTACTACCTCGAGGAACTCAAGAATCTGGGCGTCTAGCCCCCGCCCGAACCGCCGCGCCGCTCCTGCGGCGCCGCCCCCGCAATCGCCATGTCCCAGCCGCCCAACCCGCCCCGCATCAAAGTCACCCACCGTCCCGACTACCGCGACAACTACGCCAACTCCGTGCAGGTCCGTCCTAGCGCCTGGGACTTTTACTTGCAGTTCGGCACCATGGACCAAAAGATTCCCGAAGAGGTCGAGATCAACCTCTTCCAAGGCATCTATCTCAGCCCCCAGCAGGCCAAAGCCGTCCTCGCCCTTCTGCAAACCCACCTAGTCAACTACGAAAAGGCCTTCGGCGAGATCCGCCTCGAACCCCGCGCCGACGCCGACCGCGTGCAATAGTTCCCGTCGTCTCGGCCGCGCCGCGACGCGCCAGCCATCTCGCGCCGCGCCAGCCGCCCCCTGCGGTGGTCGCGCCGACGCCAGGCCTACGCCTCGCGGGAACCGTTCCGCCGTCGCAAGAACGCGTGCTCGACGCCTGCCACGGCTAGCACCCCAAGCGCTGTCGCGGGTAGCTCAACGGCGAGAAATAGAGGCAACCGAGAGCCGCGGCGGAATACACCAGCGCCGAGCCCCTGCCAGAGAAGTACCGGCAAGCCCCACGCCACCGCGTTGCCCGCGAACCGCTGCCCAAAGCTTAGGCCGCGCATCGGCAGCAGCCAGCCGAACCGCCGCCTTGCGTGACGGCCTCCGTAGCTATCCGCGCTCCCGCCACCGGGGTCCTGCATCGCGCTTCGCATGCCCTTCCTGGCCCCAGCGCTAAACACCCTCGCCGCCGCCCGCCGCCAGAATTGTACTCTATCCGCGCCGTATCCCGCTCGAACCGTATCCCACCGGCATCCACTCGGGCGTTAGCCTTGTGCTAGGCTCGCCTACCGTGCCCCGCACTGCACCATCCCCCGCCGTCGCGCCCCTGAGGGATCTGCCCCGCTGGCTCATCGCCGCCGCTTTCGCCGTCGGCGGGCTCTGGCCGGTTTACGAAATATTCCGCCTGGCCGTCGGCAGCCAGGTCGGACCATCGGAAGCCGCCCTGGCCCTCGCCGTCGCCTTCGGACTCCTTTTCGTAGCGCGCTGGGACGTTGTCCCCTATGTCCTTCGCGCGGTCTGCGCCGCGGTGGTCATCTTCGCCGCGTTTCGTCTCGCCGGCGGTCCCGCCGCCGCGGCTGCCGCCGCCGTCATCGTCATCACCCACCTCGTTCTCCACCGGCCGCCTGCCGCTCCCGCGCTGGAACTCGCATTTCCGCTGCGCGCCGGCAGTTACTTCATCGCCTCTGCCGGTCGCTGTAGGCTGACCAACGGCCACGTCTCCTCGCCGGCGCAGCGCTACGCACTCGACATCACCCGCCTCAACGGCGCTGCCGCCCGCGCCTGGGGTTTGTATCCTGCCCGCCACTCGGCCTACCGCATCTTTGGCGCTCCCATAAACGCCCCCTACGAGGGCCGGGTAGAAGAGGCGGTGGACGGCTTCCCCGATCTGCCCGTCGGCGAAAAGGACCCGGTGGTGCCCGGCGGCAATTATGTGCTGCTCCGCGTTCCCGGCGACATTCTAATCAAGCTCAGCCATTTCCAGCGCGGCAGCCTGGCGGTCAAAAGCGGCGATTTCGTCACCGCCGGCGATTTCCTCGGGCGCGTCGGCAACTCCGGCAACACCAGCGAGCCGCACCTCCACATCCACGCTCAGCGTCCCAGCCATCTCCCCGGCGAGCCCGCCATTCCCGTCCCCCTTCGCTTCACCGGCCGCTGGCTCATCCGCAACGACATCTTCTACGTCCCGCAACAATCTCAGCCATGACCAATTGCTCCGTGGGCATTCCAACCGTTCCCGTCGCACCCCGGGGTCGGGGCAGGAAAATCCTGCCCGCCAGCCCCCGGCGATGCCTCGCGGCGCCCGCCTACCCGGCGGCGGCGCGCTAGCCTGGAAGGCAGCGCGGTGCTCCGCGCCGAGCGTTATCAGCGCGTATCATGCCCGTCCCGAGCGCAACCCCCGGTCCGCCAGCAGCCCCACTCCGCGGCACGCGCGCATCCCCAACGCCGTCGCTTGCGCCGCCCACCATCGGCGCCCGAACGCCCCCCGCTGCGCGCCGCCGCCCCGCTCTCCGCTGGCTATTGGCCGCCGCCGCCGTCTACGCGGCCCTCCTGGCGGCCCATTGGCCGTTCCTGCACCTCCCGTATTACTGGGATGAAGCCGGCTATTTTGTCCCTGCCGCCCTCGACCTGTTCCGCCACGGCTGGTGGGTGCCTCGCACCACGCTGGCCAACGGCCATCCGCCCCTGTTCATGGCCGCCCTGGCCCTCGCATGGCGCATCTTCGGCGTAGCCATTCCCGTCACCCGCGCCGTTGCCTTGGCCTTCGCCGCCGCCCTGCTTCTTGCCACCGCCCAGCTCACTGAAATTCTCGCCGCCCCAATATTCCCACCGGCCGCGCCTGCCGCCCCGCGGCATCTCCGCTTCAACTCCGGCTGGCTCGCCGCGTTCCTCCTCGCGATCTCCCCCCTCTGCTTCGCCCAATCGTCGCTCGCCCAGCTCGATCTGCCCGCCGCGGCCCTTGGCATCTGGGCCCTGGTCGCTTGGGCCCGCGGCCGGCGTTGGCTCTACGCCGCGCTCGCTGCCGCCGCCTGCCTTACCAAGGAAACCGCCATACTCATCCCCTTCGTCCTCGGCTGTTTCGGCTTGGCTCGCTGGCTCCGCCTTTCCGCCGCTCCCTCCCGCCAATCCGCCGCCAACGTTCCTGCGGCCAACCGAGTCACCACCGCCTGGCCCGCCCTCGGTCCCCACCTGATCCCCGCCGCCGCCCTGCTTGCCTGGCTAGCCTACTACCATTCCGTGACCGGATTTTGGATGGGCAACGGCAGCTTTCTCGCCTACAACCTGCAAGGCCTGCTCTCCCCGCCCCGCATCGCCATGGCCCTGGCGCTGAGGCTCTGGCAGGTCGCCGGTTATGACGGCATGGGCGTCGTCACCCTTGCCGCGCTCCTCGCGGCGTTGCTCCATCGTCGCGCCGTCGCGACTGCAAAGCCGGAGAGGGTTGCCGGCAGCCAATTCGCCGCAGGCGAAGACCTGACCGGGGCAGATGGCCAATCCGGCGTGGTGGTCGCTCCCCCGGCCCTGGTGGTGCGGGCCGCTGGCCAGCAACGGCGGCAGCCGCCCTCAGTGACGACACCCGCCCACGCGGCGGGCGGTGACCGCCCGTCGCACCGCCTAACGCGCGAGCTTTGGGCCATCATCGTCGCCTACATCGTATTCCACGCCCTGGTCGGCGGCGCCGTCCTGGCCCGTTATCTGCTGCCGGCCATCGCCATTTACTTCGCTTTGCTCACCCCGCGCATCGCCGCAGCCCTCCGTCCGCGTCTCCGCCTGGCCGTAATCGCCGCCGTCGCTGCCTTCCTCATCGCCGGCTGGTTCTGGAATCCCCCGTATCCATTCCCCTACGAAGACAATCTCGCCTACGCCACCTTCGTTCGCCTGCAACAACGCGCCATCTCCGCCCTCGCCGCCCGCAGTCCAACCCGCCCGGTCCTCACCGCCTGGCCCGCCAGCAACGAACTTACCGATCCCGATCTCGGCTACCTTCGCCGTCCCATCCCCGTCTTTCCGGTCAGCAACTTCTCGGTCGCGGCTCTCGCTGGCCATCGTCTTGCCCCCGGCCAGTACGCCTTGCTCTACTCCCGCATCTACCAGCCCCACACCGACTGGGCCCGCCTGCTGCCATTCTGGGAGCGCTGGAAGCGCCGCTATTTCCATTACGCCCCTCCCCTCGCCCCCGGCCAGCTTCTCCGCCGCCTCCACGCCCGCCCTGTCTGGAGGGCCGCAGCCCACGGCCAATGGGCCCTCCTCGCCGTCGGCCGCTAGCCGCGCCGACAACCGAGCGCGCCGCTGTCGCCGTACCTTCCATGACTGGCCAGGCCCCTTGCTTTCACTTCGACAACACCTCATGTTGTAGTCGGAAGTTATCAGTGTAAACATTGAATACAAAATGCTTACAGTGTCTTCAATCCGGAGCGAGACACCCGCAAAGCCGCCTTGGGACCGTTGCCAACACCCCCGAAATTCCCCTGCGACCGCGACACAGTCCCCTTGCTCGCTCTTGACTCGTGGTGGCCGTCGCGGTGCCCGGGGCTGCCAAAACCCGGCGCTGAGGCCGAGCGGCGCGGCGCCCATGGCGGTGTCCAGTTTGCGCCTATTCTCCCGGGATCACGATCTGCGAAAAGTCCGCCACCTGCGACAGCTCCCGCCCCGCCCAGGCCAGCAATCCCAGCCGGTTCGCCCGAATCGCGGGATCCGGATCGTTCACCCGCACCGCCTCGAAGAACGCGTCGAGGATCGGCCACAAATCCGCGAGCGCCGTCAGCTCCCGCAGCGGTGGAAACGACGGTCCCCGGTCCCGCGCGATCGCCTCCACCGCCGACCGCAGTCGCCGTTCCTCCGGCGCCGTCAGCAGTGCTGGGTTCACCGCCTCGCTTTCCCAATCTTCCTTGCGAACGATATTCCGCATCCGTTTCAGCGCCGCCGCCACTTTCAAAAATGCGCCGCGGTTTTGCGCCCGCAGCTGCTCCAACGCCTTGGCGTGCTCCAGTTGTTGCGTGATGTCGTCCGGCGCCGCCGCGATCACCGCCGCCGCCAGATCCCCAAACCCGGCCTCGCGCAGATAATGCTCTTGCCGTTCGGCAAAGAACTCCATCAGCCGCCGGCTCATTTCCTCGGGTGAAGACTGGCCCAACCCTTCCAGCGCGCCCTCTAACACGTTTCGCGCCAGCCCAATCAGCGCCTGTCGAACCGCCGCCGACAACATCAGATGGAGCTTGCGCTCGGCGCAGATCCGAATCACCGCGTTCGCCGCCCGGCGCAGTGCGAACGGGTCGCGGGAGCCGGTGGGAATCTCCCCTGCCGCGAACAGTCCCGCCAGCGTGTCCAACCGGTCGGCGATGCCGAGCGCCGCTCCTGCCGCCGTCCGCGGCTGGTCGCCGTACTGGTCGTAGATCGCCTGCCAAACGTCCTGGCTCTCCCCATCCGCCTGCGCATACAGCCCGCCCATCACCCCTTGCAGTTCGGTGAATTCCTTCACCAGTTCCGTCGTTAGGTCGCACTTCGCCAGGAGCGCCGCGCGCGCCGCCGCCTCGGCATCGGCCCCAACCGGCTCCGCCAGCTCGCGCGCCAACCGCGCCACCCGCTGTGTCTTGTCGAAATAGGATCCTAGCCGCGCATGGAACGTCACCGCCCGCAGATCATCCACCCGGCTCGCCAGGCTCCGCTTCCGGTCCGCACGCCAAAAAAACTCGGCGTCCTTGAACCGCGCCCGCAGCACCCGTTCGTTTCCGTGCCGCACCAGCCCGTCCCGGTCCGCGTCCAAATCCATCACCGCCAAAAACTGCGGCGCCAATTTCGCCTTTCCCGGCGCCGCGTCCGTCGCTTCCTCCACCGCGAAGTACTTTTGGTGATCCCGCATCACCGTCACCAGCACCTCCGACGGCAGCCGCAAAAACGCTGCATCGAAGCTGCCAGCTACCACCGCGGGCCATTCCGTTAAATTGATCAGCGTCGCCAGCAATCCGTCGTCCGGCCGCGCCCGCCGCCCGCTGCCCGCCAGCGCCGCTTCGATCCCGGCCTCAATCCGCCGCCGCCGCTCCGCCGGATCCAGCACAACGAATCCCTTCGCTAGCGCGGCTTCGGCCTCATCCGCCGCCGCGATCTCGACCGCCAGCCCGCTGCCCACGCCACCCAGCGTCGGATGCGGCCGCGTCCTTCGCCCCGCCGCCAGCCCTCCCAGACTCGCCGCCACTATCTCGCCGTCTAGCAGCACGCTCCACCACCGCACCGGCCGCACGAACTTGAATCCGCCGCCGTCCCAGCGCATCGCCTTGGGCAGATCCATTCCCTCGATCCACCCCGGCAGCGCCGCAGCCAGCACAGTCGCCGCCGGCTCCCCCTGGCTCTCCCGCCGCAGCGCCGCATATTCTCCCTTCGCCGTCTTTGTCCGGTACAGCGCCTCCGCCGGCATCCCGTTCTTCGCCGCGAATCCCGCGCCCTGCTTCGTCACGCTGCCGTCGGCCGCAAAGGCGATCGCCGCCGGCGGGCCCACCAGCTCCTCCACCTGGCCCGGCTGTTGCGCCGGAATCGCGGCGAACTTGGCCACCAATCGCCGCGGCGTCCACCGCACCTCCGCCTCCGCATCCGCTGCCAGCAGCCGCGCCGCGCGTAACCCGGCGGCGGTCCGGTCCGCCATTTGCCGCGCCAATCCCTCGACCCAGCGGGCGGGAAGCTCCTCGCATCCCAGTTCAATCCAAAGTGCGGGCATAAGCCCTCTATTCTATTCGAGCGGCGAATCGCGCAGCGCAGCGGCGCTGGAAACGACGCGCCGAGCAGCGCGAGGCGGTCCGCGCAAGGGCGGCGCGGCCCCGTCAGCTTCGATCAGAAACTACTGGCCGGCCATGCGGCGGGATAAGGATCCCGAGCGCAAGCGCAGGGAAACGGGGCGCCGGTCGCGGGGCCCGCGCCTTTTGCTCGGGGAGCAAAGCGGGCGCGGAAAGGCCGCGAAATTCCCCAGGTCGGCCCGCCCCGGGCAAGCGACGCGGCGCGGCCCCCAGCGACGCGTCGGCTGGGCTGGGGCGGGCTGGGGTCCCCGGCCCAGCCGCCGCGTAAGCGGGGCGCGCGGCGGACCCGGGGCCCCCAACGCGCAGCGGTGCGCGCTGGGGTGGGCAGCCGCGCTGGGGCCCGTGCCAAGCAATGTTATGTCCAATGACGCGACGCGGCGCGTTACCGCGCCGCGGGATCTTCGTGCTGCGCCAGCCAGGCCCGCGCTACCCCCACCGCCAGCCCTCGCACCCGCTGAATCACCCCCACGCGCTCGGTCACCGAGATCGCTCCCCGCGCGTCCAGCAAATTGAACAGATGGGAGCATTTCAGGCACAGCTCGTACGCCCCCAGCACCGGCCGCCGCGGATCCTGCGCCGCCGCCTCGTCCCCGTTCTTCTTTAGCAGCGCCCGGCACTCGCTTTCATACAACTCGAAGTGCTTCCACAGGTTTCCCACGTCCGCGGCTTCGAAGTTATACGCCGACATCTGCTGCTCGTCGGCCAGCCGGACGTCGCCATAGCGGAAGCTCGGCGACCACTGGATGTCATAAATTGAGTCCGCGTCTTGCAGGAAGGCCGCGATCCGCTCTAGCCCGTACGTGAGTTCCACCGATACCGGGTCCAGGTCCACCCCGCCGCATTGCTGGAAATAGGTGAACTGCGTGATCTCCAGCCCGTCCAGCATCACCTGCCATCCCAGTCCCCACGCCCCCAGCGTCGGCGACTCCCAGTTGTCTTCCTCGAACTTGATGTCGTGCCGCTTCAGGTCGATCCCAATCGCTTCCAAGCTGGCCAAATACACCGCTTGCACATCCGCCGGCGGCGGCTTCAGAATCACCTGCAGTTGCGTGTGTTTGTACAGCCGGTTGGGATTCTCGCCGTATCGTCCGTCGGTCGGCCTGCGGCTTGGCTGTAAATACGCGACCTGGCACGGCGCCGGCCCCAGCACGCGCAGGAAGGTGTCCGGCGACATGGTTCCCGCCCCCACCTCCAGGTCATACGGCAACAGCACCGCGCAGCCCTGCTGTGCCCAAAACCGTTGCAGCTCCAGCAATAAGTCCTGGAAATATCGCCGCGGCTGCGGCGCCGCGCCTTCCGCGCGGGCCGTGGCCGGCCGCTCGAGCGTCGTGGGACTAGAGTTCATTCAATAATTTCCAGCTGCGCAAATGTTGTTCCAGGTGCTGTTCCAACTGCCCATGCAGAAATGTCCGCAGCCCAGCCGCTTGGGTGCTGTTCTCCCAGCCGGCCGTCGGAATCTCCGCCAGGGGCATCTTGGCCAGCACGCGCCCCCAATGGCGGTTCTCCTCGCTCAGCGGGGCCGATTCCAGGTCGGGCAAAAATCCGCCCAGCCGCACCATCCAATACAGATCATAAAGCAGCGGCAGCCAGGGCGATCCACCCGACCGCAGCGCCGCCAGCACCACCGTCAGCAGCCGGTACGCCGCGTCGTTGACCTCGCGGTCGGGCAGCAGCTTATCCGCTACCTCCGCCACGTACCCCAGCACCACCGACCGCGCATAGTCCGGCGCCGTCTCCCACATCGTCGCCACCACCTCGCACCGCTCCAGCGATACCAACTCCTGCGTCGGCCGCTCGAAGAACGAAACCCGCACCTGCGTCAGCGGCTGGAGCGCCGCCCCAAACCGCCGTTGCGAGCGCGCCGCCCCGTGGCCCACGCCACGGCATTTGCCGAACTGCCGCGTGAAGAACGTCACCAGGCGGTCAATCTCCCGCAGGGGATAGGTGCGTAGGATGATGGCGTCTGCTTGCCGCGCCGGCATGGGACCATGGTAGGGCACGTCGGTAGGGCACGCCGGGAATCGGCGGCGCCAAGCGCGGCTTGCTGCCGTCGCCGACCCGTTCGCTCCGCACCAGTCGCGCTCAAGCCGGCATCGCCACTCCGATGGACAAGCCATTCGATCTCGCCGGTCTCGGCCTGAACTCCCGGGATTATCTTTTCCACATAGCCCGCTGGCCCGCCGCCGGCGAAAGCCTCCCCACCGCCGCCCCCATCGCCAGCTTCGGCGGTCAAGTCGCCACCGCCTGCATCGTAGCTTGCCGCTTCGGCTTCCGCGTCGCCTACGCCGGCAGCATCGGCGGCGATGCTGCCGGTGATGCGCAACGGCAACGCCTGGCCCGAGAGGGCTTGGACCTCGCCGCGCTTCATGTCGTTCCCGCCGCCTCGCAGCAGGCTTGGATCTTCGCGGATGGTCACGGCGAGCGGACCATCATCTTTCACCGCCCGCCCGAGCTCGCCTATCCCCCGCGCTTGGTCACCGCCGCTTGGGTCGCCTCCGCCCGCATCCTCCATCTCGACGGTCACGACGGCCCCGCCGCTGCTCGCGCCGCGGAATTAGCCCGCCAATCCGGCGTCGAAGTCTCCGTGGATCTGTCGAACGTCTATCCTCCGCAGCGCGCCTCCACCGATCGCCTCCTCGCCGCCGCCGATTGGCTCATCGTTTCCCAGGCCTTCCCGTCCCGCTATTACGGTCTCGATGAATTCTCGGCTCTCCCCGATCCCCGGCCCGCCCTCGACCGCCTCTACCGCGATTTCCGTCCCCGCCTCGCCGCCTTAACCTTGGGCGCCGCCGGCGTTCTGGCCCTTGATGCCGAAGGCTGGCATTACGTTCCGGGTTACGACCTCCCCGTCACCGATACCACCGGCGCGGGCGATGTCTTCCACGGCGGTCTTCTAGTGGGCCGCCTCAATGCCTGGCCCCTGGAGGAGAGCTTGGATTTCGCCTGCGCCCTAGCCGCCCTCAACTGCACCGCCCCTGGCTCCCAGGGCCACATTGCCACCAGCGCCGAAGTCGCCGCCTTTCGCCGTTCCCAGCCCCGCCGCCATGTGCATCCCGCCCTGTCGCAAGGCGCCGGCGTTAGTGACAAAAATCCGCCCGGATTACGTTAAGAACACACTGAAACGAAAGCACTTGCGTGGCCGTCTACCCGCCGCTGCCAGGGCAAATGTCACATCGCGGTGGCCGCGCCATTTGCCGGCCACGAGCTCCGGCCGGGGAAGCCAGCCGGCCCGGCTATTCCGCGCTCTCCTCGCAGGCGGGCG
Organism: Acidobacteriota bacterium; assembly: GCA_027315185.1. Lineage (GTDB taxonomy): Bacteria > Acidobacteriota > Terriglobia > Terriglobales > SCQP01 > JAKAUF01. The sequence goes on from DAHUYO010000101.1 coordinate 9,865, forward strand.
CTCGCCCCACGGTAAAATCAAAGTTTCCGTCTCTCGCTGCCTCGGCCCCGCCATGGAAATTCGCCTGCGCAATACCCTGACCCGCCAAATCGAGCCGGTGGTCCCCATGGACGGCCGCCGCTTGCGCATGTACACCTGCGGCCCTACGGTGTACGACTACGGCCACATCGGCAACTTCCGCACCTTCGTCGCCGTGGACCTTTTTCAGCGCTTCTGGCGCTCCCAGGGCAGGGAACTGGTCACCGCCCTCAACCTGACCGACATTGACGACAAAATGATCGAGCGCGCCCGCGCCGCCGGCCATGATGTCGCCGCCCATGCCGCCATGTACGCCGAGGCGTTTTGGGCCGATTCCGCCGCTCTGGGCATCGCCAAGGCGGATCACGTCGCCCGCGCCACCGAGTACATCCCCGCCATGGTCGCCTGGATCGAGCGGCTCGTCGCCGCGGGCCACGCCTACGCCAGCGAAGGCTCGGTGTATTTCCGCGTCGCCAGCTTTCCCGCCTACGGCCGCCTCTCCGGCAAGGATCTCGAGGGACTGCAAGATGGCGCCCGGGTGCAAAGCGACACCTATGACAAGGAGCAGGCCCGCGACTTCGTTTTGTGGAAGGCGCACAAGCCCGGCGAGCCGAGCTGGCCCAGCCCCTGGGGTCCCGGCCGGCCCGGTTGGCACATCGAATGCACGGTCATGTCCACCACGCTGCTCGGCGAGTCCTTCGACCTCCATGCCGGCGGCGTGGATTTAATCTTCCCCCACCACGAAAACGAAATCGCCCAGGCGGAAGCCGCCACCGGCCGGCCCTTCGTCCGCCACTGGATGCACGTCGAATTTCTGCTGGTCAACGGGGAAAAGATGTCCAAATCCTTGGGCAACTTCTATACCCTTCGTGACCTGGTTGCCCAGGGCCATCGCCCCAGTTCCATTCGCTATTTGCTCGCTTCCGTCCCGTATCACCGCCAGCTCAACTTCACCCTGGACGGTTTGCATCAAGCCGCCGCGGCCGTCAACCGCCTGCGCTCCTTCCAGGACCGACTCACCCGCCAGCCCTGGCGCGCCCTGGAAAACGCCGAACTGACCGCCGCCATCCGCGCCGGAGAGGAGAAATTCACGGCTAGTTTGGCCGATGACCTCAATACGTCCGAGGCCCTGGCCGCGATCTTCGAGGCGCTGCGCCATGCCAACGCCGCCATGGATGCCGGTGAGTTCGGCGCTTCCCACGCGGCCGCCTTTGCCGCCTGGCTGGAACGCTTTGACGCCATCTTCGCCGTGCTCGGCCTCGCCGCCCAGGAAGCCGCCGGCGGCGAATCCGGAGCTCTCACCGACGCCGTCGTAGAAGAGAAGATGGCCGCCCGGGCCGCCGCCCGCGCCCGCCGGGATTTCGCCCGCTCCGACGCCTTGCGCGCGGAGCTTGAAGCGGCGGGCATTATCGTCGAAGATAGAAAGAGTGGCGCGATTTGGCGCCGCAAGTGATCACCCGCATGGCCTGGAACAAACCCATCCCGATGCCCGCCTCTCTTCTTGGCGCCGGTGTGGGCGCGGTCCGTTCGCCCCGTGCCGACGATGCCCGACCGCGGGCCTGCATGGCCTGGCTGCCCGCGGGCAGCCGTCCCGGCCTCTTCGGCTGCGACTAAGGCCGCCTTTCCTTCGCCTCCGGCCGGCGCCTGGCGTTTGCTGCGCCGCTGCCCGGACCGCAGTCCCGCCGTTGCGCGCAGGGCTGCCCGCGATACAGCTTTGCTGGCCCGTGGTGGGTGCGCGAGCCGCCCGCCTTCGGCGCCCGGAAACCAGCCCATAATTTCCGTTGTTTCTTGGTTTCCACCGCTCGCCGCTCCCGCCGAAAGGAGACGGCTTATGACTGCAACTTCCACCGCCAACCAGTTCACCCCCAAAATCCGCACCGCGCTGCCCGGGCCCAACGCCCGCCGCGTGCTGGCCGGCGACCAAGCCCTGATCTCGCCCTCCTACACCCGAAG
>DAHUYO010000102.1 GCA_027315185.1 Acidobacteriota bacterium
TGGCGCGAATGCCTACGGCTGGGAAATCTGTGCGGGGCGCGGGCGGCTTCGGCCGCCGGCGGCTCGGCCGGGCTGGCGGCGCTGACGCGCGCCGACGGCCGGCGGCCACGGGAAAGGAACGCATGAAACTGGCGGTGATTGGCGCGGCGGGGGTGCGGACCCCGCTGCTGGCACGGGGACTGGCGGAATCGGCGGCGACGCTGCCGCTGAGCGAAATTGGCCTGTACGACCCGGATGCGGAGCGGCTGGCGCTGATCACGCGCGTGGTGCGCGCCATGGCCGCCGAGCGCGGCCTGGCCGCGCGTCTGACGGCCGCGCCGCGCCCAGAGGCGGCGATGGACGGCGCCACCTACATCATCACCAGCATTCGCGCCGGCGGCATCGCCGCGCGGGCGCAGGATGAGCGCATCGCCCTGGAGCATGGCCTGGTCGGGCAGGAGACGGTCGGCGCCGGCGGTTGCGCCTGCGCCCTGCGCAATCTGCGCGCCATGCTCGGCTATGGCCGCCTGGCGCTCCAGCGGGCGCCGGCGGCGACGCTGATCAACTTCACCAACCCCGTGGGCATCGTCTCCCAGGCGATGCTGCAACGGGGGGTGCGCATCCTGGGCGTTTGCGACACCCCGCTGGAGACCTTCGAGCAGATTGCGCACGCGCTGGGCCGCGATCCCTTCGGCCTGTGGTTCGATTACTTGGGCCTCAATCATTTGGGCTGGATTCGCGCCGTGCGCGAGGGCGGCCCGGAGGGCGCCGACCTGCTGCCGGAGTTGCTGGCCGATCCGGAGCGGCTGCGCCGCTGTTACCGCCATGGCCTGTTCCCGCCGGAGTTTTTGCGGCGGCTGGGCGTGTTGCCGACGGAGTATTTGTATTTCTACTATTTCCCCGAGCAGGCGCGGCGCAACACGCAGGAAAGCCGGACCTCGCGCGGCGCGGCGATCGAAGTGCTCAATCGGGAGCTGTTCGCCCAGCTGGCGGATACGCCGGAGCGGCAGCTCATCGCCGTGTATGAGGATTATCTGCGGCGGCGGAACGCCAGCTATTTCAGCATCGAGGCCACCGGCGGCAAGCGGCGTGAGGACGACCGCCCGCTATATTCGCAGTTCGCCGGCTATGAGCGCATCGCCGTGCTGCTGTTGACGGCGCTGGCCTCGGAGGAGGCGAAGATGGTGCCGCTGACGGTGCGCAACGATGCCGGCGGCGCGGTCGCATTGAGCGACCTGGCGCCGGCGGATGCGGTGGAACTGCCCTGCCAGGTCTCCCGCCGGGGCGTGCAGCCGGCCCAGCCGGGAGCCGCGCCGGACGCGGTGCGCGCCTTGCTGCTGCAAGTCAAGCGCTATGAGCGCTTGGTCGCGGAAGCGGCGCTGACCGGGCGGCGGGATTTGGCGCTCGAGGCGCTGGAACTCAACCCGCTGGTGGGGCCGGCGGCGGCCGCGCCGGTGTTGTCGGCCTATGAGGCGGCGTTCGGCGCGGCGTTGGGGCTGGCGCCCAGTGCCGGCTCCAATGCCGGTCCCGCGGCCAGCGGCGGCTCCAGCGCGGCGATGACCTCGGTCAAATAAGCGTGGCTGGCCGCCATGTTGGCCTGGGCATCCTCCTGCCCAAACTTCACGTCCTGCTCGACCACCAGCCAGCCTGCGTAGCCGGCTTCCGCGAGGCTTTCGAAGAACTCCGGGAAGTAGATGCAGCCCTGGCCCACGGGGGTGAAGACGCCCGCTGCGACCGCGCCCGGAAAGTCGAGCTCTCGCCGCCGCGCCCGCGCCAACGCCTGGGGATTGATGTCCTTGACATGGACGTAGCGCAATAGCGAGCTGTATTTGCGCGCTTCTTCGGCGGGGTCGCCGCCGCCGTACACGCAGTGGCCGGTGTCCAGGCACAGCCCAATCCGCGTCGCGCCGACGGCCTCGAAGAGCTGCTCGGTTTCCGCCGGCGTCTCCACGTAGGTGCCGGCATGGGGATGGAAGACCACTCCCAGGCCGAATTCCGCCGCCGCCCGCTCCACCTCGACGCATAGCCGGCCCACGCGCCGCCAATCGCCGGCGCGCAGCGAGGCCCGGCCGTCCACCGGGATGCGTCCGGCCAACTGCGAGCGCTGGGGCGATTGGGCGTCGGCGATGACGATGATTGGCGCGCCGACGGCGGCCAGCAACTGCGAGACCCGCCGCACCTGGGCCAGCACCGCCGCCGCCGCGCCAGGTTCGCTGAGCGGCACCGGAACGAAGGCGGAGAGCAGCGCCAGCCGGCGGCGCTCCAACGCGGGGCGCAACGTTTCGGGGTCGGTCGGAAAAAAACCGTAGGGGCCGAGCTCGGTGCCCTCGTAGCCGGCGGCCAGCATTTGGTCCAGCACTCCCTCGAACGGCTGTTCCCAGGCCGCGTCGGACTGATCTTGCACGCCCCAGCTGACCGGGGCGGTCGCCAAGCGAAAGGCGGATGCGGCCAGGCTGGTCATGGGATCGCCACCGCCTCCGGTTGCAGGTAGATGCGCTCGCCGCTCCGTGCGCCGGCGTAGCACGCCGTAATCAATTGCACCACCTTCAGGCCGTCGTCCGGCGTCACCGGGGCCGTGCCGCGCCCTTCCAGGGCGTCCACGAACATCCGGTCCTCCTGCGCGTATCCCCAGCGCTCATTGCGGCTGAGCTGGCTATAGTCCAGCGTGGTCGTGGGCGCGTCCAGGGCCGTGGTGTAGGCGATGCGCTCCATTTCAAAGGTTTCATAGGTGGCGTGGTGGCCGAAGACCTCGAAGCGCTCGAAGGGGAAATGCCACGTGGCATGGCCGTAGGTGGTCATGGTGGCGTGCACGCCGCTGGCGAAGTTCAGCAGCAGGGAGAAGTCATCCCATTCGCCGTGCTCGCGGGCCTGGGCCGCCGCCTGCACCCACTGCACCTCGCCGAAAAAGAAGCGCATCAGGTCGAACATGTGCACCGGCGTCTCATACAGAAAACCGCCGGTCAGCCGGGAGTTCCAGACCCAGGGCGGGCGCAGCAACTCGCCGCGGTTCATGCGCGCGTGCACCGCGTGGGGCTGGAGGCGGCCGCCGGCGATGGCCTCCTTCAGAAACTGATAGACCGGGGCGAAGCGCCGGTTATGCCCCACTTGAAACACCACCTTCGTCCGCGCCGCCGCCTCATGCACGCGGCGCGCGTCCTCCAGTTGAATGGCGAACGGTTTTTCGCAGAAGACGTGGCGGCCGGCGGCCAGTACCGCCAGCGCCAGCTCGGCGTGGGTGGTGTTGGGCGTGCAGATGTAGACGGCCTGGCTGGCCGCCAGCACCGCATCCAGGCTGGGTTGGGCGGGGCAACCAAAGCGGCGGCCAAAGGCTTCGGCCCGTTCGGGCACGTTGTCATAGACCCCGGCGAGACGGACGCGCGGGTCGGCGGCAAGGATGCCGGCGTGCAGGGTCGCGACTTCGCCGGCGCCGATAAGACCAATGGAAAGAGCCATGCGGGCAGCCAAAACGATTCGAGCTTGAGTATAGCGAAAAAGGCTGCCTGGCAGGAGAAAAACCGCCGCGGGCGTGCTTCCCCCCACACTGGCCAAGCGGCCAACGGTGCGCACCGCTGGGGAGCGGAAGCGCCGCCGGTTGGAACCGCGGCGGCGGCCATGCTAATTTAGGCGATACGTTTCGGTATCGGCGTACGGCCGAGATTTTAGGAGGGATTACGGTGGTGCAGGCGGCTTCATCGGCGGTAGAACGGCTTCCCAACTGGATCGGCGGGCGGTTTGTGGCGGCGGCAACGGGGCATCAGCCGGTGCGCAATCCCGCTACCGCGGAGATTCTGGCCGAGGTGCCTTTGTCCGGACCGGCCGAGGTGGAGCAGGCCGTGGCGGCCGCCGCGGCGGCCTACCCGGAGTGGCGCCTGACCCCGGCCGGCGATCGCATCCAATATCTGTTCAAATACAAGCAACTGCTGGAAGAAAATCTAGACGATCTGGCCCGCGCCATCACCCTGGAATGCGGCAAGACCTATGCCGAGTCCGTCGGCGAACTGCGCCGCGGCATTGAGAATGTCGAGCTGGCCGCCGGCATGCCGCTGTTGCTCCAGGGTTACAACAGCGAGGACATCGCCCGCGGCATTGACGAGATCATGATCCGTCAGCCGCTGGGCGTGGTCGCCGCGATTACGCCGTTCAATTTTCCCGCCATGATCCCGCTGTGGTTTTTGCCCTATGCGATCGCCTGCGGGAATACCTTCATCCTCAAGCCGTCGGACCGCACGCCCATCACCGCCGGCAAGCTGATGCGGCTGCTGGCCGCCACCGGGCTGCCGCCGGGCGTCGTGTCGCTGGTGAACGGCGGCAAAGCCGCCGTGGACGCGCTGTTGGACCATCCCCGCGTACGGGCCATCAGCTTTGTCGGCTCGACGGCGGTGGCGCGCTACGTGTATGGCCGGGCCACGGCGCAAGGCAAGCGGGCGCAGTGCCAAGGGGGCGCGAAAAACCCCGTCGTGGTGCTGCCCGATGCGGATCTGGAGATGACGACGCGGGTGGTCTCCGACTCCGCCTTTGGCTGCGCGGGCCAGCGCTGCCTGGCCGCCTCCGTGGTGCTGGCGGTGGGTGAGGCGCGCCGCACCTTCACTCCCGTGCTGGCCGAGGCGGCGCAGGCCCGCAAGGTGGGCTTCGGCTTGGATCCCGAGGTGGAAACCGGCGCGGTGATTTCGGCGGACAGCCAAGCCCGCATCGAAGCCTTGATCGCCGCCGGCATCGCGGAGGGCGCCCGTCCCTTGGCCGATGGCCGGCGGGCCCGCGTCTCCGGCTATGAGCAGGGCACCTTCGTGCGGCCGACGGTGCTGGAGGGCGTGCCCGCCGGCGGGCGGCTGGCGCAGACGGAGATCTTTGGCCCGGTGGTCAGCGTCATTTCCGCCGCCACGCTGGAGGAGGCGATCGCCTTCGTGAACCAGCAGTCCTACGGCAACATGGCCTGCCTGTTCACGCAAAGCGGCGCCGCGGCGCGCCAGTTTCGCCATCAGGCCGCCGCCGGCAACATCGGCATCAACCTGGGCGTCGCGGCGCCGATGGCCTACTTTCCCTTCACCGGCTGGAAGGACAGCTTTTTCGGCGATCTGCACGCGCAGGGCCGCGACGCGGTGGATTTCTATACCGATAAAAAAGTCGTGGTGGAACGCTGGCCGAAGGAGTGGAGCCGGCGGTTTTAGGCGCCGCGCGGGGCGCGGTCGGCCCGTCCGTTATCATGGCTCGATCCATGGAACCCGAATCCGCCGCGGCGCCTCCCGCCGCATCTCCACCCGGCACGCAAACCGAGTTGGTGCGGGGCATGGGCCTGTTGCAGGCCACCGCCGCCAACATGCTCAACATGATCGGCATCGGGCCGTTCATCACCTTGGGCGTCATCCTCGGCTACATGGGCGGTCCGCAGGCCATGCTGGGTTGGCTGCTGGGGGCGCTGCTTTCGGTCTGCGACGGGCTGGTCTATGCCGAGTTGGGAGCGGCGCTGCCCGGCGCCGGCGGCGCCTACGTCTATTTCCGCGAAGCCTTCAACCCCGCCAGTTGGGGCTTGCTGTTCTCCTTTTTGTTCCTATGGGAGATGCTGTTTTCCGGGCCGTTGGGCATGGCCGCCGCTTGCGTTGGCTTCGGCGACTACGCCCAATATCTCCTGCCCCGGCTGGGCCATATCGGGGTGACACTGCTGGCCATGGGAGTGGCCGTGGCCATCACCATCCTGCTCTACCGCCCCATCGCCAGCGTCGGCCGCCTCAGCGTGTGGATGCTGGGGCTGGTGCTGGCCGCCATCGGCTGGGTGGTGGTGGCGGGGGTTTGGCACATGAACGTGCATCAGGCCTTCGCCTTTCCTCCCGGCGCGTTCCGCCTCGACGGCTCCTTCTTTGCCGGCTTGTCCAGCGCGACGCTCTTCGCCCTGTACAACTTCGGCGGCTACAACAACGTCACCTATCTTGGCGCCGAGGTGCGCAACCCGGGTAAGAATATCCCCCGCGCCATCGTGCTCTCCATCGTCGTGGTGGCCGCGCTGTACCTGCTGATGAGCGTCAGCGTCGTGGGGGTGATGCCCTGGAAGGAAGCGGTCAGTTCCAACGCCGTGATCTCGGACTTCATCGGCCGGCTGTATGGGCGAGGCGCCGCCGACTTGATGACCGGCTTGGTGCTGATGGCCACCTTCGGCGGCATCTTTGCGCTCAGTTTGGGCTACTCCCGCATTCTCTTCGCCGCCGGCGAGGCGGGGCAGTTCTTCCGCGTCTTCGGCCGCGTGCACCGCACGGGGCGCTTTCCCACCGTCGCCCTGCTGGCCATTAATGGCGCGGCCCTGGTGCTCTGCTGGCTGCCCATCGGCAAGCTAATTCAAGCCCAGATGATCGTGCAGATCGCCTTTCAGTTCATTCCCCAGATACTGGCTCTCTTCGCCATCCGCCGCTTCCGCCGCCAGATCGCCTTGCCCTTCCGGATGTGGCTGTATCCTCTCCCGGCTTTGGTGGCGCTGGGCGGCTGGATCTATGTCGCCGCCAGTCCCGCGCAGTTCCGCTATCTGGGCGCGACCATGTTGCTTGCTCTGGCCGGGGTGGTGGCCTATGGCCTTTGGGCTTGGCAGCGGCGGCAATGGCCCCTGGCGGCGGCTGGACGCGACCACGCGGCGGGAGCAAAATAACGGTTTGAGCCCGAAACCGGCATCGCGCAGCACCCGGCGGACGCGCCGGCCGCAGCACGCCACCATCCGGGATGTTGCCCGGGCGGTCGGCGCCTCCATCTCCACCGTCTCCGCCGCGCTGAACGGCACCGACTATGTCTCCGCCGCCATGCGCGCCAAGATCGAGGCGGCGGTGCAGCAGCTGCAATACCGCCCCAACGATCTTGCCCGCGGCCTGCGCCTGCGCCGTACCCATACGCTGGCCATCGTGGTGCCGGATCTTTCTAACTCCTTCTACGCGGAGATTGTCCGCGGCATGAAGGACTACACCGCCGCCGCCAACTACACCGTCTTGGTGGGAGATAGCCGCGAGCGCTGGGCCGAGGAGAAGCTGTTTTTGGAGATGCTGCACCGCCGCCGGGTGGACGGCGTGGTGCGGGTGCCGGCCGGCGACGGCAACGCCTCGCAGGCGGCGCAGGTGCTGGGCACCATCCCCGTGGTCTACGCCGACCGGTATCCCGAGGCGGATCATCCCGTCGCCGCCTGGGTGGGCGTGGACAACGCCCGCGCCGCCATGGACGCGACGCAGTATCTGATCAGCCTGGGCCATCGCCGCATCGCCATCATCAGCGGTCCCACGACCACGCGCACCGCCGCCGAGCGCCTGGAGGGATATCAGCGCGCCCTGCGCGGCATCGGCGCCATGCACAAGGAATACATCCGTAATGGCGAGCTCGACATGGCCGGCGGCGCGCGCCAGGCCATCGAGCTGCTGACCCAGGCCAAGCCGCCGACGGCCATTTTCTGCGCCAACAACACGATGACGCTGGGGGCGCTGGAGGCGATCCAGCAGTTGGGCCGTGCCTGCCCGCGGGAGATCAGCCTGCTGGGCTTCGATGATTTCGCTTGGTCCACGCTGCTGCGGCCGCGCCTGACCATGGTGCGGCAGCCGGCGCGGGAAATCGGCATGACCGCCGGCCGCATGCTGATTGACACCATCGAGGAGCGTACCCGCAACCGCGCCACCCAGACGCTGCCCACTCAGCTCATGGTGCGGGATTCCTGCGCCCCTCCGCTGCGGCCCTAAGCCTGCCGCCGCGCCCGCCGGCGCGGGCCGCCGGATTGCAGGCGGGCGTAAGCCGGGGAATGCAACGCTCGCTTCCCGGCGCCCCGCTGCCCAGCTAACCCGCCCGGACCGGCGTCTCCGCCGGCAGTGCATCCCATGGTCCCGAGCGGCGGTGCGTGGCCAATAACGTGACGACCTGCGGGCAGGTGGGCAGCGCCGATTGCGCCCCCGCGCCCGTGCAGGTCAGGGCGGCGGTGGCGCTGGCGAAATCCAGCCGCGCCGGTAGCTCCCATCCGGCTAACAGCGCGTACACGTAACCGGCGCGGAAGGCGTCGCCGGCGCCGGTGGTGTCCACGGCGCGAATGGGAAACGCCGCCACGGGATGAAACGCCTCGCCGTCGAAGGCCAGCGCCCCGCGCGGTCCCAGCGTGGCGCAAACCATCCCCGGACCTTGCGCCGCCAGCCGCCGCAGTCCGTCTTCCAGCGCCGGACCGCAGCCGGTGTAGGCGGAGACGAACTCCTCATTGCCGATGAAGTCGGTCACCTCGGCGATCAGCGCCGCGCAATTCGCCTCGGGAAAGTCTATGTCGGAAACGACCGGCAGGCCGCGTGCGCGCGCGGCCGCGGCCAAGGCGCGCGCCGCTTCCAGATCCTTGGCGTCCACATAGACGGCGCGCAGGTCCCGCAACGCTCCTTCGCCCAGCACCGGCAGTTCCTCCGGCCGCACCGCCAGACGGGGGTCGGTGCTCCAGATCACGGAGCGGTCGCCGGAGGCCTCCTCCACCAAGATGTAGGCCACCGCGCTGGGCGCATCGGGCACGATGCGGGCATAGTCCAGGCCGACGCCGGCCGCCGCCAGCGCCCGGCGCTGGATCTCGCCGTACACGTCCGCGCCGGTGCGCAGGCACATCCCCACCCGCAATCCCAGCCGCGCGCACGCCACCATCGCCGTGGCCACCTGGCCTCCCGGCTGGAGCGCGCTGTGCCGCGCCGGCAGCTTACCTCCCCGTCCCGGGAAACGCGGCACCGTCAATAGGTGATCCACGCAGCTGTTGCCGAGCCCTAAGACCTCCATCCCTAACAGGGTACAGGGAAACACCGGGCCCCAGCGGCGGCCGCCGGCCGGCTTTCGCGGGATTCGGGACGCGGGCTCGCGGGCTGGGCCCGCAGACCGACCCGCGCCCGGGATCGGCGATGGCGATCACCTCACCCGGGCGCGGAACCGGGGCGGCTACTTCCCGCCGCTGGCCGCCGCGGCGGGGAACACCGCGGGGTTTTTCGCCAGGCTCAGCATATTGGCGAACAGCCGGTACGCTCCCGGCACGCCGTCCGGCAGTTGCCGGTAGAAGGCGTACGCGCAGTAGATATACACGCCCTTCCCGTAGCGGGCATACAGGAAGCCGCCCCGTTGCGGCGGCTGGCCGGGATCATGCGTGGACAACAGGGCTTCGTACTTCGGGCTCCAGCTGCGCAGGAACTTCGATCCTCGCTCTTCGATCCAGCCCTGGAAATCCGTCAGCGTGATCTGATTCGGCCACGTGAAGACCGGATTGTGCGGATGCAGGATCACCATCCGCGAGTCCTCATGCGTCACCTCCTGCGGGTCCTTGCCCATGCGGTAGGGATACGGGCCGTAGTCGTGGTCGTACTCCGGCGTGTTGTACTGCACGATCACCACCCCGCCTTGATGCACGTACCGCAATAGGCGGCTGTTGTAGGTGCGCAGGCTGGTGCGGACCGCGTAGGTGCGCACGCCCAGCAGGATCACGTTGTATTTGTCCAGGTTGCCGCTGGCCAGGTCCTGGGCGTTGAGGAAATGCACATGGATGCCCAGGTTCACCAGCGACTGCGGCACTTCATCGCCGCTGCCCATGATGTAGGCGACCTTTAGCCCTGGCGCGACCTTCACGTTCACGCCGCTGGTCCGGTAAATCGCCTGGCGATAGTAGTTGTAGGGCCGAAGGCCGGGATAGCCGACGGTGACGTAGCCCAGGCCGAAATGCTGCCCGTCATAGTCCGCCACCGCCTGGATGCGGTAGGGCCGCACCTCGAGATTGGAAGGGAAGACCTGGAAATCGACCGATTGGTCTTGGCCGTCATGCGCGGTGGCGAAGCTGGCGGCCGACGGTTCCGCCCGCCAGCCCGCCGGCAGCTCCAGATGCACGGTGCCCTGGGCCGGGCCCTTGACGTTGCTGTGCACCGTCGCCGTCAGATGGAAGCTCCGCGCGCCCAGGGGCACGATGCCGGCGATCGGCCGGATGGTCACCGAAATGGCCGGCGCCACCACCAGCGGATTGAGCACCAATCCCGGACCGGTGATGCGGCTGACCGACTGCACCACCTCGCCCATGGTCAGGTTCACGCCGTGATAGCGGAAGTGCGCCCAGGCCTTCAGCGGATACGGCGCCAGCGGACGGTCAATGTACTTCCAGTTGTGGATGTTGTAATAGGCCTGCTCGATATTCGGCCGCGAGAAGTAAGGGCGCGTGTAGGGGGCGTTCTCCGGCACGGTGGCGGAGAAGCGCAGATTGTCCGGCCGGTTCCCGGCCAGCGTCCCGGCCACGGCGCCATGCGCCACCGCATCCCAGCTCTGGCCATTGATGCCGCGCAGGTCCACCCCGGTTAGCCGCACCGGCGTCCGGCCTTGCGCCACCAAATGGACGTTCACCCAGAAATGCTGCCCGCGGATGGCGGTCGTGAAGGTCGCCGGCGTGCCGAAGAACATCGCGAACAATCCGCTGGGCGGCTTCGGCGTCGTCACCGTCGCCTGCATGTTCAGTTCCAGGGCCTGCACCAGGGCGGTGTTGAACTGCGCCTGCTTGATGTGCAGCTCATAGAGCACGTTGTATTTCGCCAGCGGCGCGATGTCGCTGGCCTGCACCCGGTTCACCAGCGCATTCATCCGCCGGTAGCCGTCGGCCAGCACCGGCGCGATGCGCTCCGGATGCACCGGGTCGAACTGCCGCATCGCCGTATCCACGTCGGCGTTGATCTTCTCCAGCGCCGGGCGCAGGAACGCGGCGGCCGGTCCGGGCGCCAAATCGGCGATGCCGGGCAGGGATGTGTCAATGCCCTGAAACAGCGAGTTCTCCACCGCCGGGACCGGCACCCGCGAGGCGAACAGATGGTACTCGCTGGTCTGCTCTCCCGCCTCCGGCAATCCGATGCCGCCGTTTTGCGACTTTTGGAAGCTCAGGCCCAAGCGCGAGATCTGCGAATAGTTGAGTCCCAGCAGCGGCGCGAACTGGCCGACCGGAAGCCGCACGCTAACGCTCACCGCCCCAGGCTGGAATTGCCCGGTAATGTAATCGAAGACGCCGGCGGGGTAGTACCTTTGGCTGGCGTAGTCCCACATGCCCTTGGGGTTTAGCTGGCCGGCCATTAGGCCGAACGGCACGCGGGCAAAATCCTTCAGCGGCGTCCAGGGCCGCAGGCCGCGGGCGATCTGCCGCGGGAACATCTTGGGATTGCCGGCGTCTTTGTAGGCCAGTTGCGTCATCTCCCCGGACACTTGATGGTTGCCGTGGCCGTCGGAGTGCCAGCCGACGAAGACTGAGGTCAGCACCAGCGGCCGGTCCATGCGGATGACCCGCACCACGTCCGCCAGCACCCGCTGCTTGCCCCACTTCTCCAGGCTGCCGCGGCGGGATTTCGAGAAGCCGAAGTCCACCACGCGGCTAAAGTACTGCGGCGCGATGCCGTAGTAGCGGTCCGCGTGCAGCAGCTCCTCGGTGCGCACCAGGCCCAATTGGTCCCAAAAGTCCGAGGACATCACGTTGGCGCCGCCCTCGCCGCGGTTCAGCGTCAGCAGCGCCACTCGCGCGCCCTTGCCGCGGGATTCATAGGTCATCATCGGCCCGTCTTCGTCGTCGGGGTGGGCGTCAATCCTG
>DAHUYO010000103.1 GCA_027315185.1 Acidobacteriota bacterium
AATGCCGGTGCCGCTGCCGGTGGATTGGGTGGTGATCCGCACGTTGGGATGGACGCGGTGGTAGGCGGGCAACCAAATGTTGAACAACGGATAGAGAAGGCTGGAACCGGTCTCCAGCAGGTTGACGGTGGCCGCGGGTTGGGAAGCAGGCGCCGGGGCGGTGGCGTTGTGGCAGCCGGCCAGCGCCAAGGCGGCGGCTAGGAAGGCGGCCATGGGGACGGGGCGCAGACGGTGGGAACGAGACGGAAACATGCGGGCTCCTTGCAATCGGCCAAGATCTGCGGCGCGGCAGGTCTGGGGGGCCTCTCGGCTGGGTTGAGCGGAGCGCCCCACCACCGCGCCATAAGTGTAGCTTGGCAAAGCGGCGGGAGGGAAACGGTTACAACTTGATGACAGCTGACCGCCGGCGCGGAGCATTTGGGGGGGTGGGAGCCGGGTGCGCGGCCGTGGGCGGCGGAAAACGGCGCTAGGCCGCCAGCCAATCCAACGCGGCGGCGGGGATGGTGGCGCCCAGGCGCTCTCCAGGACGGGCATGGAAGTCGGTGCCGCCGCTGGCGTGCAGGCGATTGTCCGCCGCCAAGCGGCGATAGTCCTCGACCTGGGCGGCGTCGTGGGTGGGATACCAGGCCTCGAGGAACGCCAGGCCCGAGCCCGCCAACTCCGGCAGATGCGGCCGCCAATCGAAGTTCAGGCGGCTGGGGTGGGCCAATCCGGGCAAGCCGCCGGCGGCGCGAACGCGGGCGATGGCTTCCGGTGTTTCCACCCCGCGCAGAGGCACCCAAGCGGGCGTGCCGGGGGTGAGATATTTTGTAAACGCCTCCGGCACGGTCGTGGCCCAGCCGCCGGCAATCAGGGCCTGGGCGATGTGATTGCGGCCCAGCGCGGCGGCGGGCCGCCCGCCGCCCAGACTGGCCGGGGGGAAGGCAATGCCGCTGCGCTCCAGTTTCTCCAGCATGGCCAGGTTGCGTTCGGCGCGCCGCTGGCGCAACTCCGCCAGCCAGTCCAACCAGGCCGTGGCGGCGGGCTGTTGCCGCCAGTCGCCGGTGAAATGCGGAAAATAGGCGAGCAGATGGGTGGAATGGTCTTGCCAGCGGGTGCTGAGTTCAGCGCCGGGAATGAAGCGGGGCGTGGGGCCGGCGGTGGCGGCCAAAGCGGTTTCCGCGGCGGCGACGCCATCCATGGTGTCGTGGTCGGTCAGCGCCCACCACTCCAGCCCCGCCGCCACGACGGCGTTCACCACCGCCTCCGGCGGCAGCCGGCCGTCGGAGGCGGTGGAATGGGAATGCAAATCCAGGAGCAATGACGGCGACCCTTCCGGCGGCGTGCCAGCGGCCGCGGCGGTTAAACGAGGCCCAATTGTACCAATGCCGCCCAGATCCGGTCGGCGCTGGTCTCGGGCGTTTCCGCGCCGCTGTCGAAGCTGGCCTCGGGACGGAGCGGCTCCTCATAGGGATCCGAGACGCCGGTAAACTGCTGGATTTCGCCGCGCAGCGCCTTGGCGTACAAGCCCTTGACGTCGCGCTTGACCAGCGTATCCAGGGCGCAGCGAGCGTGCACCTCGACGAAGTTGGGCGTTTGGGCCCGCACCTCGTCGCGCACCGAACGATAGGGCGAGATGGCGGCGGCGATGGCCACGACGCCATGGCGATTCAGCATTTGGCAGACGAAACCGATGCGGCGGATATTGGTGTCGCGGTCCTCGCGGCTGAAGCCGAGGCCCTTGGAGAGATGAGTGCGGACGACATCGCCGTCCAGCACCTCCACCTTGCGGCCGCTGGCGACCAGGCGTTGCGCCAGGAGGTTGGCGATGGTGGATTTGCCCGCGCCGCTCAGGCCGGTAAACCAGAGGGTGAAGGCGGGGGCGGTTGCCGCGGCGGCTTGGGGCGCGGCCGGGCGGGATGCGGTGGCGGTTTCACTCACGAGACTAGGGATTCTCCTGTTGCAAGGGATAGTAAACCGGCCAGGGCCACGTCAAACTGCGGCGGGCGGGCCGGGTCATGCAGACCACATTCTTTTCTCTCTTCCCGTTCCCACCACCAGCGGCCGGCGCGGGGGGATTCTCCCGGGGCGGTGGGCCGGGTGCAGGGGGCGCAGCCGATGCTGCGAAAGCCGCGGGCGTAGAGCGGGTGGCGCGGCACGGCGTGGCGGCGGGTGTACTCCTCGACCTGCGCCTCGCTCCACGGCGCCAGCGGGGCGAGCCGCCACAGGCCGGGGTGGCGCGCATCCGGCGCGACGGGTTGCACTTGTTGGCGCGCCGGTCCTTGGCCGCGGCGCAGTCCGGTGATCCATGCGGCGATCGGCGCGGCGATCGGGGCGGCGACCGAAGCCGCGCCGGGCGCGGGGCGCAGCAGCCGGTCCAGGACGCGGGACTTGCGAATTTCGCAGCAGAGATGCCGGTCCAGGGGTCCCTGATAAAACGCATTGGCGCCGCGGCCGCCGACCAACGCGGCGATCTCCTCCGGAAGCGGCGCGGCGACTTGCAGCCGCAGGCGGTAGCGGCGCTGCACCTCCGCCATGAAGGCGTGGGTTTCCTCCGGCAGGCGTCCGGTGTCAATGGTGAACACCCGCGGGCGGAAGTCCAAACGGGCGATCATGTCCACCAGCACCATGCCCTCGGCCTGCCAGGAGGTCACCAGCGCCACGCCCTCGCCCCATTGGGCGAAGGCGGCCGCCAGGATCGCCTGCGCTCCGGCGCCGGCGGGCAGCGCCAGCCCGGCATTCGGTTCGGCGGCTGCGGTCACGGACGCATCGCCTCGATCAGGATGCGCGCCACTTCGGGGCGGGAAAACTCCGGCGGCGGCAACTGTCCGGCGCGCAGCATGTCCCGGACCTGGCTGCCGCTCAGGGTTACGTGGTCGGCGGCGGGATGTGGGCAGCTGCGGTTGGAGGCCATGCCGGCGCAGCGGCGGCAGTAGAAGACGGTGTCGAAGAAGATCGGCTCGATGCCGAGTTCGCCGGGGGCGAAACGGGAGAAGATTTTCTGGGCGTCGAAGGGGCCGTAGTAGCCGGCCACGCCGGCGTGGTCGCGGCCGACGATGAAGTGGGTGCAGCCGTAATTGCGGCGGATCAGGGCGTGGAAAATCGCCTCCCGCGGGCCGGCATAGCGCATCCACGCCGGATACAGCGCCAGCAGGGCGCGGTCGGCGGGAAAATATTCGCGCAGCAGCGTTTCATAGCAGCGCAGGCGGACATCGGCGGGGATGTCGTCGGACTTGGTCTCGCCCACCAGGGGATGGATCAAGACGCCGTCGCTGGTTTCCAGCGCGGTCTTGACGCAAAACTCGTGGGCGCGATGAATGGGGTTGCGGGTCTGGAAGGCGGTTACCCGCTGCCAGCCGCGGGCGGCGAACAGCGCGCGGGTCTCGGTCGGGGTGATGGGATAGCCTTCGGCGCCGCCGGGCGGCCGCCATCCGGGGCGGGCCAGCACCGCGCCGGCGGCGTATTGGCTGGGGCCTTCCGCGACCAGCTTGGCGCCGGGATGCTTGTTTTCGGTGGTGCCGTAGACGTTTTCATTGAAGCGGTCCGCCGCCAGCTCGAAGGTCTCCGTGACCTCCATGACCGCGAGCGGCTGGTTGTCCGAGCCGGTCAGCGCCAGCTTGTCGCCCGGGGCGGCGGGCTGGAACAAGGGAAACAGCACGGGAATGCTCCACGGCTGGCCGTCGGGAAGATGCATCGTCTCCAGCACGGATTCCGTGGCGGCGCGGCCCAAGAAGCCGGTCAGCGGGGCGAAGGCGCCGTGGGCGAGAAGAAAGATATCCGACACGCGGCGGTCATCCACGGGATAAGGGCGGGCGCCGGCGAGGGCGCGGCGCCAATCGGCCTCGTCGGCAAGGACGGCCGAGGCGTGGTGCAGGGCGGTTGAGGCGGTGGTCATAGGGGTAATCCGCGGGGTCTAGCCGGCAAAATGAAACGGCCCGCCGAAGGGGCGGGCCGGTCGAGATCAGAGGGAAATTGGGAACCGGGTCAGGCTTGCAAGCCACAATTCCCGGGACACACCTCCGCCGCCGGCCGAAAGGGACAACAACACATGGCGAGCGGAAGCGTCATGGGTTCTTACTCTACCACAGGGCGGCGCCACCGCAACCGGGAAATGGCGCGGGAGGCTGTGCCGCGCGGCGCAGGCGGGCTGCGGCCCGCGCCGGGCAATAGCGGCGCTTAAGCGCCGGCGCGGAACGCGGCTTCCTCCACCAGCGCGGGGCGGGCGCCCAGCTTGGCCAGCACGGCGTAGACGATGAAGCCGGCGATGAACGAATACAGCACCGCGGGGCTGTCGGCGGCGCGCCAGCCGGCCGGCATGAAATGCAGGCTGGGCATGATGCCGATGAAGAAGCCCACCGCCCAAGCGGCGTAGCCCGCCCAGTTGATGCCCTCCCGCGGGCCGGACCATTTGCGGCCGGCCAGCAGGTAGTCGGCGGCGATGGCGCCGCAGATCGGCCCGAAGGAAGCGCCGACGATGGTGAAGAAGCCGATCAAGTTGTTCACCACGCCGGTGACGGCCAGCAGCACGCCGACGGTGACGCCGATCAGCGTGGAAACCGCTTTCGGCACCTTGGGCAGCATGGTGCCGAAACTGTTGGAGGCGATGAAGGCGCAGAAGCTGGTGGGCACCAGCGAGGCCGCGGCGAACAGAAAGAAGACCACGCCGCTGAGCGCGCCGACGCTGTAGATGGCGGCGGTGTAGGTGAAGCTGGTCGTGGCGCCGCTGCCGATGGCGCCGGCCACCGACAGCAGCGGCAGCCCGCCGGCGATCAGCACCGCCAGGGTGATGCCGATCAAGCCGCCCCAGGCGACGTCGCCGCGGCCGCGGCTGTTGATGCCGAAATCCGCGCCCGCGGCGCCGGCGGTGGCGAAAAAGCCGATAACCGCGGAGAGCATGACGGCGAAGGCCGTGCCGGGATGGTCCACCGCGGGATGGTATTGTGCGATGCCGTGGCGGGTGGCGAAGAAGACGATCAAGATCATCGCCAGCGGCACCCAGTTGAGAAACTGCGCCACGCGGCCGACGTATTGAATGCCCTTAATCGCCACCCAGGCCAAGGCGTAACCCCAGACGATGGTGATGACCGCGAACAGCACCTTCGAATTGCTGTGCAGGCCGCGGGTGATGTAGTCGGCGGCGAAATAGGTGGCCACCGCGAACCAGCCGATTTGCAGCACGCCCATCAGCAATCCCGGCATCAGATAGCCGCCCTTGGCGCCGAAGGTGGAGGCGCCGACGACATACAGCGGCCGCCCGGTTTGCATGCCGAGCATGGCCGGAGCGTAGTAGTAGAGCGCGAAACACAGCAGGCCGCCGACCAGCAGCGCCAGCAGGCAAAGGCCGATGCCCGCCTGGCTGAGCGTGCCGACGGCGATTTGCGCGTAAAAGACGAACCAGAGAAAAATGCCGGCGTAGGAGGGTGCGATGTTCTTATACCAGGGTGCGCGGGCGCTGGCGGGGTTGGGTTGCGAAGCGGCGAGATAACCGGGCAGGGACATACGCGGTGCCTTCCTGGGGGTGTCGGTGAATGCGGCGGTGGACAGGGGGTATCGGCGGGGCTAGGACTCCAGCCAGCCGGGCAGATACATGGATAGGAAGCGGTGGGCGAGAATGAAGCCGTCCTGGCGGCGCTGCGTGAACTCTTCTCCCCGGTCCACGCCGTCCCAGAACATGTCTTCGTGCTCGACGGCGATGCCGCCGGCGAACTTGATTTGCAGCAAAACGGTGATGAACGCCGGCCAGTTGATCAAGCCCTGGCCGGGGATGCGGTAGCGCCACCAGCCGGGATTATTGATGCCGACCCGTTGCAGCACGTATTGTGTGATCTCGGTGTCCTTGGCGTGCGCGGCCAGGATGCGGTGGCGGATGTCCCAGGCGGCTTGGATGGGGTCAATGTATTGCCGCACCAGGTGGGAAGGGTCGAACTCCATGCCCAGGCGATGGCTGGGCACCAAGGCGAAGACGGTGTTCCAGGCGTCGGGATAAGTGGCGAAGTTGACCGGGCAGGGATAGTTCTCCCAACCCATGCGCATGTCCAGGCGCTCGCATACCGGGAGGTAGCGCTCGTTGAAGACCTCGGCCAATTCCTTGGCCTGCCGCTCCATGCTGGCGCCGTCATGGCCGCCGCTGAAGGTGCCGATGAACTTGCAGCCCAAGCGGTGGGCGAACTCGATGCAGCGGATGAAGCGGTCCTGGGCCTCCCGCCGTTTGGCGAGGTTGGCGTCAATATGATTGCAGTCCATCTGCTCGATGCTGATGATGCGCGTGCCGGCGTTGCGGGCGGCGGCCAGGATGGCGTCGAATTTGCTGTCGGGCAGATCGGGATGGAACTCCGGTCCCACCTTCACCACCGCTCCTTGGTAGCGGTGCTTGGCGGCGAACACCAGCTTGGCGGGGGCGTATTCCGTGATGATGGCCAGCTTGGGGTAGGGTGTGGGCGGCGGCGGGGCGGGAGCGGCGTCCGGCGGCGCGGCGGGCAGCGTGCCCGGCAGTCCGTGCGCCGCGGCGGGGGCGGCCAGCGCGCCGGCCATCGCGCCGACGCCGCCGAGGGCGGCGGCGCCCATGCCCCCTACCTTGAGGAAGTTGCGGCGGCCCAGATCTTGGCCGGTCTGCGGAATGGAACTGCGGTTGCTACGCTCGCTCATGGGCGCGTCCCCCTCAGGCTAGGAGCCTAAGCAGAGAACGCTAATACGAATGACAGCCAGGGCGCAACACCAATTGCGGGCGCCGGGCCTCAGCGCGGCTGCGCCGCCTGCCGCGCGGGTGAGGCTGGATCTCCCGTCCGCCCCGTCTCCAACCGCGCGATGCTAGGGCCACGTTCGTGGCCGCGCGCGGAGGGCACTTTAAGTCCCTTTGCTGCGAGGGTTTGTTCGGGAAGAAGCAGGGAATGGAAGAGTGCGTTGACAGGTGGAGTCGGATTGCGGAAGCTGAACCCGAAACAGCGCAAGGTGCGAAGGGAGGCGTGATGGACGAGATGCGGCAGCCGGGGGAATTGCCGGCTTTGGGCGGCGGCATCCGGCGGCGAACCTTTTTGTCCGTGGCGGGGGCGGCGAGTTTGGCCGCGTTGTGGCAGGCGGCGCTGCAACCGGACGCGCTGTGGGGCGCGCCGAGCGCCGGCGGCGGCGCCGGGCCGGCGGATCTGCCGGAGGTGCTGAAGCGCCTACAGGCGATGACCAGGCTGGAGCTGACGGATTGGCGTTTTCATCCTCCCGATCTGCCGCATGGCGAGAATCCGGCGCTGGATGATCGCGCTTGGCCCGAGGTCAAAGTGGGGCCGGGCACGGGCCGCCAGCGCCACGGCGCCGGCTGGTATCGCGCCTGGGTGACGATTCCGCGGGAATTGGCGGGAGAGCGCTTGCGCGGGGCGCGGCTGCAATTCGCCTTGCGCGCAGGCCCTCGGGTGCGGCTGTTTTTCCATGGCGGCTTGGTCGAGCAGGGCCCCAGCCAGGCGCTGACGCCGGTGCCCTTCGCCGAGAAGGCGCGGCCAGGGGACAAGATTTTAGTCGCCATTCTGGTGCAGCCGGGGGCCAATGGCCACGGTTATTTTGCCGGCGCCGGATTGCTGGCCGCCTATCCCCGGCAGGCGGTGGATCCCGGCGTGCTTCATGACGAGCTGGCCGCCGCGGCGGCGCTCATCGCCGGGCTGAAGCCGCCGGCCGCACAGCAGCGGGCGTTGGCTGCCGCCGTGGCGGCGCTACCGTTCGCCGCCGAACCTGCCCCAAGCGCCGCCGCCGATCCGGTCTCCAACGCCGCGCTGCGGGCGGCGCAACGAGAGGTCGAGGCCCTACGGCCATGGATGAAGGAATACAAGATTTGGGCCATCGGCAACTCCCACATTGATCTCGCCTGGCTGTGGCCCTGGACCGAAGCACTGGCCGTGGTGCGCGATACCTTCACCACGGTTCTTCAGCTGATGCGGGACTATCCCGGCTTCATCTATACCCAGTCGTCGTCCCAGGACTTCGCCTGGCTGGAGCACCGTTACCCGCCGCTATTCCGGGAAATTCAACAGCGCGTGAAGGAGGGCCGCTGGGAAATGGTCGGCGGCATGTGGGTTGAGCCCGACCTGAACATGCCCGACGGCGAGTCCTTGGTGCGGCAATTGCTGATCGGCAAGCGCTATATCCAAAGCCGCTTCGGCGTGGATGTGCGCATCGGCTGGAATCCCGATTCGTTCGGCTACAGCTGGCAGCTGGCGCAGATCTACAAGCGCTCCGGGGTGGACTATTTCGTCACGCAAAAACTGATGTGGAACGACACCACGCCGCCGCCGCACCAGCTGTTTTGGTGGGAGGCGCCCGACGGCAGCCGCGTGCTGACCTATTTTCCCCACGGCTATTCGAACGGCGCCAATCCGGTGGAGATGGCGCGCATCCTCGCCGACTACGCGCCGGAAACCCATATGCCGGGGATGATGCACCTCTATGGCGTCGGTGATCACGGCGGCGGGCCGACGCGGGAGATGCTGGACAGCATCCAGCGCTGGAAACAGCCGGCGGCGGTATTTCCGGAGTTGGAATACAGCACTGCCGGGGAATTCTTCGCCGCGGTCGAAAAGCGGCGGGCGGCGGGCCTAGAGCTGCCCGTTTGGAAGAGCGAACTTTACCTGCAATACCACCGCGGCACCTACACCACGCAATCGGACACCAAGCAGCGGGTGCGGCGGACCGAGGTGCGGCTGCACAACGCGGAGCGCTTTTCCGCCCTGGCCATGCACTTTGCCGCCCGGCCCTACCCACGGGAGGAATTGAACGATGCCTGGCGGCGGCTGTTGTTTGATCAGTTCCACGACATGATGGCCGGCTCCGGCATCGCGGTGAACTACCGCGAGGCGAAGGAAAACCTGCGCATCGCGGGGATGTACTGCGACCGGGCCACGGCGGGCGCGCTGGCGGACTTGGCCGCGCGGGCGGACACCCGCGGGCCGGAGGGCGCGGCCGTGCTGATTTTTAATCCCCATTCCTGGCCGCGGCGGGACGCGGTGGAACTCACCGTGGAGTTAGCCGCCCCCGCCGCGAGCGTGAAGGTGACCGGCGCGGATGGCCGGGAACTGCCCAGCCAGGTTCTGGAGCGGGATGCGCGCGGGCAGGGCTTTCGCGTCTTGGTGGTGGCGGGCCCGCTGCCCCCGCTCGGCTATGAAGTGGTGCATGTGGCGCCCGGCGAGCCCGCGCCGGCGGCGGGGCTCAAGTCCAGCCAGTGGCAGCTGGAGAACGAGTTCCTGCGGCTGCGGCTGAACCCCGAAAACGGCAACATCGCCAGCCTGGTGGACAAGGCGACGGGGCGGGAGACGTTCGCGCCGGGGGCCTATCACGGTAATGTGCTGCCCCACGCCCATGGGCGGCATGCCTGGGCCGCGCCGCTCCACCCGCTCCCCGCCGAGGGCAACGTGTTGCAGTTCTTCCGGGACAAACCCGGCGAGTGGGATGCCTGGAACATCCAGGCGGATTATGAGAAATACCCGCTCGGCCCGGTGACGCTGGAGTCCATTACCTTGGCCGAGCATGGCCCGGCGCGAGCCGCGATTCGCGTGGTGCGGCGCTTCCAGTCCTCGCGCTTCGCGCAGGAGCTGCGCATATATCCCGGCGTGCCGCGGGTGGATGTGCATACGGTGGCGGACTGGCGCGAACAGCACGTGCTGTGCAAGGCGGCGTTTCCCCTGGCGGTGGCGAGCGAGCACGCCACCTACGAGACCCCTATGGGACGATCGCGCGCCCCACCAACCCCACCACCCCGGCGGAGATGGCGGAGTGGGAGGTCTGCGCCCAAACCTGGGCGGATCTTTCCAGCCGCTCCCGCGGCTTCGCCCTCCTGAACGACAGCAAATTCGGCTACGACTGCCACGGCAACGTGCTGCGGCTGACGCTGCTGCGTTCCCCCACCTGGCCCGATCCGCACGCCGACCAGGGGCGGCATGAGTTCACCTATGCCCTGCTGCCGCACACCCATGGCTGGCGCCGGGGCCAGGTGATGCGGCAGGGGCATCAGCTGAATGCGCCGCTGCTGGCGGTGGCCGCCGGGCGGCATGCGGGGCAATGGCCGGCGCGGCATTCCTTTGCCGCCATCGCCCCGGAAAACCTGATCTTGCAGGTGATCAAAAAGGCCGAGGACGATGAGGCGCTGATCCTGCGCCTGTATGAGTTCGCCGGCCGGGCGGCGCGGGCGCGGATTGCCCTGCCGCTCCGGGCGGCCAAGGCGGTGGAGACCAATCTGATGGAGCACGGCGCAACGCCGGTGGCGCTGTCGGCCGATGGACGCCACGTGTCGCTGCCGGTGGGGCCGTATCAGATCCGGACGTTAAAGGTCTGGCTGCTGAGCGCGGCGAAGGCCTAGGGGCTAGACAGATATGAGACGATGACGCCATGTCCGAGCTGATCGCCACCGGCCCACCGGCCCGGCAAGGCGGGCTTTCCCCCCGCGCCGCGGTCATCCTAACCGCCTCCATCGCCGCCCTGGGCGGGCTTTTGTTCGGCTATGACACCAGCGTCATCAGCGGGGCGATGCTGTTCTTCCAGCACACGTTCCATCTGACCGACGTGCAGTTGGAATGGGCGGTGAGCGCGGTGCTGCTGGGGGCGATGGCCGGCGCGGGCACGGGGGGACGGCTGACCGATTTGTGGGGCCGGCGCCCGGTGCTGCTGGCGACCGGCATCGGCTTCGGCGTTTTTTCCGTCTGGACCGGTCTGTCCAACGGCCTGGCCACCTTCGTCATCGCCCGTTTCTTCGTCGGCTGCTGCATCGGCGTCGCCTCGCTGGTGACGCCGCTGTACATCTCGGAGATGTCGCCGGCCAAGATCCGCGGCGCATTGGTTTCGCTGAATCAGCTGGCGATCACCGTCGGCATCGGCGTCGCCTACATCGTGGATTACGCCCTATCCGGCGCCAAGGACTGGCGGATGATGTTCATCAGCGCGGTCATCCCGGCGCTGGTGCTGGTGGTGGGCATGATTTTTTTGCCCGAAAGTCCGCGCTGGCTGGCCAAGAGCGGGCGGCGGGATGAAGCGCTGGCCAACTTCCGGCGCTTGGGCCGGGAGCAAGAGGCGCAGGCCGAACTGGCCGACGTGGAACGCGTGCTGCGCGAGGAAACGGGAAAATTCCGCGATCTGTTCCGGCCCGGCTTCCGCACCGCCGTCTGGATCGGCATCGGGCTGGCCGTGTTGCAGCAGATCACCGGCATCAACACCATCATTTATTACGCGCCCGACATTTTGACCCACGCCGGCTACAGCAGCGACAAGGCGGCGATCTTGGCGACGGCGATCATCGGCATCGTCAATATCCTGACCACGGTGCTGGCCATCGTTTTGGTGGACCGCGTCGGCCGCAAGCCGCTGCTGCTCGTGGGCACGGCGGGCATGGCCGCCTCGCTCGGGTACATCGGCTACGCCTTCGCCCATCACATCATGGGCACGGGCGTCTTCATCGGAGTAATCATCTACATCATCTTCTTCGCGGTCAGCTTGGGGCCGGTGGTGTGGCTGATGATCGCCGAAATCTATCCCACCAAGAT
>DAHUYO010000104.1 GCA_027315185.1 Acidobacteriota bacterium
GGGGGCCCGCAGCGGCGCGACGCAGACGCCGGCGGCGGCTAACGCCGCCAAGACGGCTCCGGTGCGCGCCAGCCGGCCCAGCCAACCCCGCGCCTGCCGGCCCGCTCCCGATCCGACCCGAGGCGCCGGCAAATCGCGCAGGGCCAACGACGCGATGCGACGGCTATCGCCCCGCCGATGCATTACCGGTAGAGCCCTCCCGCCCACCATTGCGTCCATTGATTATCCGCCCCCAGCCTCCGCAAACCCATCGCCACCGGCTGTCCGGGCCGCAACTGGCTGCTCAGCGCGCGAAACACCTCCGCATTGGGAATCGGATGCCGGTCCAGGCTGACGATCACGTCGCCGCGGCGAATGCCGATCTGTCCGGCGAACGATCCTGGATCGACCGCCCGCACCACCACGCCGCTCGCGATCCGGGGCAGCCGCTGTCCGGCGGCTGCCGCCGCGCTGACGCTGCGCAGTTCGAGGCCCAGCGTCGGCTCCCGCGGGGTGGCAGGCGGCGGGGGGAAGTCGCCGGCGAGATGGAACAGCCGGTCGCGATTGGCCACCTGCACCGCCGCAGCCATCGGCTTGCCCCGGCGCCGGAAGCTCACCTCGACGCGGCTGCCCACGCGGCGCCGCACGATCGCCGCCAACAGTTGTTGCCCGGACCGCACCGGCTTGCCGCCGATGGCGACGATGACGTCGCCGGCCCGCAACCCTGCCCGCGCCGCCGGGCCGTCCGCCACCACCGCCGAGATCGGCACGCCGCGCTGGATGCCGTAGATCTTTCGCACCGCGAATGGCAGGTTGGGTTGGAAATAAATGCCGATCGAGCCCCGCCGCACGCGCCCGTGCCGCAGCAGCTGGCGATAGACGTTCCGCGCCAGTTCCGCCGGCAGCGCGAAGCCCACGCCCTCATAGGCGTAGGAGACCGTGTAGATCGCCGTGTTGATGCCCACCACCTGGCCGGCCATGTTCACCAGCGGCCCGCCGCTATTGCCGGGATTGATCGGCGCGTCGGTCTGGATGAAGCGCTGGAACTCGTCCTCGCCGGCCACATGCCGTCCCAGCGCGCTCACGATTCCCGCGGTAACCGTGTGGTCCAACCCAAATGGACTGCCGATCGCCAGCACCCAATCGCCCACTCGCAACCCGCGGCTGCCGTCCAATTGCACCGCGGGCAGGAGATGCCCGGCGTGGATTTTCAGCAGCGCCAGGTCCGTCGCGCGATCGCTGCCCACCAGTTGCGCCGGGTAGGGTTGCGGGTGGTGATACAGCCACACGGCGATCCGCTGTGCCCGCCGTACAACGTGATAGTTGGTCAGGATATATCCCCGCGGACCCACGATCACGCCGGAACCCAGGGTGCGATTCTCCGGTTGCAATCCGCCGTTCGTCGCGAAATCGCCTTCGGCCGCGTCCGGCAACACCTGTCCTCCGGCCAATGCCGCCGGCGCTTCCGCGTCGGTCTGGATGTTCACCACGCTCGGCAGCAGCCGCTGGGCCAGTGACTGGAAGGCGCCGCCGCCCGGCTCCGCCGCCGGACTGCGCCGTCCCAGGTCCCACCAACTGCCCAGCAGGACGCCCACCGCCAACGCCGCCACGATCCAGCCCGTTACCGCTGGAGCGGAGCGCCGGCGCGGGAGAGGCAAGGGACCGGTTTGGGACTGCGAAGACGACATGCCAAGCAGGCAAGGGGACAGTGGACATTATAGAACCGCCGCCGGATTCGCCTTCCGGCATTCTCGGTGGGGGTGGTGCGGGATGGCGATTTCGGCCCTCCAAACCGCACCAGGGCCCCAGAACGGGCCATCCTCCCGCTGTCGGG
The DNA here is from genome assembly GCA_027315185.1 of Acidobacteriota bacterium. GTDB lineage: Bacteria > Acidobacteriota > Terriglobia > Terriglobales > SCQP01 > JAKAUF01. The sequence continues at coordinate 1,814 of DAHUYO010000104.1, forward strand.
CCCGGCAGGAGCGCACCGCCCGGCGCCGGCTACGCTTGGGGATGGGGCGCAGCGCGGCGCCACCGGAACGGCTGCAATTCGATGGTCAGGATGGCCCCCAGCACCAGCAGCGCGCCGACGATTTGATTGGTCAGCAAGGCCTCCACTCCCAGGGCGATGCTCGCCAGCCAGGCAAAGACGGGTTCCGCGGCGAAAATGATGGCGGTATGGCTGGCGGGCGTAAATTGCTGCGCCCAGGCCTGCGTGGTGAACGCCACCGCCGTGGCCAGCACCGCGGTGATGCCCAGCGCCGCCCACAACCCCGGCGCGGCCCAGGCCAAATGAATGGGCTCCAGCCACGCCGCCCCGATCCAGGTGAATCCGGCGGCAAAGACCACCTGCAACACCGCCAGGCGGACGAAGCCGTAGCGGGGAGCGAACTCGCCCTGCGCCGCAATTTGCGCCGCGAACGCCACCGCGCAAAACAGCGTGAGTACGTCCCCGCGATTGACCGGGCCCCAGCCGCCGGTCAAGGAGCGGGCGAAGGCCAGGAAGTAAATTCCCAGCAGCGCCAGCCCCGCCCCGGCGTAGGCATTTCCGCCCAGCTGCCGCCGCCACCAGAGGGCCACGAAGAAGGGCACCAGCACCACCGACAAGCCGGTTAAAAACGCCGACTTCGCCGCCGTCGTGTACTCCAGGCCGACGGTTTGGAAACCGAAGCCGATCGCCAGCAGCAGGCCTAAGAGCGCACTCGCTCCCCACACAGCCGCCGGGATCCGCCGCAACTGCCGCCGGTAGACGCCGGCCAGCAAACCGCCGGCCAAAGTGAACCGGGCCGCATTGAACGCCAGCGGCGAGGCGCTCTTCAGCGCCCCCTGCACCACCAGAAATGTTCCGCCCCAGATGGCGGTGATCGCCAGCAGCGCCAGGTCGGCCCGCCAAATCGAACGGCCGGTCGTGGGGGGCGGCGCCGCTGCCGGCGCGCCGGAGGCTTCTGGAGTGGGGCGAGTCATGGCGCCTGCGCCCGGAGGCTATATCCCCGCCTCCGCCAGCAGCGCCATCAGCAACAACGCGCGGCGCAGCGCCGGCGCCCGGCCGGCGGGGTCAAACCATTCCTGCATGCTGTGGGCGCCGCCGCCGCTTCCGCCGGCTCCCAGCCGCACCGCCGAGCGGCCCAGGGCCAGCGGAACATTGGCGTCGGTCGAGGCCAGCGTGTCGGCATGGGTCATCCCCAGCCGCTCCTCCACCTGCTCCAGCGCCGCGCGCAGCGGCGCCGCCCGCGGCAGCGCTCCCGCCGGCCGTTCCCCCAGCGATTCCAGGCGCGCGGTCACCGCGCCGCTTCGCGCTTGGCGGTTTTCCTCCGCGACTCCCTCCTCCACCGCCGCCCGCAATTCCTCCGCCAGTTGTTCCAGCCGCGAGGCCTCGGCGGCCCGCAAATCCACCTTCATGCTCGCCGCCGGCGCGACCGCATTGATGGCGCCGCCGCCGCTGATCTGGCCAATATTGCAGGCGGCCACGCCGAGTTCGTTGCGGGCCCGCCGCAGCAGCCGCTCCGCCACCCGCGCCAAGGCATGGATGGCGCTCGCCGCGCCCGCGTCCGCCCAGCTGTGCCCGCCCGGCCCGGTGATTTCCACTTGAAAACGCCGGCTGCCGAGCGCGCGGGTGGTCATACCGTGGCCGGGCCCGTCCAGCACCAGTGTGTGCGCGATCTGCCCGGCCTCGGCGCCGGAGAACAAGTGGCGCATGCCGCGCAAATCGCCTTCGCCTTCTTCCCCCACATTGGCCGCGAAGCGGAAGGGCCAATGGCGGGGATCCAGTTGCGCCTCGGCGGTCAGCCGCGCCAGGGCCAGCAGCGCGGCCAATCCCGCCGCATTATCGCCAATTCCCGGTCCGCGCCAAATCCTCCCCTCGGGCTGCGGCGTCATGGCGGTTCCCGGAGGAAACGCGGTATCCATATGCGCGGTAATCAGAATCTGCCGCCGGTTGGCCCCGCCGCGGCTGCGCGCCGGCATCCGCGCGAGCACGTTTCCCACCGCGTCCAAACCCGCTTCCAGGCCAAGGGCGGTGAACTGCGCCAGCATCCATTCCGCGCGCATCCCCTCGCCGCCGGTCGGCGCGGCGATGGCCGCGACCGCCAACTGTTGGCGGCGGATCCAGGGCTCCATGCGCGGAATCCGCGCCAGCGCGGCCGTCAGCCAAGGCTCGGCGTCCAACCGCGCCCAAGCGGCGGCAAAGTCATCCGGCATCTCGGCGGCAGCCTGCACCCTTCAGGATAGTGGCGATTGCTTGGGAAGCTGGATCAGGGTCCGCGCTTTGGCCAGCACGCCTTGGAGCCCCGCGGTCGTGGCGTAGGCGCCCACTTCGTCCCAGGCGACCCAGGCCAGCGCCGCCGCGTCACTGCCGGCTTGCGCCTCCGCCGCCGCCGCGGCATGGGCCAAGAAATCCAGAATGACGAAGTGATATTGCAATCCGCCCTTGGGCTCGCGCTGAATGATTTCAAAAATCTCCACCAGCGGTCCCGGCGCCACCGTCAGCCCGGTTTCCTCCCGCGCCTCCCGCACTAGCGCCGCGCGCACCGTCTCTCCCGGTTCCACGCGGCCGCCGGGCAGGGTCCAAAGTCCGGCGGAGGGTTCCTTGCCGCGGCGAATCAGCAGCACCCGATCTCCACGGGGGATGATTGCGCCCACCGCCAGCACCGGCGCGGGGGAATTGGTTCGGTCCGGCACCGCGCTAGTGGCTGCCGCCGGCGGCGTGCTTGGGTTTCCGCGCTGGCCGCCGGAACACCAAGGTGGGCAGCGCCGGAAGGCTGGCCATTCCGTTGGCCCCGACCGCCGAGACCGCGATGAAGTAGTTGTCCTTCGACTGCCGCAGGTGCGCCTCCGTGCCGTGCACCATCACCGCCTCGGTCCATTGCGGCGCCGCGGTTGGACGCAGCCAAACACGATAGCTGGCCGCGCCGGGCGAGGCCCGCCAGCTGAGCGTCGTGCCGCTCTCCAGCTTTGGCGCGTAATGCACCGCGGTGGGCGGGGGCGGCGCCGACGCCAGCGCCGCCAGCGTCAGCGCGTTCACGCGCGCTGCGTTGGCGTTGTAGGCCGGCGTGGTGTAGCGCGCCAAATCGCCGTACTGCACCCCTTGCACCCTCCGCACGGTTTGATGCTGGTGATGATAGTTCTCGTAATAGTCGGAGAAGCGCACCGCGGGATAGCCCGCCGCGTTGTAGGACATTTGGTCGCCACCACGCAAATAGCGATCCTGGCGGAATTCCAGCACCACATGGAATCCCGGCAAATATCCCGTCGCCAGCGCCGCGGCGTAGCGCGCCACCTCCCGCGAGGGCGAATCGTTCGTCCCGCCCAGCCAGGCGAGCAGGCGCAGCTGCCGCGGCGTCAGCTGTCCCGGCACGCCCTGGCTGAACACCCGCAGGCGGAAATGATTGGCTCGCCCCGGGGTGTTGTCGCCGCCCACGATGTCGTTGTCCAGCATCGCCGCGATGTCCAGCCCGTGCGCCCGCGCGGTCCGCGCCGCATAACGGCTGCCAAATAGCCCTTCTTCTTCGCCCTCGAAGGCGATAAAGGCGATGGAGGCGGGGAAGCGATAGCGGCTCAGCACCCGCGCGCACTCCAGAACCACCGCCGTGCCGCTGCCGTCGTCGTTGGCGCCGGGGGCGCCGATCGTGCCGTTGTACAGGTCCGTGGCGCGGGAATCGTAATGCCCGCCGACGACGAAGATGCGGTGATCGCGCGGATCCGTGCCCGGCAGGAACGCCTCCACGTCCGCCATCCGCGTGGCCCGCGGCATGCCCCGTCCCCGCGGCACGGTGAAGCGCAGCAGGCGCACTTGCAGCCGTCCCGCATCCGCCGCCGCGTCCCGCCGGAACTGCGCGGCAATCCATTTCCGTGCCGCTCCCACCCCCCGCCCGTTGCGGCCGCGGTAGCTGGAGAAGCTGCTGCGCGTTCCAAAACTAACCAATTGCAAAATATCGGCGTGGATGCGCGCCGCCGAGATCGCCCGCGCGATCGCGCGCAATTCGCCGCTGCCGCGATCGAGCCGATAGGGGTGGGGGGGTGGCGTGGCGGCGGAGGCGATGGCCGCGGTCACTACGAGCGTCAGTACCAGCAGCAGTTGGTTGCGCATTATGGATGTACCAGTATGGGATTTGCCAGTTCGGGACTGGCCAGTTTGGGATGCGAGGGTTGAGCAGCGGCATTGTACTCCAATCCCGGCGCCGGCGAGCGCGGTCGCCGCATCGCCGCCGGCCGCCAACCCGCTTGCTTTTTTCCGGCGGCGGTATAAAAAGAGAAGAGTGACGGCTGGCCCGGCCCGCCGCACCGGATCGCCCCGCGAGGGAAGAGAGCCACCCCTATGACTACGCTAGCCGCCCCGACTGGAGGAATCATGGCCCTGTGCCCGGAGTGTGAAGCGCAACTGGATCTGGACGACAGCCAGATCGATGAAGGCGCCGTGATCAGTTGTCCGGATTGCGGTTCCGATTTTGAAGTCGTCAACGCCCACCCCTTGGAATTGAACGCGATGGACGATGATGACGACGCCGATGAGGACTTCGACGACGAGGACGCCGATGAGGACTTCGACGACGAGGACCTGGAAGACGAGGACGAGGATTTCGACGAATACGGCGATGACGAAGACGAGGACGAGGACGAAGAGTGAGGCGGCAGGCTGCTGATTCCGCCCGCGGCGGCTTCCGCCCCAGGCCGCGTGCGCACGCCGCCGCCGCGCTGCTGGTGCTACTCGCCGTCGGCGCGGCCTTGGGCCAAGCCAACCGCACCGTGGAGGGCGCGGTGCTGGACGCCGCCAACCACCCCATCCCCCAGGCCGTCGTCTACCTAAAAAATACCCAGACGCAGTCGGTGGAGACCTACATTACCGGGCAACACGGGCGCTTTTATTTCCACGCGGTCGCCCCCAACGCCAATTTTCAGGTCTACGCCGTGTATCGCGGGCACCGCAGCAAGACGCGCACCGTCTCCGCCTACAACACCAGCCCGGTGGTGCGCGTGGACCTTACCCTGCCGCTGATCCTCCACTAGCGCCTTGGCCGGCGCCGCGCCCCTGCCCGCGCTGCCACGGCGGCGGACCCGGGGTGCAGAGGGCGTCCAATTCCAGCCGGTCCTTGTAGGTGTCGAGGCAGGCCCAAAAGCCCCGGTGCTGGAACGCCCGCAGTTGGTCTTGCTGCGCCAGCCGCTCCAGCGGTGCGCCCTCCAGCGCGTGCTCCGCCCGCAACGTATCCAGGAATTCGCGGCGGAAGACGAAAAACCCGCCATTGATCCAATCCGGGGAATAGGGCTTTTCGTGGAAGCCGGTCACCGCCTGGTCGTCCCCCAACTGCAACAGGCCGAAGGGCAGCCGTGGCTGCACGGCGGTCAGCGTGCCGCGGCGCTGATGGCCGCGGTGAAAGGCCAGCAAGGTGGCGAAATCCAGATCGGCCAGTCCGTCGCCATAGGTGGCGAAAAAGTCCGGGGTGCGAATGCGGTCGGCGATCGCCGCCAAACGCCCGCCGGTGGGCGTGGTTTCGCCCGTGTCCACGTACTCGACCCGCCATTCCGGCTCGGGGCGCAGTTGCCGCCGGATGTCCTCGCCGCGATAACCCAGGCAAAGAATGAAGTGCCGCCAGCCTTGCTCCGCGTAGAGGCGAAGAATATGCCAAAGGATCGGCCGGCCGCCGAGGGGAATCAGCGCCTTGGGCAGGTTGGCGGCGGTGGCGGCGCCCAAGCGGGTGCCTTGGCCCCCGCAGAGTACGGCCGTGGGCAGGGGATCAGTCGCGGGCATGGGCGTTACGCGCCTCCTGGCCGGCGGCCAATTGCGGCGGCGGCGCCGCCCGATAGTGCTCCAGCAACTTGGCCTCCTTCAAAAGAACGTAATTGGCCGCCAGATACGCTAGGATCAGTCCCGGTCGGCCGTCGCGGAATCCTTGCCGCAGGACATAGCTGCGCAGAAACGTCCACGGCGGCGCGCAGCACAAACGCGCCCAGGACGGCTGCCGGCCGGCGGCGGCGCGCGCCGCCGCGGCGATGTCCGTATAGCGGTTCATCACCGCCACGTGCTCGCCGACGTTGCGGCGGGTGAAGTGCAGCAAGTCGCCCGTCAGCGTGCCCACCCGTCCCTGCACCTTGGGCGCCTCATGCGGCGGCTCGCCGCCCCAATGCGTCACCGCCCGGCGGTACAGCCGCGTTTGGTAATCCGGATACCAGCCGGAATGGCGGATCCAGCGGTCCATGTACCAGGTGCGGCGCGCCATGCGGTAGGCGTCCGCGTCCGGCCCGCGTTGCCGCAGCTGCTCAATCCCCGCCCGCAGTTCCGGCGTCACGCGCTCATCGGCGTCCAGCGTCAGCACCCATTCGTGCCGGCAGAGGCTATCGGCGTGGTTGTGCTTCTCTCCATAGCCGCGAAACTCGTGCATCTCCACCCGCGCGCCGTGCCGCCGCGCGATCTCGGCGGTGGCGTCGGTGGAATAGGAGTCCAACACCAGCAGCTCATCCGCCCACGCGACCGAATCCAGAGCCGCGGCGATATGGTCGGCCTCGTTGTAGGTGTTGATCCGGGCGGTGATTTTCATGGCGGCCAAGGCCCAGTGTAAGGGTTTCCCGGCCAGGGGACGTGCGCGGCGCTATCCTACGCCAGTGGAAGTGGCGCAAGTGGATTTCGGCCGCGCGTGGCGCGGCGGACAACAGCAGCTCTGGCTGCTGGCCCGGGCCTTGGAGCCTCTGGGCTGGCGCTCGCTGATCATTACCCCCGCGGCGGATTTGGGCGCGCGGTGGCGCGAGGCCGGCTTTGAGGCGCTGTCGCCCGCCGCGGCGCGCCGCCGCCTGCGCCGGGCCGACGCCGTGCACGTGCATGACGGCCGCGCTTTGGGCTGGGCGCTGCTGGCGCGCTTGGGCCGCCGCGCGCCGCCCCTGGTCGCCAGCCGCCGCGTCGCGTTTCCCCTCCGCCCGCTGGCGGCGGTCAAGTGGCGCCGAGCTCAGCGCGTCTTGGCCGTGTCGGAGTTTGTCCGCCGGGATCTGCTGCGCGCGGGCGTGGCCCGGGAACGCGTCGCGGTGGTATGCGACGCGGTGGACCTCGCAAGCCTGCCCAATGCGGCTGCCGCCCGCCGCCACACGCGCCAAGCGCTCGGCATGGCGCCCGACGAATTGTGTTTGGCCTGTGTCAGCGCCTTGACCCCGGAGAAGGGCGTAGGGGACCTGATTGCCGCCTTGCCGCTGCTGTCCGACCTCCACCCGCGGCTGCTGCTGTCCGGCGAAGGGCCATTGCGCGGCGCGCTGCAATCCGAAGCCGAGCGGCAGGGCGTGGCCACGCAGCTGATTTGGGCCCAGGGGCGTTGTGGCATCCCGGAGGCGGTCGCCGCCGCGGAGATCTTCGTCTTGCCGTCGCGTCAGGAGGGGCTGGGCTCCTCTATTCTTTTGGCCCGCGCGCTGGAGCGCGCCGTGATTGCCACCGCCGTGGGCGGCGTGCCGGAGTTGGTCGTCTCCGGTGCGGACGGCTTGCTGGTCCCGCCGGGCGACCCTGCCGCCTTGGCGGCGGCGATTCGCCGGGCGGCTGCCGACCCCGCCCAGCGCCAGGGTTGGATCGCGGCAGGAACCGCCTCGCTGCGCGCGCATTTCACCCCTGCCGTCATGGCCGCCGCTACCGCCGCAGCCTACGCCGCGGTGCTGCCACCGTCCGCCCATGAAGCGTAAGCTCTATCGGCCGCGTTACAGGTTGCGAATCCGCGTGGGCGCTTGCGCCCTGCCGTTTCGAAGCGCCGCGCGGAGGAGCGGTATCATTAGCCATGCGGGCCATTCGCTGAAGTCGTTGGCGGTGGTGGCAGGGGCTGGCTCTCTTCGGGGGTGTGCGTCTCGCTAGCTGGGCCCTCAGCCGCTGTGCCGCTCGCTATGCCCGGAGCCGAGGATTGCCCCGTGTCTCCCAGCAAAAGTTTTACCACAGCCAATAGCTGCCCTGGTTCGCTCCACCCTCCTGGGCGTTTCCCGTCGCTTGGAGCGTGAACTCCGCTGGGCTGATCGCGGCCAGCGTGCGTCTGCTCAATCTACCTGCTCGTACCCCCGGCCGCAACGAACTGCTCCGCTTGCAAGCCGCCGGCTGGGTACTCTTCGCCAGTTTCGATGCCGCCTACTTCCAGCTCCAGTCCCCCATTAATGCCGCCATTGTGACGCTGCCCTACAGCGTAATCAGCTGGGCCTCGCTGCTGACGGCGGTCCATCGCGTACACGACCATTCCGTTGCGTGGGCACTCGCTCCCACCGCCGTCTGGACGGCGCTAGCCGCTCCGCTCAGCGTGGCCCAGGCTTGCCACAACCGTGATCCGTTTTGGCTCGGCCATTGACCTGCCACGATTCGCGGAGCCGCGGCGGCGGACCGCGACCGCAAGCTGCATCGAGCATTAGGTAGCAGACGCTGCTGGCCGGAGACGCGGTGGCCGGCAGCTGCGCCGGGTCTTCGCCCGGCCGAAGGCCGGCTCTGGCGGACGCGGGCGAATTTGCATTTTCCCGCTCTCGACGGCCAAACGGGCGGCGCCGCACGGCTTCCAAGCGGGCAGCGAGGGCCTGCCATGGGGGGGCGATCGGCGTGGGGATGGGGATTGTGGCTGCTGTGCGGCTCCCTAGCCGTGGCCCAGTCCGCAACGAAGGCAGCCGCCTACCAGCACTGGGAGACAGCCGGCTACCAAGCGTTTTACAGTCTGGACTACCCCGCGGCGCTGGCCGATTTCGCCCGCCTGGTGCAACTGGAGCCGCGCAATCCGGCCGCTTGGAACCATCTCGCCCAAACCCGCTTGTACCGCGAAATGTATCGTGTCGGCGCCTTGGCCGCGGGCCTTTACGCGAAGAGCGATGGCTTCCTGCACGCCCGTCTCTTACCGCTCGACCCGCGCGCCTGCCGGGCATTCCTTGCCGCCGACCGCCAAGCCATGGCGCTGGCCCGCCGCCAGTTGGCGCTCCATCCCCATGGGGCGGCAGCCAACTACGCCATGGCCGCCGCCATCGGCCTGCGCGGCACCTACGATTTTGCTCTGCGCAGGGCCTACCTGGCCGCCCTGCGGGATTCCATTCGTGCCGATCGTTACGCCCGCCGCGCTGCCCGCGCGCGCGGCAACTGGGCGGGCCCGCAATTGATTCTCGGCGTGCATGATTACGTCGCCGGCAGCCTGCCCTGGACGGTGCGCTGGCTGGCCCATTGGGCCGGCCTACGCGGCACGCGGCGGCAAGGGATCGCCCGAATTCGCCGGGTTGCCCGCAGCGCCGCGCCGGAGCGCGTCGAGGCCCGGATCCTTTTGGCCGTGATCTATCGTCGCCAGGGTTGGAACCGCCGCGCCGCCCACTGGTTGCGGCGGCTGCGCGCCGCCTTTCCGCGCAATGCCCTGTTCGCCCTGGAATTGGCGCGGGCGGAAGCGGCGGCGGGGCGGCGCCGCCGCGCGGTGCGGGCGTACGGCTGGCTGCTGGCCGCATCCCGGGGTCACGCTCCCAGCTTTGCCCGCTTGCCCTGGCCC
>DAHUYO010000105.1 GCA_027315185.1 Acidobacteriota bacterium
ATTGGGGTCTAGGGTCTGCGCGGCGGCTCAGGCGCCAACGGGGCGCCCGGGGTCGCGGGCTGCGGCTGGGCCCCAACCTCGGCACGCGCCGATGCAGGCCGAGAATGACCGGGCTTCGGCCGCCGGCGCCCGCCGCCACGGGTTGCCAAGAGTGGAGGAAACGAGAAGACGGGCGGGCTGTGCAGCCCGCCCGTTCGGCAAAGTCAACTTCGCCCGTGCAGAGCGATTAGCCTTGCTTCGCGCCGGGGAAGGTGAGGGCCATGAGCCGGCCGCCAAAGCGGACTTGCTGGACACGGTTGTGGCTGAGCAGGATTTCCGTCCGCTGCGGGCGGTGCGGCAGCCGCTTCCAGGCGGCGGGCACCGTGGCGATACGGCGGCCATGGCGATAGACGGTGGCCTGGGATTGCCGCGACCGAACCCGGATGCGGTAGCTGCCGGGCTTCAGCATGACGGTCCCGATGCGCGAGGGTTGGGTGACGAACAAGCTCGCGGACTCGTTTCCGGCGGCCCAGGCGGGCAGCGCGAACAAGCTGGCGAGAGCGAGCACAGCGATCAGGCGATTGGACATAGTGCCTCCTTGACGGGCTTACAAATGGCCCAGCCGCCCACTTTTGGACGCCCCGCGTTGCAGGGCTGCGGCTGGCTTCGACGGCGGCAACGGATGCCCGCTAGCGCTCCTGGCATCTCCAAGTCGCCGCGACTCAAACGAGCAACTCCAGGCCCGGAGGCGACGACCGCGTGGTTGCGCGGAATACGCTTGGGTTGCTGCGGCAACCAATGGGCGCGCGATGGGCGGAGCTGTTGGCGCCAAGCCAGCGCGCGCCTAATTGGTTACCTAGAGTTGCGCCTCTGAACAATGCGACGCGGGCGCCGTGGAAGGCGTTTCCCGCCGGTATCGGAGCACCCCAAGATAATCCGGCGGCGTGATTGAAGGTGCGCCGCGCGCCGCAATGAATGTAAGCGAGCGTGGGTTTGCTGGCCGTGGGGCGCGCTCCGCTGGAACGGCGTTCCGCACTTCCCCGTGATTGCGGCTGCGGGGATACAGGGATGGGAGCGCGGACCGATCGCGTTGGCATTGGCCACGGCCACGGCTGTCCGCCTTTCGGGGTCACAGTATCCTAGAGGGGATATGGCGGAGCGGCGCGAAGCCGAACGGCTGAGGCAGGTGGACGCGGCGATGGCGGCGCACCCGACCCTGCCGCGGGAAGCGGTGGTCAAGGAGGATTTGCTGCGCGGCGGAGTGGCGTTTTCGCCGCCGGCGCTGGAGCTGGCGGCGGCGGGAAAGCGCAAGGCGTACTTCATCTTTTCCTTTGATTTGGTGCCGCTGGCGGACATGGCGGGCCGGGAGCACTGGTCGGCGCCGGAGGAGATTTGGCTGGAGGGGGGGCCATGGGGATTCCGGCCGACGGTGGTTTCGGTGCGGCTGAATCCGAACTCGCCGTACCGCGTGGAGGTGGACGAGGGGCGGGCGGTGTTGCGGCTGGAAGGAGAAACGCTGTGCGAGCTCAAGCTGCCGCCGACGCCGGCGTATTACACGCGCGCGCTGGCGAATGGGAAACGCGTGAACGAGATCGCGCCCACGATCGAGTGGGGATACTTGATTTATCTGACGGTATTCCGGATTTGCCAGTATTTTGGCAAAAGCGAGGAATGCCAGTTCTGCGACATCAATGAGAACTACCGGCAGCAGGTACAGGCGGGGCGGCCCTACACCGGCGTGAAATCGGTGGAGGAGATTCTGGAGGCCCTCGCGATCATCGCGGAGACGGGAGCGGAGACTCGCGCGTACACGATCACCGGTGGGAGCATCACGAGCCAACTGAAGGGGCAGCGAGAGGCGGAGTTTTACGCGCAGTACGCGGCGGCGATCGAGCAGCGGTTTCCCGGGCGGTGGATTGGGAAGATGGTGACGCAGGCGCTGCCGAAGGAAGAGGCGCGGCGGTTCAAAAACGCCGGGATCCAGATCTATCACCCGAACTATGAGGTGTGGGACGCGGAGCTGTTCCGGCAGATCTGCCCGGGCAAGGCGCGGTACGTGGGGCGGGAGGAATGGCACCAACGGATTCTGGACGCGGCGGAGATCTTCGGGCCGGCGTATGTGATTCCAAATTTTGTCGGCGGGATCGAGATGGCGCAGCCGTACGGATTCCGGACGGTGGAAGAGGCCATCGCGTCCACGGCGGCGGGGCTGCGGTTCTTCATGTCGCACGGGGTGGCGCCACGATTCACGACCTGGTGCCCGGAGCCATTGACTCCGCTCGGGCAGGCCAACCCGCATGGCGCGCCGCTGGAATATCATTTGCGGCTGCTCGAGACGTGGCGGGACACGCACGCGCATTACGGCCTGCCGACGCCGCCGGGCTATGGTGACCCGGGAGCGGGGCGGGCGGTGTTTTCGGTCAGTTCCTTCATGGATGTGATTGCGCCGGATGCGCCGCTGCCGCCGGCGCCGAACGGACCGGGGAGCGCCGCGCAGGCGGCGCCGGCGACGGTACGAAACTGAAAGATTACACATGCGAGTGTCCTTGAACTGGCTAAGGGAGTTTTTGGCTCCGGAGGCGGGGCGGCTGAGCCCCGAACAGGCGGCGGAAGCCCTGACGATGGCGGGGCTGACGGTGGAAGGTGCGGCGGCGGTGAAGGAAGACACGCTGCTGGACCTGGACCTGACGACGAACCGGCCGGATGCACTTGGGCATTACGGCGTGGCGCGGGATTTAGGGGCGGCGACGGCGATCGGTCTCCGCAAGCTGAGTGAGAGCCAGCCGCGAATCGAGGAAAGCGGCGAGGCGGCGGCCGAACGGCTGCGGGTAGTGATCGAGGCGGAGGCGGATTGCGCGCGGTATTGCGCGCGGGTCATTGAGGGAATGAAGCCAGGGCCGGCGCCGGCGGAGGTGACGGCGCGACTGGAGTTGCTGGGGCAGCGGGCGATCAACAACGCCGCCGACCTGACCAATTACACGTTGCTGGAGACCGGGCAGCCGACACATGCGTTTGACGCCGACACGCTGGAAGGCGGAGAGATCCGGGTGCGGCGGGCGCGGGCGGGAGAAACGCTGCTGACGCTGGACGAAGTCGAACGGCGGCTGGATCCGGAGGATTTGGTCATCGCGGACGCGCGCCGGCCCGTGGCGCTGGCGGGGGTGATGGGGGGACTGGCGACGGCGATTGGGGCGAAGACGCGGCGGGTGGTAATCGAAAGCGCTTGGTTCGAACCGACGCGGATTCGGCGGACGGCGCAGCGGCATGGACTGCACACGGATGCCTCGCACCGGTTCGAGCGAGGCGCCGATCCCGAGATTTGCGGCTGGGTTGCGGACCGGATCGCGGCGCGATTGCGGGCCGCGGCGGGGGGAGCGATTTTGCGCGGACGGATTGACGTCTATCCGCGGCGGTGGCAGGCGCCCAGCATCGTGCTGCGGGGCGAGACGGTACGCCGGGTGCTGGGCGTCGAGATTGGCGAGGCGGAGGCGCGGCGGATTCTGGCGGCGCTGGGGTTGGAGGTGGAGGAGGGCGGCATCGGGGACGGCACGACCGGCAGGGGTTGGAGGCTGAGCGCGGCAGCGCCATCGTGGCGGCCGGATTTGCAAGAAGAGATAGATCTGGTGGAAGAACTGGCGCGGATCCATGGCTATGGGCGCTTCCCTGCCCGGCTGCCGAGTTTCGCGGGGTGGGCGCGGCGCACGGAGAGCGCGAAAGCGGAGGAACGGATTCGAGCGCGGCTGCGGGCCCAGGGATATGCCGAAGCGGTGGCGCTGAGCTTCGCGGCGGAATGTGAATGCCGGCAGCTGGGGGGCGAAGCTGCGCCGGAGCCGGTGGCGATTCAACATCCGATCAGCGAAGAGGCGGCGGTGATGCGCAGCAGCGCCCTGCCGGCAATGCTGCATTTGCTGCAATACAACCTCAACCGGGGGCAGGCGGAGGCGCGGTTATTCGAGATCGGCAAGGTATATGGCCGGGTGGAACCAGCGGCAACGGATGCCGACCGGCGGGAACCGCGGCATTGGGTGCAGGAGCGGCGAGTGGTGACGCTGGGGGCGGCGGGGCGGGCGGAGCCGATCGGCTGGGCGCAGAGCGGGCGGGCATTCGACTTCTATGACTTGAAGGCGGCGGTGGAAGCGGTGCTGGAAGGCTTTGCGGCGGCGGAGCTGGAATTGGAACGGCTGGAAGATCCGGCGTTTCATCCCGGGCGCGGGGCGGTTTTTTCGCTGGATGGGCGGCGGATCGCGCGGTTTGGGCAACTGCATCCGGAGCGAGCGGCGGAGTGGAAACTGAAGGCGGAGGCGTACCTGGCGGAGATTGAACTGGACCCGCTGCTGGCACGGGGATCGCGCGAGGCGCGGTACGCGCCCCCGCCGAAGTACCCCGCGAGCGAACGAGATTTTTCGATTTTGTTCGGCGATGAGGTGAGCTGGGCGCAAGTGCGGCAGGCCGTGGCGGGGTTGAACCTGCCGGCGCTGGTCGAGCTGACGCCGATCGAGGTCTTCCGCGGCGGGGCCGTGCCCGGAGGACGGTACAGCCTATTGCTGCGGGCACGGTTTCAATTGGCGGAGCGGACACTGCGGGAAGAAGAAGTGGGGGGGCAGGCGGAACGCATCCTTGGGGCGCTGACGGCGCTGGGCGGAACGCAGCGGTAGTTTAGGGTCAGCGCCCAGCGCCCAGCGCCCGGCGGGCGCGGCGCAGGCGATGCTTCCGGCGCCCGGGAACTACTTCGAACCCCTTCCCTTTCCGGGACCGCAGGTCGAGGCAGGGTTCCAGCTCCGGCGGGAATTAGGGGCGAACGCGCTGTTGGAGCGGCATTGCTAGGCGCGGCCCCTGCGAGAGGCGATAGCGCTTAACGAGCGTACCGCTCTTATTGAGCCATAACTCGCGGCCTTGAAGATGGACAACGGTGCGGCCCCAGGTCCACCGGCCTTCGAGGCGCTGGAGGCTGAAAGCGCCGCGGATGCCGTGGAAGTCGCCGAGGATTCCCCAGCCGAAACGAACCGGGGACTGGTTGTGGAAACGGACGCGAACCACCAGGCCTGTGACGGGATCGGCGCAGAGCGTTCCGGCCATCGCCGCCATGACCCGGGCGATGCGGCTGGAAATACGCAGGTGACGGCGAGGGGTGAAGGCAAAGCGGCGGCAGGGGTGGCCGAGATAAGCGGCGGCTCCAAGGCTGCGCCAATGGAAGCGGCGCAACAAGGCAGCGGCGCGAAGGACATGGCCGCTGACAACCAGCAGGCGTCCATCATCCTGCGGCCCACGCCACGCCGCGTCAATACGGCGGCGGATCTTGGCCAATTGGCGGTTGACCGCAGCCGCCTGATGCGGGTTCAAAACGCGACCGTGACGGGTAAGTGGGGCTTCCAGCTCCACGCTATCGAAGAACAACACTTGGGCACGATCGGCGGGATCGGCGCCGCCGTGAGCGGGGGTCCAGGTCTCGGTGACTCGGAGCGAGGGGCTGAGAGTGCGGCCAGAGCGCAGGGGTCCGGGAAGACGGGCGTGGGCGATCAGCCATCGAGCAGACGACGGGGCCGGCGCCGCATTTTGGGCGAAGGCGCGGGCAACGAACGCGAACGCAAGAATCGCCGCGGCGGCGGCCGGCAGCACGCGAAGGACGAAACGGCGGCGGATCGGCGGCAAAACCCCGCGCAGGCGGCTGGGCCGGCCGAGTTGGAGTGCGGAGGTCCTGCCATGCCAGGCCGTGCGGCCAGGCCCGCCGAACGCGCCGCACCGCCGCCGGAAGTGCGGCGCCACCCCGGGCCGAACGGCCGGAAAAGGCGGCGGGACGGCGCCGCCCGTGCATGAGGAACGCCGGACGGTTCTATCGGCCTTTCCGCGTTCCGGGAGGCGGACTGGGAATGGTCGCGACATGGTCAATCGTCGGCGGCAGCGGGGCGGGTGGCGGCATGGCGATCGCCGGCGGCGGATACGGCAACGGAGGCGGAGAGGCGGGGAAACAGCGTCTGAAGGCGAGGGTAGCACTCGCGGTAGGCGGCGTAGGCCGCCGCATAGACCGGGCGAGCGGCGGTAGACGGGGTCCATTGAGCCGCGGCGTGGAGGCCGCGAGCGGCGATCTCTTGGAGCGATGCCGCTGCGGATTGACCGGGCGGGGCGGCAGCCATCGCCAAAAGGGCGGCACCGTGGGCGGCGCCTTCATCGCGGTTCCAGCGCAGGCAAGGGAGGGCCAAGACATCGGCTTGGATGCTGGGCCAGACGCGACCACGGGCGCCACCGCCGGAAAGCGCGAGGCGCTGGGGCTGAATGCCCATGGATTGGATGATCTGCAAGCCATCGAGCAGGCTGAAGGCGACACCTTCCAGGACGGCACGAATCAGTTCCGGGCGGCGGTGGGCAGCGGTAAGGCCGATCCAGGCGCCGCGCGCCAAGGGATCGAGATGGGGCGTGCGTTCACCCATGAGGTAGGGCAAAAACAGCAGGCCGCCGGCGCCCGGCGCCGAGCGCGCCGCTTCCCGGCAAAGGCGGTCATAGGCATCGCCGGAACCGGGCTGGGCGCCGAGGGTGTCGCGTAGCCAGCGGAGGCTGAGGCCGGCGGACTGGGTGACGGCCATGACATGCCATTGGCCGGGAACGGCGTGGCAGAAGGCATGGACGCGCCCGTGCGGGTCGAGGCGCATTTGGCCGGTAGCGGCAAAGACCACCCCCGAGGTGCCAACGGTGACGCTGGCGAGGCCTTCGCTGACCACGCCGTTGCCGACGGCGCCGGCGGCTTGGTCGCCGCCGCCGGCGACCACCGGGGTGCCGGCGGCCAAGCCAGTGGTCCGGGCGCCAGCGGCGGAGACGCGGGCGCAGATCTCGGGCCCTTCGAAAGCTGCCGGCAGCCACTGCCGGGAAATGTCCAAGGCGGCGAGCATCTCCTGCGACCAGCGGCGATGGCGGACATCGAACAGGCCCGTACCGCTGGCGTCAGCCACGTCGGTGGCGCACTCACCGGTCAGGCGAAAACGCACGAAATCCTTCGGCAGCAAGAAATGACGCGTGGAGCGCCAGACGGCTGGGCGGTGACGGCGCGTCCAGGAAAGCTTGGGAGCGGAGAAGCCGACCAGCATGGGATTGCCGGTCCACTCGATGATGCGCTCGGCGCCGAGGCGCTGGGTCCAGGCGTCAGATTCCGCCTGGGCGCGGCCATCGCACCAGATGATGGCAGGAGCCAGGACGGCGCCGGCGGCATCCAGCAGCACGACGCCGTGCATTTGGCCCGTCAGGCCGACCGCGGCGATGGCGGTGGGGGCGATGGCGGCTTGGCGCAGCACGGCATGAATGGCGCGGCGGGCGGCGCGCCACCAATCCTCGGGCTGCTGCTCGGCCCAGAGGGGGTGGGGCATGGAGATTGCGGCGTGGGGTGCGGTGGCGGCAGCACGGACGCGGCCACCCGCGTCCACTAAAACGGCGCGGGCGCCGCCGGTGCCGACATCCAGGCCCAGCCAAAACGGACGCGAGGCCCGGGCCGGCGCAGCGCCGGCGGCGCGGCGGAGCCGTGCGGAGCCAGGGCGGACGGTGGGTGCGCGGCGCGAGGCAGGCGATGTTCTCTTGGCCATAGCAAGGCAGGTGATGCCGTCTACTCTAACCCGGCCGGAGGGCTCGGGCCGATACAATGCGGACATGCCGAAGCCCAAGCCGGTACATAAGGCGGCACGTAGGAAAAAGCCGGAGATGACCCTAGATCGCGTGCTGTCACGGTATGGCGTGGCCTCGCGGGGAGAGGCGGCGGGAATGATTCGCGCCGGAAGGGTGACGGTGAACGGGAGGACGGAGCGCAATCCGCTCGCCTGGGTGGCGCCGGGACGGGCGGTGGTGCGGTTTGACGGGCGGCGGCTGAAAGTGGCGCGGCGGGTGTATTGGGCAATGAACAAGCCGGCGGATTGCATCACCAGCCACGGCGATCCGAAGGGACGGCGTACGGTGTATGACTTGTTGCCGCAGGGCCAGCGGTGGCTGTTTCCGGTGGGGCGCCTGGACCAGGACACGACGGGGTTGCTGCTGCTCACCAACGACAGCGTCTTCGCCGAACGGATCACAAATCCGGGCTCCAAGGTTGAGAAGGCCTATTTGGTGAAGCTGAACGGCTTGGCAACGGAAGAGGCGATGGAGACGCTGCGCCAAGGCGTGGACATCGGGCGGGGGGAACAGTCAGGGCCGGCGCATGTGAAGTTGGCGCGGGACAACGGGCGCGTCAGTTGGCTGGAGATCACCATCGCCGAAGGGAAAAACCGCCAGGTGCGGCGCATGGTGGAGGCGGTGGGGTATCGGGTGTTAAAGCTGACGCGGATTCGGATTGGAAAGCTCGAGTTGAGCGGACTGGCGCCTGGGGCGTTGCGGCAGATACGGCCGGAAGAGGTGCTGGGAACCGGCCAGGGAGGAGGCGAGCGGGAGGCGCCTTCCGCGGAGCGGCGGGCGCGACCGGCGCATTGAGTGGCCGGAATGACGGAAAATGCACGGGCCGGCTTAGGCGGACCTCCGCGTTGAGGCAAGCGTTGCAGCGCCCGGCGCCGCCGCCTGCGCTATTCCCTGCCCCGAACGGTTGAGCCAATTGCGCGCCGGCGCCGCTGGATGCACCGCGGGCAGAAGCGCAGCGTTAGGAATTGCGGGCGATGAGCGCGGTGGGCAATCCGAGACGGCGCCGGAGGCGGTCTTCCCAACGGCGCATTTGCCCCTGGTCACGTTCGTGATCGTGACCGGCGAGATGGAGCAGGCCGTGCAGGATGAGGATGCGCAGTTCGATATCCAGCGAATGACCGAATTGCCGCGCTTGACGGGCGGCGGTGGCACGGGAGATGGCCAGGTCTCCGGCCAAACGGTTCGGCGCGGCGGACTCTGGCGCCGCGGGAAATGACAAAACGTCAGTGGGCGCATCCACGCCGCGAAAGCGGCGATTGAGGCCGCGGAGGACATGATCGCTGGTGATCCGCACCGAGACCTCCCCGCGTACGCCAGCGAGACGGCGGGCCTGGAGCAAAAAGGAGCGGAGGCGGGCGAGCGATAGGCGGCCCATTGCGGGCCGCGAGGATCGGTTGTTCCGGCGGGGATGCACGGAAGCACCAGCGGCGCCCGCGCCCGCCGGCGCGGCGCCGGACGGGTTGGGCAGGACGGATCTGCGCCGCCGCACCGGGCTAGCTGACGGTGGGCGCGGCGGCATCGTCAGGCAGGTCCGGAGGCGTGTCGGGACCCAGGAGGGGCAATTGGCGGGGGGCGGCGGGACCGCCGTGCTCGGAGTAGTCCTCATAGGCACGGATGATCTGCTGGACCAAATGGTGGCGAATCACGTCCCGCTCGTCAAAGAACACGGTGGAGATGCCCTCCACATGGGCCAGGACGTCCATGGCCTGCAACAAGCCACTGGCGCGGCCGGAGGGCAGATCAATTTGCGTGATGTCACCGGTGATCACCGCCTTGGAACCAAAACCGAGGCGGGTGAGGAACATCTTCATTTGCTCCTGGGTGGTGTTTTGGGCCTCATCTAAAATCACGAAGGCCTCGCTGAGCGTGCGGCCGCGCATGAAGGCGATGGGAGCGATTTCGATGGTGTTGCGCTCCAGCAGGCGATCCACCTTTTCGGCTTCCAGCAGGTCGTAGAGGGCGTCGTAGAGGGGGCGCAGGTAGGGGTCCACTTTCTCCTGCAAGGTGCCGGGAAGGAAGCCGAGGCGCTCACCGGCTTCGACGGCGGGGCGGGCGAGGATAATGCGGCTAACTTCCTTGTTCAGGAGGGCGGACAGCCCCATGGCGACGGCGAGATAGGTCTTGCCGGTGCCGGCGGGTCCGATGCCAAAAACCATGTCATTGCGGGCGATGGCCTCCAGATAGCGGCGCTGATTGAGGCTTTTGGGCTGAACGATCTTCTTGCCAAACGACCGCTGGCGGCCGCTGACCGCCAGGGCGTGGAGGCGCACCTGCGGATCATCCAGCACCAATTGCAGCAGCGAATGCAGGTCGCCGTTGGGAAAGGAATATCCCTCGCGGCGGAGGCGATCGTAATCGCTGAAGATCTCCTCGGCACGGGCGATGCCGCCGGGGTCGCCCGCCAAGCCGATGCCCTCGGATTGCAACGTAATTTGGATGCGCAGGCGGGACTCGAGGAGCCGCAGGTTCTCGTCCAAAACGCCGAAAATGGACTCGATGCCGGGACTAAACTCGATGATTTTTTTCATCAGTTAAAGCTGGTTGAGGCCAGGGTATACCACGGCCTAGGCGGAATCAAGGCGGGAGGGGCGCCGGCGGGGGCGGGGCGGAGGAGACCGGCCGCCTTTCGCCGCACCAAGCTTTTACGCTAGACTGCCGTGATGGCGCGCGAGGCGCGCCCGAGAGGAATTGAGACCCGCCCCAGTGCCTTTTTGCGCCCGCACAAAGCTGCCCGTGTTCGCGTTCGCGCTAGCCGTGACCATGGTGACTGGCCCGGCGGCGGCAGCGCAGTCGTCCGCCCCCAAGGCCAGGGAGGCGAAGCAGCCGACCGCGCCGCAGTTAGTGCTGGGCCCACCGACGACGGTGCGGACGGATGTCGAGCTGGACGAAAACCCGACCCTGTTCGCGATGTTGGCGGCGTTGAACATGGCGGGCTACAACCGTGGTTTACACGCGGCGGGCGCCAGCCCCTACCGCAAGGAGTTGCGGGTGCGGCTGGCAGCCGAACATCTACGCATCATCGAGCGGCTGCGAGCCTATTACCATGTGCATTCGAAGCCGGATCCAGCCCAGAACCTGGCGCAGTACGTGTCCTTGGCGCTGCTGTTGGGCGATCCGCCGAATTTCCCCCTAGTGCGGCCCGTGACGCAACTGCCGCCGGACGCGGCCGGGGTGGCGACGTTTGTTCCGCTGCTTCGGCGGTTCTACAGCGACGCCGGCCTCGCCGAGGAGTGGCAGCGGTACAAACCTGTATTCGCGCGCGCGATTCAGCGGTACTCCGAACCGGTGCGGCGTCTGACGCAACGGGTGGACGACTACTTCCGGC
>DAHUYO010000106.1 GCA_027315185.1 Acidobacteriota bacterium
GTGGTGCCGGGATTGCAGGCCTATGAAGCCGGGCAGTCGGCGGTGGGCGACATCTTCGGTTGGTTTTTCCAGGCGGGAGTGCCGGAGGCGGTGAGCCGCGAGGCGCGGCGCCGGAAACTGACGGCGGCGGCATGGCTGGAGCGGTCGGCGGGGAAGCTGCGGCCGGGGGAGAGCGGGCTGCTGGCGCTGGATTGGTGGAACGGCAACCGCTCGATTTTGGTGGACACCGATCTGTCCGGGATGCTGATTGGGCTGACGCTGGCGACGCGACCGGAGGAGATTTACCGGGCGCTGCTGGAGGCGACGGCGTTCGGCACGCGGCAGATCATCGAGGCGTTCGAGGCGCAGGGGGTCGCGGTGCGGGAGCTCTACGCCTGCGGCGGGCTGCCGGAGCGCAATCCGCTGCTGATGCAGATCTACGCCGACGTCACCGGCCGGCCGATCCGGGTGCCGCGGTCGCCGCAAACCTGCTCCGCGCTGGGCGCGGCGCTGCACGCGGCGGTGGCGGCGGGGGTGCAGGCGGGCGGGCACGGCGACATCTTCGCGGCGGCGGGGGCCATGACCCGGCTGCGGCCCAATGGCTTTCAGCCCCGCGCGGCGGCGCACTCGGCCTACAATCAACTGTTCCGTGAATATCAGACCCTGCACGATTACTTTGGCCGCGGCGGTAACCCGGTCATGAAACGCTTACGCGCCCAGCGCCAACTACCGACGGAGATATCCGATGCCCACTCGCCCGCCCGCCAGCGCGCGGCCGTCTAACGCGCTGACGCCCGCGGCGCTGCGGCAGCAGGTGTGGGCGGCCAACGTGGGCCTGCCGCGGGCCGGCTTGGTGACCATGCACAGCGGCAACGCCAGCGGCATTGACCGCGGGCGGCGGCAAATCCTGATCAAGCCCAGCGGGGTGGATTACGACCGCCTGCGGCCGCAGGAGCTGGTGACGGTGGACCTGGACGGGCGGGTGCGGGCGGGGAAGATGAAGCCCTCGGTGGACCTGCCGCACCACCTGTATATCTACCGGCACTGCCCGGAAGTGGGCGGCATCATCCACACGCACTCGAATTACGCCACCGCCTTCGCCTTGCTGGGGCGGCCGATTCCGGCCTATTTGACCGCGATCGCCGACGAGTTTGGCGGCGAGATTCCCTGTCTTCCCTATCTGGACAATATCGGCGACCATATCGGGGAAGCGATCGTGGCGGCGCTGCACGCCGCCACGGCGCAGGGGCGAACGCCGCCCCCGGCGCTGCTGCTGGGCCACCACGGCGCCTTCGCCTTCGGGCCGACGCCGAAGGCGGCGTTCAAGGCCGCGGTGATGCTGGAAGATGTCGCCAAAACCTGTCACTTGGCTCTGACGCTGGGCTCGCCCGAGGCGCTGCCCGCGGCGGAGGTCAAGAAATGGCATGACCGCTACCGCTTCGGTTATGGGCAGACGCGGCCGGGACCGCCGGCGGCGCTGGCTGGCTTGCGGCTGGGCTTGGGCGGCAAGCAAGCCGCGATGGGCGGCGCCCGGGAGATGGCCAAACTGGCACGGCGGGTCAAAGGCGCCGGCCGGAGCTAAGCGATGGGCGCCGGGCGGCAAGCATGGAATTTGGCGGCGTGCGCACGCCGTGCCGCGGCGCGCAAACGGATGGCCCTGTCCCCCGCCGCCGCCGCGCCGGCACTGCCTGGGCGGGCCGTCCGGGCCGACGAAGATTAGGAGATCCCTTGGCAAACACCACATTTGGCGTTTTGATTGGCAACCGCGGCTTTTTTCCTGGCGAGCTGGCGCGCGAGGGCCGGCGGCGGATTTTGGAGGCGCTGGCCAAGGCGGGATATG
The DNA here is from genome assembly GCA_027315185.1 of Acidobacteriota bacterium. GTDB lineage: Bacteria > Acidobacteriota > Terriglobia > Terriglobales > SCQP01 > JAKAUF01. The sequence continues at coordinate 1,820 of DAHUYO010000106.1, forward strand.
GCGCCGTCTGCTTGGACGAAGCGCCGGAGGGCGCCGCGGCCGGAGAACTGCTGGCCACGCGCTACGGCGCGGTGGAGACACATGCCGATGCGCGGCGCTGCGCCGATTTGTTCCGCCGCCATCGTGAGACGCTGGACGGCATCGTGATCGCGCTGCCGAACTTCGGCGATGAGCGCGCCGCCGCCGACGCCCTGCGGCTGGCCGGCTTGGATGTGCCGGTGCTGGTGCAGGCGTTTCCCGACCAGCCGGAAAAGATGCTGATGGGGCACCGGCGGGACAGCTTCTGCGGCAAGATCTCGGTCTGCAACAACCTGTGGCAGTACGGCATTCGCTTCAGCCTGACGACGGACCACACCGTGGCGCCGGAGGACGCGGCCTTTGCCGCCGATTTGGCGCGGTTCGCGGCGGTGTGCCGCGTGCTGAAGGGGCTGAAGCAGCTGCGCATCGGCGTCATCGGCGCCCGGCCGGCGGCCTTCAACACGGTGCGCTTCAGCGAGAAACTGCTGGAGCGCGAGGGCATTTCGGTGGAACCGCTGGACCTGTCGGAGGTTTTCGGGCGAGTGGGGCGGCTGGCCGATTCCGCGCCGGCGGTGAAGGCCAAGCTGGACCAGATCCGCGGCTATGTCCCGACCACGGGCGTGCCGGAGGAAGCGCTGCTGAAGATGGCGAAGCTGGGCGCGGTGGTGGGCGACTGGATCGCCGACAACGGGCTGGCGGCCAGCTCGATCCAATGCTGGACGGCGATGGAGGAGTATTTCGGCGTGGTGCCCTGCACGCTGATGAGCCTGATGTCGGAAGGGCTGATGTCCAGCGCCTGCGAAGCCGACGTGGCCGGCGCGCTTTCCATGCACGCGCTGCAACTGGCGGCGGGCACGCCCAGCGCGCTGGTGGATTGGAACAACAACTACGGCGGCGACGCCGAAAAGGCGGTGATCTTCCACTGCTCGAACTTGCCCAAGCATTTCTTCGCCGAGGCCAAGATGGACTTCCAAGAGATCATCGCCGGCTCGGTGGGCAAGGCCAACACCTTCGGCACCATCGTCGGTCCGCTGAAAGCGGGGCCGATCACCTACTGCCGGCTTTCGACCGACGAGTACGCCGGGCGGATGCGCGGGTACGTCGGCGAAGGGGAGATCACGGCGGACCGGCCGCGCAGCTTCGGCGGCTACGGCGTGGTGCGGATTCCCGGCTTGCCGGCGCTGTTGCAGTACATTTGCCAGAACGGATTTGAACACCATGTGGCTGTCAACGCCAGCCGCCATGCGGCGGCCTTGCAGGAGGCGTTGGGCCACTACCGCGGCTGGGCGATGCGCCCCGCCGGAGGCCCATCGTCCCATTAGCCGCCATGGCTAACTAACCAATTCTTCGGAGGTATACTCGATGCGATCCATCACTCTACGTCATGCCTGGCTGGCGGCGGCGTCGCTGGCTTTGGTCATGCTCGCGGCCACGGCCGCTCAGGGGGCGGTCACGGTACGCAAAATTGCCTACAAGGGTTGGCCTGACTGTTATCAGATCTCCAACGGCACGGTGAAACTGATCGTCACCGCCGACGTCGGGCCGCGGGTCATTTTTTACGGTTTCGAGAACGGCCCCAACGAGTTTCATGAGTGGCCCAATCAGCTGGGCAAGCGGGGCGGGGATACCTACCGCAACTACGGCGGGCACCGGCTGTGGGTGGCGCCGGAGAACAAGCGGACCTATTTTCCCGACAACGTGCCGGTGAAGGTGGTGGAAACCCATCGCCGCGGGCGGTTGGTGGTGCGCTTCATCGCGCCGGAGGAGCTGCGGCCCTATCCGACGTATCTGCAAAAGGAAATTGACATCGAACTGGCGCCGACAGGCACGCACGTCTACGTCCACCAGATCATTACCAACCGCGGGCGGCGCGCGCAGACGCTGGCGCCGTGGTCCATTTCGCAAATGGCGCGGGACGGGCACGCGGTCTTTCCGTTTCCGCCCAAGGCGCCATGGGGGCAGAAGCACTTCCAACCGGTGATTCCCTTGGCGCTGTGGTCGTACACGGACTTCAGCGACCCGCGCTGGACGCTTGGGCAGAAGTTTTTGGAGTTGCAGCAAGAACGCAACCCGGCGGGGAAATACAAGCAGCAGAAGATCGGCCTGTTCGACGCGGCGGGCTGGGGAGCGTATTACAACCGGCATCATTTGTTCGTGGTGCGGGTGGACGTGCACAAGGGCGCCGATTATCCCGATTTCGGCTGCAACTTCGAGACCTATACCGAGCCGCGCTTTCTGGAGTTTGAAACCTTGGGGCCGACCGTGGACCTGAAGCCCGGACAAAGCGTGCACCACGATGAGCAGTGGTGGCTGTTCAACGACGTCCCGGGCGGGAAGGGCGACGCCTGGGCGGAGCGGGTGGTGGTGCCGCGGGTGCGCCGCACGCGCTGGTAGTCGCGGCAGACTGACGGATCCGCGGCGCAGGGCGCCGCTAGCCGGCCGGAGCCGCGGGCGGTTCCGGAAATCACGAAACGCGGAAGCGGGCCGGGTGGGGCATGCATTGCGCCCTCCCCGGCCCGCGCTGTTGCGCGGCGCCCTCGAGCGTGCCGGGCCTGGGGCGGCGGGGGCCGATTTGGCGGCGCGGTTGGCGGTGCGGCCCGGTGCGCCGTTCGGGAGCCCGGCGCTCGCTGCGCACCAGGCGCGGGCCAAGGGCCGGAGCGGCTTCGGTTTATCCTAGAGGCAAGATGCCTCTCTACGAGTACCAATGCGAGGAATGCGGCAAGACGTTTGAATGCCTGCGGCCGCTGCGGGACCCGAAAGACGACCCGCCGGCGTGCACGCAGTGCGGCAGCCGCCGCACGGCGCGGATTGAGTTTTCGCGCGTGGCGGTGGGACGGGGTTCGGGCGCCGGCGCCGGGGCGGGAAACTGCGCTCCGGGCGGGAGCTGACGGCTGCGCTAAGGGCCGGTCCGGCCCTTTTTGGCATTTCCGTGCGTGCGTGCGTGCTCCGCCCGCACCGCGCCTCCCACGGAGGCGCGCTTGTCGAACGCGAGTCCCGCCGTGGCCACGGCCGGGCAGCAGCTTTGCGGCGGCTCCGCCGCCCTGCCCTAGCCCGACGCCAGCCTCAATGGCGGCCGGCGGGCGCCGCAGGGCGCACGGGCAGGATGGGCTGGGGCACCGCTTCGCCGTCCTTGCGGGGATCGGAGGCGCCGTAGTTGACGCCGGTGGTGAGGTTGCGCTCCACCGCCTGGCCGCCGCCGACGGCGCTGGCGTAGGGCGGCAGGAGCTGGATCTTCTGCCCGCGGGCGGTTAGGGCGGCGCGCACGGCGGCGGGAATGCGGTCCTCCATCATCACGTCGCAGCCGCGGAAATCCAGCTTGGTGAAGCGCGGGGCTTCCAGCGCCTGCTGGATGTTCATGTGGAAGTCCACGACGTTGCTGACGAACTGAGCGTGCGCCTGGGCCTGGTTGAAGCCGCCCATGATGCCGAACGAGAGCCGCCAGGGGCCCTTCTCCATGAACGCGGGGATGATGGTGTGCAGCGGCCGCTTGTGGCCGGCCAAGGCGTTGGGCGTGCCCGGGTGCAGATTGAACAGCGCGCCGCGGTCTTGCAGCACGAAGCCGGTGCCGGGCGCCACCAGCCAGGAGCCGAAGGCGTCGTAATTGCTTTGGATCAGCGAGACCATGTTGCCGTGACTGTCCACGGCAGTCAGGTAATTGGTGTCGCCGAGATAGGGAAAGGGATTGCCCGGGCCGACGTCGCAGTTGGCGTGCTGGAGGTGGATCCGCTGAGCGCGCTGGGCGGCGTAGGCGGGCGAGAGCAGGCCGGTGATGGGGATCTTGGAGAAGCGCGGGTCGCCGACGTAGCGGAGCAGGTCGGCGTAGGCGAGTTTTTTGGCCTCGATCATGACCTGCAAGGAGTTGGCGGAGTTGTGGCCCCAGCGCGCCAGGGGGAAGCGGGACATCAGGTTCAGCATCTCCAGCGCGGCGATGCCCTGGCCGTTGGGCGGCAGCTCGAAGACGCGCCAGCCGTGGTAGACCACCGACAGCGGCTGTACCCATTGGCTGTGGAAGCCGGAGAAATCTGCCAGTGTCATGGGGCTGCCGCGGCGGCGCATAAACCGCACGATGCGGCGGGCCAGCGGGCCGTTATAAAAGGCGTTTCGGCCGCCGGTGGCGATCAGCTGCAAGTTGCCGGCCAGCGTGGGGTTGCGGAAGACCTGGCCCTTGGCGGGCGGGCGGCCGCCGGGCAGATAGATGTGGGCGGCGGTGGGATCGGCGCGCAGATGCGAGGCGTAGCGCCAATAGATTGCGTCCCAGGCGGGCACGGGAAAGCCGGTGCGGGCGAGGGTGATGGCCGGGGTCAGGATCTGCCGCCAGCTCATCGTCCCAAAGCGGCGGTGCAGCTGCGCCCATCCGTCCACCACGCCGGGCACGGTGATGGAATACACCCCGTGCTGCGGCATGTGGCGGAAGCCATGCCGCTGCAGGAAGGCGATGGACATGGCCTGTGGCGACCAGCCGCTGGCGTTCAGGCCGTAGAGGCGCCCGCGATGGCCGCCGCGCGGGGCGATGTAAACGATGGCGAAAAGATCGCCGCCCAGGCCGTTCATCATCGGCTCGGTGACGCCCATGGCGGCGTTGGTGGCCAGGATGGCGTCCACGGCGTTGCCGCCCTCGGCTAATATCTGCGCGCCGATGGCCGCGGCCAGGGGATTTTCCGCGGCGACGATGCCCTGGCGGCTCATCACCACGGACCGCCCCTGGCGGGTCCGCTCCGGATAATGAGGCCGGGCGGGATGCTGCGCCGCCGCGGGCAGGGCCGCGAGTAAGGCCAGCAGGCCACAAACCGTGAGTTTTCGCATTTCGCCCTTCATGATACTCCGCCGTCGGCAGTGTGGTAGGATGTGGGCGCAATGAAACTCCTGACTCGGCGGCAGTTTCTCGGAGCCTCGGCGGCGGGCGCGGCGGCATGGGCGGCGGGTCCGCTCGCGGCGCCGCTGTTCGGCGCGGCGCGCGGCGATATCCGCTTTCCCGGACCCTATGGCGTGCAAATGTACAGCATCCGCAAGGGGATGCAGACCGATCCCGCGGCGGCGCTGAAGATGGTGCGGTCCATCGGCTATACGCAGATCGAATGCTGGCGGCCGAACGGCGTCAACGCCAAGGAACTCAAGCCGCTGCTGCAAGCGGCGGGCCTGGTGGCGCCGGGCATGCACACGGTCTACGACCAGCTGCTGCACGACATGCCCTCGCTGATCCGCAACGCCCACGGCATCGGCGCGGAGTGGGTGGTCTGCGCCTGGGTGGATGCGCCGCTGCGGCAGAGCGGCGCCGACTATCTGAAGCTGGCGAAGCATTTCAATCAATTCGGCCGCGAGTTGCGCCGCGCCGGGCTGCGGCTGGCGTACCACAACCACACCCAGGAGTTCATCCGCTTCGGCGGCGTGCCGGCGCTGGACATCCTGATGCGGCACACAGATCCGAACTTGATGTGGCTGGAGCTGGACATCGGCCACTGCGTCCGTGCCGGCTTCAATCCGGTCACCTACCTGCACCGCTACGCCAAGCGGACGCCGCTGCTGCATCTGAAGGATGTGGCGCCGAACGCGGGCATCACGCATCCCACCAAGCCTTCGCAGTACCACGACGTGCCCATGGGCACCGGCATCATTGACCTGAAGGGCGTCCTGCTGGCGGCGTACCAAAACCGCGTGCAGCACTACTACGTCGAGGACGAGGCGCCGGGCGCGGTGCGACCGGAACTGACCGAAGACTACAATTACCTGCGCCGCGTGCGGTTCTAGCGGTACGGCGGGCTGCAAGCCCCCGGTACGCGCCAACCCAGAAAGCCGTTCTGCGCACCCAGGGTATGAGGCGCGCCCAGGCCGGATTTAGCGCAGTGGCCGCGCCCAGTCCTCGACCCGGCCGAGCGCCCCGAGCACAAAGGGCATGATCCGGCGCGGCGCCGGTACGGCGCCATCAATCCGGTCGTTCCGCAACCCTGCCTCGGCTATCCTGACCGGGTAGCCCGCGCCTTCCCGGCATTGCGCGTTTCCTGACACAGAGGCGGACCGCTCGTCCCTGGCGAGCCCGGCGAGCATAGCCGCCCGCGGGTCGCCCGCGGCGAGGTCCCGCTGCAATTCGAATTGAACGGTCAGGGCCTCCCGCCGCATGCAACGGCGCCGGGATTGCAGCTGGGCCACCTCGGTGGGATCGCCCCAAGCGCCGCCGCCCTCGAAGAGCGCGGCGACGATTTTCGGATCAAGGCTGGCGAGGCTTGCCCCCGCGCGGAACGAGAGCTGGATCGCCATGGTTTCGCCGGGCGGAAGCGGGTGGTGCGGCGGCGAAATAAGCCGGTCCATCCATTGTCGGCTGACAATCCTCCCCGCCGAATCCGTTGCCACCAATTCCAAGGCCACGAAGCCACTGCTCCCCCTGTTCGTGACCTTGACGATTGGGTTGGGTATTACCCTGGCGCCGATCTGAAGCGTGTGGAAGGGTTCATAGGCAATGGCAAGAGGGCTCTTCGCGGACGGTGGCTTCCCAAGGGCCAAGGCGCCCGCGGCTAGCGTCATACAGGCCGCCGCTGCGGCGCCTGCCCTCAGGGGAAAGCCTGCGGTTGGTGACATACCTACACCCCGCCGCCCCCAATTAGATCATCGAATCGCGGCGAGCGGAATGGGCCCGGAGAGCCAGCCAAGGGCGGGTGCGGGTCCCGTCGCGGCCATCGCGGCGCGGCCGGGGCGGGGGTCTGCGTTCCTAGGCGACGCTGTACACCACGCGGCCGGCGACAATGGTGTGGCGGACGCGGCCGGCGAGGGTTTGGCCGGCGAAGGGGGTATTGCGGCTTTTCGAGAAGCCGCGGGCGGGATCGCAGACCCACGTTTCCTCGGGAGCGAAGACGGTGACATCGGCGACGGCGCCCGGCTCCAGGCGTCCGCCGGGCAGGTTGAAGACCTGGGCGGGGCGGGCGGTGAGGGCGTCGAGCGCGCGGCGCAGCGTAAGGCGGCCGGCGGCGACCAGGCGCAGGACCAGCGGCAGCGCGGTTTCCAGGCCGATGACGCCGAAGGGAGCGCGGCTGAACTCCTGGGCCTTTTCATGCGGCGCGTGCGGAGCGTGGTCGGTGGCGACGGCGTCAATGGTGCCGTCGGCGAGGGCGGCGATGACCGCCTCGCGGTCGGCGGCGGCGCGCAGCGGCGGGTTCATCTTGAAATTGGCGTCGTAGTCGCGGATGTCCTCGTCGGTCAGCGTGAGATGGTGCGGCGTCACCTCGGCGGTGACCGGCACGCCGCGGGCCTTGGCGGCGGCGATCAGGCGCACCGAGGCGGCGGTGGATAGATGGGCGATGTGCAGGCGGGCGCCGCAGCGCTCGGCCAGCAGGATGTCGCGGGCCACCATCGCCGCCTCCGATTCCGCGCTGATGGCGCGCAGTCCGAGGCGCAGGGCCGCCGCGCCTTCGTGCATGACGCCGCCGGCGGAAAGATTGAGGTCCTCGGCATGCTCCACGACCGGCAGGCCGAAGCGGGCGGCGTATTCCATGGCGCGGCGGAGGATTTGGCCGTTCATCACCGGCCGCCCATCGTCCGAGAGCGCCACCGCGCCGGCGCGGCGCATGGCGCCGATCGCGGCCAGCGCCTCGCCGCGGCTGCCTTGGGTGATGGCGCCGACGGGATAGACGCGGGCGGCGCCGATCTCCTGGGCGCGCTGGATCAGATAGGCGGTGGCGCCGGCGCCGTCATTGACCGGCTCGGTGTTGGGCATGGCGCAGACGGCGGTGAAGCCGCCGGCCGCCGCCGCGCGCGTGCCGCTCTCAATGGTCTCTTTATATTCCTGGCCGGGCTCGCGCAGATGGACGTGCAGGTCAATGAATCCGGGGCAGACGATCAGGCCGCGGCAGTCCAGGACGCCGGGGCCGGCGGCGGCGATGCCGGGGCCGAGATCGCGGATCTTGTCCTCCTGGATCACCAGGTCGCCGGTTTCATCCCGGCCGCTGGCGGGGTCGAACAAGCGCCCGCCTTGGAGAATCAGGTTCATGCGCTTTTCTCCGCCGCCTCCGCCGGGGCCAGTAGCTGCTCCAGCACCGCCATGCGGATCAGCACGCCGTTTTCCACCTGCTCGCGGATCACCGACTGCGGGGAATCGGCCACCTCGGCGCCGATCTCGACGCCGCGGATCATCGGGCCGGGGTGCATGACGATGGCGTCGGGCCGGGCCAGGCGCAGGCGCTCCGCGGTGACGGAATAGTAGTGTACGTATTCGGCTTCGCTGGGGAAAAACGCCTCGCGCATGCGCTCCATTTGAATGCGCAGGACCATGACCACATCGGCGCCGTCCAGCGCCGGCTCCAGCTCATGGTGGCATTCGATGCCGGCGCCCAGGGCGGCGAACTCGGCGGGCAGAAGGCTGGGCGGGCCGCAGAGCCGGACGCGGGCGCCGAAGCGGGAGAGCAGCCAAAGGTTGGAGCGGGCCACGCGGCTGTGCAAGATGTCGCCGAC
>DAHUYO010000107.1 GCA_027315185.1 Acidobacteriota bacterium
TTCCATGCCCGCCGAAAGGAAACGATGCGGCCCGGTCGGCCATTGTCCAATACTTCGATTTGGCGGCGGAGCAGGTTGGTCACCGGCTGCCCGCGCTGGTTTGTTGCCCGCAACACGAGCTGGACAACCGTGCTGGTGACTTGGAAACCCGGTCGCCTCGTCTGCGGCGGCGCCTTGCCTGGGCCCTGCGCGCCGGCAACCACGGCCAAGCCGGCGACCGCGACCCCACTGCACCATCGTCGGTACGTCCGTCCGCGCATCGTACAACCGGCTCCATTGTATGGCGTTATACGGTTGGCCACACAGAGCCGGACGTCGCCGACGCGAACGACCGCCAATTGGGTCCCGGCCAACTCATCGGCGCAAGCGCACGCGCGCAACCGGGACATGAGGACACCGCGGCTGTGGAGGGCCCAGCGGCGCTTGTTGCGACGCCGATTTACGTCAATGGAAAGGGATTATCGGTGGTGAGGCCCGCGGGCTGGCCGGGCGGAAAGTGGACATCCAGCAGCGCCTTGAAGGGCGCGAAGCCGCCGGTGCGGCCGGTGAGCGCGTTGTAGGTGCTTTCCAGCATGGCGCCCGCGGCGGCGATGATCGGCGTCCATTCATAGCCCAGTTGGTAGCGGAGATAGTTCAGGAAAAGAACGGCGCATCCGGTGGAAACGGCGTGCTGGTCGCTGGGATCGGTGCGGCTGACCCAATCTGGGCGGTTGGGGGAGTCGAGCCACGCGGCGGCGGTGGCGAAACCATTGAGTTGGGCGGGATAGCGCTCCGCTGCGAGCACGCGGGAGAGGCCCTCGCCGTTGCTGGCGCCGCAGTTCCAGCCGCGGCCTTGCGCGGCTTCGAACACCTCCGCCTCCTCCGCCACCACCAACATACGCGAGAGGTCCACGTCCGGATTTGGCCCATTGTCCGCATCGCAGTACAGATCCACGGCGGCGCAGCCGTAGTGGTAGGCGCCGCCGATACCGGGAACCAAGATGACGTTGATCGGCAAAGTGGGCAATGGCAATCCGCCGAACCAAAGCGCCAGCGCGGTGTAATCGGCTTCGACCGTCGCCTGCACGCCGGCGGCGATCGCTGGGCCGTTGGCGAATCCCGTTTCGTAATAGACTCGGAAGTGCGCCGTGCTGCCGGCGAGCGTAGCCGGATAATCGAAACCGGCGGGCGGCCGCGGCGCCATGCGGCTGGGGAACTGCCCGCGCAACGGCAGGCGGGCGAAAATCCGCGCCTTTCGGTCCTTGGCGCCGGCTCCACGCGCCTGCTGCCCGCTGCCCGGGCGCGGGCTCGGCGAACGCTGGGCGCCGGGCGCTTTGGTCATTTTGCTGCTCATAGCCACGCCCTCCTAATCCCGATGCATCGGCGACGCACCCCAGGACTCGGCGCGCCGGCTGCGGCTGCCGCTCCGCCGCTGCCGACGGATCGGGCCGTCGGCCGCTCCGCAGCCCGCGGGCGCCGCCGCACACCAAGATTGTCCTCCGCGGCGGCGGGCGCGCAACATACTGGAAATTTGCCGCCAGCTTAAGGTCAACCGCCACCAAGGGTTAGGTCGTGTGCCAGACATCCATACGTGCGCGCTCCTCAGCCCCCAAGCCGCGGTGATGGCCCGCCGCTGCCGCCAGGCTCATCGCGGGGCTAGCTCAGGTTTGGTACAATCCCGGCCAATGGGTGCGGTGACCATACCGGTATTGCTGATCGAGGACGATCGGCATGTGCAGCGAAGCTTGACGTTTCAGTTGCAGAAACTCGGCTATGCGGTCACTTGCCGGGATGACGGAGAGACCGGTTTGGCGGAGGCGGTGCGCGGCGAATACAGTCTGGTGATTCTGGATTTGATGTTGCCGCGGCTGGATGGCTTCCGCGTTTGCGCCAGCCTGCGGGCGGCGCGGCCCGAGCTGCCCATTATCATCACCTCGGCCAGGGACGGCGAAGAGGATAAGGTGCGGGGATTGGACCTGGGCGCCGACGATTACTTGGCCAAGCCCTTCAGCCTCGCGGAGTTGGCGGCGCGGCTGCGGGCCGTGCAGCGGCGCACCGCCACTCCCGAGGGGGAAACGACGCCGATTATCCGCGGGCCGCTGCGTCTGGACCGCCGGCGCGGCGAGCTGATCGCCGCCGGCCACCCGGTGCGGCTCAGCCGCAGGGAGTACCAATTGCTGGAAATTCTGATGAGCTATCCCGGTAGGCTTTTCTCCCGGGAAGCGCTGCTGCGCCGCATTTGGGGCGATGACAGTCCGAGCGGGGCGCGGGTGATTGACCAGCATCTGTATACGCTGCGCCGCCGGCTGCGGCCGTTCGTGGAACAAGAATGTTTTGAGGTGGTCCGCGACATGGGCGTACGATTCACCGACGGGCTAGAGACCGCGAGCGCACCCGAGGCTGGGGCGGCGGCGCACCGCTAGCCGAGGCACGCCCGTGGCGCGGCATTTCCCTCCCCACCATCTCCTGCCGCCCGCCGAAGGCGAGGCTGCCGCCAACGCGCAGCGGCGGCTGTATTTTCATCATCAGCGGCAATGGCTGCTCGGGCTCGGTCTGGCCCTCGCGCTGGTGGCGGAGGCCGCGGATCCCGCCAGCCGCGTCTGGGGGTTGGCGGCGCTGCTGGGCGCCTGGCTGGCCTATTCCTTCCTCTTCATCGCCATCGCGCGGCGCTGGCCCGAGGGGCCGGGCAAGACGCGAGCGGTGGCGTTCTATTTCGCCGGCGAGGTGGCGCTGCTGGCGGCTGGCCTGCGGTTTTTCACCGCTCCGGGGCTGGGAGCGATCCTATTCATTTTCGTGGCGCTGTATGCCCCACTGGCGCTGCCCCGGCAATTCGGCCTGGCGGTGACGGCGCTGGCGGCGGCGGGCTGGGCGTGGGCAGCGGCGTCCCACCTGGGAGGCGGCCCGGAGCGGATCGAATGGCTCGCCGCCGGGATCGCGGGAGTCTTTGTGTGCGGCCATTTCGCCGGCGAATTCGCACGCGTGCTGACCGGGGTCAGCCGCGCGCTGAGCGCGGCCAACCAAGACCTGCGCCTGGCCGCCAAGGAGCTGCGGCAACACCGCAACAACTTGGAGGGACTGGTGGCGCAGCGCACCGGCGAACTCGCCGCCGCGGGCGACGAACTGCGCCGCGCCAACGCCGAACTGCGGCGGCTCAACACCGCCAAGAGCCAGTTCCTGGCCAACGTTTCGCACGAGCTGCGCACGCCGCTGACGTCCATCCGGTCCTTCTCCGAACTGCTGCTCGCCTACCCGGAGGAAGCGCTGGAAACGCGCACCGAGTTTCTGCAAATCATCAAGAGCGAGACCTTGCGCCTGACGCGGCTGATCAACGATGTCTTGGATTGGTCGAAGATCGAGGCCGGCCAAATGTCCTGGCGCGACGAGCCTGCCGACCTGGCGGAGGCGGCGCAAACCGCCGCCGCGGCCATGCGCGCCTGGGCGGAAGCCAAGGGCCTGCGCCTGCGGTTGGTGCGGGAGGCGGAGCCGGGAACGGCGATCCTGCGCGGCGATTTCGACCGCTTGGTGCAGGTGGCGGCGAATCTGCTGAGCAACGCCATCAAATTCACCGCGCGGGGAGAGGTGGAGATCGGCGTGCGTTCCGAGGGTGCGTCCGCCACGGCGGCGGCCGAGACGCCGCGGCAATGGTGCCTTTACGTCCGCGATAACGGGCCGGGGATCTCCAGCGACGACCTGCCGCGCATCTTTGAAAGCTTCCAGCAAGGCGGAGACCCGCTGACCAACAAGCCGCAGGGCACGGGCCTGGGCCTGGCCATTTGCCGGGAAATCGTGCAGCACCATGAGGGACGCATTTGGGCGGAGAATCAGCCGGGCGGCGGCTGCACGTTTTATTGTCTGTTCCCCGCCGCCGCGCCCGGCGGCTTGCCGCTAACGGCCGCGTCCGTAGGCGGCGCGGACCGCGGATAACTCCGGCGCAAGCGCCGCCCGCAGCCGCGCCAGCACCTGTTTCCGCACCTCCGCCGATTCGCCTTCCAGGCTGAACCCGCTGGCCTGCCGGTGCCCGCCGCCGCCGAACTCCTCGGCAATGGCGGCGACATCCACGGCGCCCGTGGAACGCAGGCTGATGCGCTGGCGGCCAGGACCGTCGGCGGGACTGGCCGGACGGAAAAACGCCGCCAGCTCCACGCCGCGCAGCCCCAGGGCGTAGTTCACCAAGCCCTCAGCGTCTTCCCAACCCGCATGCAGGCGCGCCAGGTCCGCTTCCTCCACCCACATCCAAGAAAGCGGCAGCTCGACGTGCAGATGGGAAAGCGCGGCGCCGAGAACCCGCATCTTGGCCTCCGGGTAGGCCAAATACATTCGCGCCGCAATGTCATGGGGCGGAGCCCCCATCCGCGCCAAATCCGCCGCCAATGACAGCGTCTGGGCGTTGGTGTTGGCGAAGATGAATCCTCCGGTATCGGCCACCAAGCCGGTATACAAGCAGGTGGCGACGGCGGCGGAGATGGGCCAGCCGAGAGCCCCGGCCAAGTGAAACACCATTTCACTCACGGCGCAGGCCGCCGGATCCACCCAATTGACGCTGGCGAAGGAACGGGCGCTGGCATGGTGGTCCAGGTTGATGGTAAAGCGCCCCTCCAACCCGGCGATGTGGCTGCGCGCGAAACTGGCGCACTCCAACATCACCAGCGCGTCCGGCGGCGGACCGGCGGGCGCCGCGGCGGTAATCCGCACGGTTTCCGCGCCGGGCAAAAAGCCGTAGGGATAGGGAATCGCATCCCGCAACAGCACCACCGCCGTCCGCCCCGAGGCCAGCAAAAGGGCGCGCAAGCCCAGCAGCGACCCGAGCGCATCACCATCGGGACGGGCATGCGATACCAGCCAAAAGCGCCGCTTCTGGCGAAAGGCATCGAGAATCGGTTGCGGTATCTCGGGCATCTGAGACCGGGCGAACCCAACACCCTATCACATCTCCCGCGGACCGCCCCATTGCGTTTTCGGGGTATTGTGGGCGCAAAGGCGATGGCGGCAGGGAGTAAAACCGGCGTGGTCGTGGGGGCTGGGCCGAACGGCCTGGCGGCGGCGATCACGCTGGCCCGCGCCGGCTGCCGGGTAACGGTGCTGGAGGCGAGCGACCATATTGGCGGCGGCGCGCGGACGGAGGAATTGACGCTGCCCGGGTATCGCCACGATCTCTGCTCCGCGGTGCATCCCTTGGCGGTGTTGTCGCCGGTCTTTCGTTCGCTGCCGCTGGAGCGGTTCGGACTGCAATGGATTGCGCCGCCGCTGCCGTTGGCGCACCCGTTGGATGACGGCACGGCGGCGGTGCTGCACCGCTCGCTCCATCGCACGGCGGAGGGACTGGGCGCGGACGGTGCGGCGTATCGGCATTGCATCGGTTCGGTGGTGGCCGACTGGGAGCGCATCGAGGCGACGGTGCTCGGCCCTCCCACGCTCCTGCCCCGCAGGCCCTTCGCCGCGGCGCGCTTCGCCCGCCGGGCGCTGCGGCCGGCGGCGGCCATCGCGGGAAGATTTCGCCGGCCGGCGACGCGGGCCCTGTGGGCGGGCTTGGCGGCGCATGCCATGATTCCGCTGGAATGGCGGCCGAGCGCCGCTTACGGTCTGGTGCTGGCGGCTGCGGCGCATCTGGCGGGGTGGCCCATTCCCCGCGGCGGGGCGCAGGCGATCAGCGACGCCATGGCCGCCTATCTGCGGACCCTGGGCGGCGACATTCAACTCGGCGTCCGCATTCGCGACGGCCGCGAGTTGCCGCCGGCGGATGTAGTCGTGACCACCACCACGCCAAGGCAGATGTCGCACTGGACGCAGTTCCCGACGCGAGCGCTGCGCCGCCTCGCGAGCTGGCCGCTGGGACCAGGAGTCTGCAAGCTGGATTGGGCGTTGCGCGAGCCGATTCCGTGGACGGCCGTGGACTGCGCCCAGGCCGGCACGGTGCACGTCGGCGGCGGCTGGGAGGAAATCGCAACCGCGGAACGCGCGCCCTGGCGCGGCGACCCGGCCGCAAGCCGGTCCGCAAGTCCCCCGCCCTTCGTGCTGGTCACCCAGCCGACGCAGTTCGATCCGTCGCGCGCTCCGGCCGGCGGCCACATCGCCTGGGGCTATTGTCACGTTCCGAACGGAAGCACCGCGGACATGACCGAGGCCATCGAGGCGCAGATTGAGCGCTTCGCTCCCGGATTTCGCCGCCGCATTCTGGCGCGGCATGCCATCGTGGCCGCGGAGATGGCTGGGCACAATCCCAATTACACCGGCGGGGACATCGCCGGCGGCGCCCAGGATCTGGCCGGCTTCCTGCGGCGCATGCGGCACGGATACCGCACGGGCAGCCGGCGCATCTTTAACGGCTCGGCGGCGACGGCGCCGGGCGCCGGCGTGCATGGCCTGAGCGGGCATTATGCCGCGCTGGCGGCGCTGCGCTCGTTAGGGTTGCGCGGCGGGAACCACTTGCACGCCGGCGGGCGGGTGGAAGCGGAATAGCCGCTCCGGCACGGGGATATTGGCGGCGATGCCGCGCAACTGGAAATCGGTTTGCACGCCGTTGGCGGCGCGGATCACCAGACGGCGGATGTTGTAGGCCGGAGAAACCTCGATCAGCACCTCCCGGAACTGCGGGCCCAACGCGGCCGGCTTGCCGCGGATCACGTAGTCGCCGGGCCATAACGGATTCAAGCCGCCATAAGTCATGTCCTTCAGCTCGCGCGGCAAATTCAACTTGCCCAACAGCCAGCGCAGCGGCGTCTTTAGGTTCGTGGCGGATTTGAGCGAGCGGACCTGGGCTTGGCGTTCCGCGGGCAAATAGAGCCAAACGCGATGCCGGGTCACCAGGAACATTTTGCGGCGTGGCTGAAGGTAATCCCAGCGCATCAGTCCCGGCTTGCGCAGGTAGAGGATGCCGCTTTCCCGGCGCTCCAGCCCGCCTTGGGAGTAGACCTCCGTAAAATGCGCGCGCAACGTGGTCAAGGCATCGTAGCGCGCGTCCACGATCGCCACCAGTTGGCGCAGCGGGGGCGCAGGCGCCGAACCGCCCATCCACGCCATCAGCAAGAGCAGCAAATAGGTCACGATTCAGTGTAGCCGCGGGGCTATTCCTCTTCGCCGGGCTCCGGCGGAGGGGCCAACGGTTTGGCCTGGCGGGAAGCGCGATGGAGCAGCCGTCCTAGCCGCAGGTCCAATTCCTCCTGGCGGTCCAAATCAAAGTGCAGCTCGGGAATATGCCGGATTTGCAGCCGCTGCGCCAACTCCGCGCGGAGATAGCCCCGAGCCGCCAGCAACGCTTGCAGCGCTTGACGCTGCTGGTCCTCGCTGCCGACCACCGCCACGTAGACCTGGGCGACGCGCAAATCGGGCGGGAGCTTGACCTCGGTCACCTGCGCCAAGCCGATGCGGGGATCGCCCATCTCGCCGCCGATCAACTCGGTCAACTCATCGCGGATCGTCTCCGCCAGTCGTTCCGCCCGATGGGGCATCGTCGCTCCGCCTACTCCAAAATTTCCACGCCGCCCAGTTCGAACTCCTGGCCCGCCAGCGCCGCGGCGGCAGCGGCGGCGGCGCGCGCCATCAAACCGGCTAGATACTCCCGGTCCGGGCCGATCGCGGCGACGCCCACGGTCGCCCGCTGCCAGGCCGCCTGATGGTCCATTTCCGCGACCGAGACATTGAAATGCGCCCGCAGGCGGTCCTTGAGGGCGCGCACCACGGCGCGCTTGTCCTTCAGCGACCGCGCGCCGGGGAGGGTGATTTCGATCGCCATGGCCGCCAGGGGCATGACGGACTACAGCGTCGCCGCGACGCGCTCCACTTGGAAAGCCTCCAGCACGTCGCCCGGCTTGACGTCGGCGAAATTGGAGACGCCGACGCCGCATTCCAACCCGCTGCGCACCTCGCTCACGTCCTCCTTGACCCGGCGCAGCGAGGCGATTTTGCCGGTATAAACCACCGTGCCGTCGCGGACCACCCGCACCGGGGCGTCGCGCGTCAGCTTGCCGTCACGGACGTAACAGCCGGCGATGGCGCCGACTTTGGGAATCCGGAAGGTCTGGCGAACCTCCGCATGGCCGAGCGGGGTTTCCTTCACCACCGGCTCCAGCAGCCCGGTCATCGCCTTTTGGATTTCCTCAGTCACTTCATAGATGATCGAATGCTGGCGAATCTCGATTTTCTCGTGCTCGGCCAGCTCCGCCGCCTTGCGCTCCGGCCGCACGTTGAAGCCGATGATCACCGCGTTGGCGGCCGTGGCCAGCAGCACGTCCCCTTCGGTGATGGCGCCAACGCCGGAGTGGATGACGCGAATGCGCACCTTCGGCGTGGAAAGCTTGTTGAGCGTGTCCACCAGGACTTCGGCGGACCCTTGCACGTCGGCCTTGACGATCAGCGGCAGTTCCTTGGCCTCGCCGCCCGAGCCCATCTGCTGGCTGAGCACATCGAGGTTGATGCGGCTGGCGCGCGCGTGCGCGGCTTCCCGCGCCTTTTCCTCGCGGTAGACGGCGATTTGCTTCGCCTTGAGGCGGTCGTTCACCACCGTGAAGCGATCGCCGGCCTCGGGCAGCGCCTCCAGCCCGAGAACCTCCACCGGCGTCGAAGGCCCGGCGGCGGGCAGCGACCGGCCGCGATCGTCGAACATCGCCCGCACCCGGCCCAAGACGCTGCCCAGCACGATGGTGTCGCCGGTCCGCAGAGTGCCATCCTGCACCAAGACCCGCGCCACCGGCCCGCGGCCGCGGTCCAACTGGGCCTCCAGCACCGTGCCCTGGCCGGGCGCGTCGGGGTTGGCCTTGGGTTCTTGCAGGTCGGCGACCAGCACGATCATTTCCAGCAGCTGATTGAGGTTGGTCTTGGCCTTCGCCGAAACGTTCACCATGACGGTGGTGCCGCCCCAGTCCTCGGGCTGCAAGCCACGCTCCGCCAATTGCTTCTTCACCCGGTCGGGCTGGGCATCCGGCTTGTCGATCTTATTGATCGCCACCAGCAAAGGCACATTGGCCGACTTGGCGTGATCAATGGCCTCCAGGGTCTGCGGCATGACGCCATCATCGGCGGATACCACCAGCACCACGACATCGGTGACCTTGGCGCCCCGGGCGCGCATGCGGGTGAACGCCTCATGGCCCGGGGTGTCAATGAACACCAGCGCGCGGCCGTGCGCGGGCGAGTCGGGATCGGTCACTTCGACTTTGTAGGCGCCGATATGCTGGGTGATGCCCCCGGCCTCGCCGGCGGCGACGCTGGTCTCGCGGATGGCATCCAGCAGCGAAGTCTTGCCGTGGTCCACATGCCCCATGATGGTGACCACCGGCGCGCGCGGGGTCAGCTTCGCCGGTTCGGCTTCCGCCCCGCGAGCTTCCTCGACGCTCTTCAGCGCCTCTTCCTCGAAGGAAACCACGGTGGCGGAGGCGCCAAACTCCCGCGCCATGGCAATGGCGGTCTCGCTCTCCAAAGGCTGGTTGACGGTGACCATCAAGCCGCGGTCCAGCAGTTTGCGAATCACGTCCTTGGCCCGCACTTGCAGCCGTTCGGAGAGGTCCTTGACGGTAATGCCCTCGGATAACGTGATCTCCCGGTTGATGGGAAGCGGACCACTGGGCGTGGTGGGCCGCTCGTAATATTTCGGCTGCGCTCCTTCCTTGACCCGCGGTTCGCGGCGGCCATGGTGCGCGCTACGCGGGCCGGCGCCACGGTTGCCGCTGGGCCGGGTGGGGTGCATCGGACGCCGGCCTTCCGGCGTCGCCGCGCGTCCCATCGGGGCGGAACCGGGACGGGTCGTGGCGGGCCGCTGATAAATCGGCTTGCCGGGCGCGGGGCGGCTGGGCCGAACCGGCGGTCCGCCGGCCGGCGCCTGATACACGGGCCGCTGCGGCGCAACGGGAACGATCACGCGACGCCCCGGAGACGAAGGCGACGGGGCGGCGGAAATGCCACCGCTGGCAATGTTCAAGCTGGGCGGCTTGGGCGGCTGGGGCCGCGCCGGCGGGGACGCCGGCGAAGGAGTAAGGCCCCGCGGACGAACCGCGCCTGATGCTTGCGGCGGCGCAGCGGAGGGAGCCACCGGCGGGCGCGGCGCCACGGGGCGGCCAGCCTTGGGCGGCGCCAGCGGCGAAGCGGCGGGCGCCGCTCCCGCCACCGGCACGGATGGACGGAGCGCAGCGGGCGCAACCGGCGCGGACGGCGGAGCATACACCGGGCGCGGCGGCGCTACCGGCAGTTTGGGCGCGCCGGCGGCCATGGGCGCG
>DAHUYO010000108.1 GCA_027315185.1 Acidobacteriota bacterium
TCGCCGCCGGCGTGGTCACGGGCATTCCCTTGGAGTTTGAGTTCGGCGCTAATTGGAGCCAGTTCTCGGCCTTCGGCGGTGGCTTGTTTGGGCAGGTGCTGCCTCTGGAGGGCGTCTATGCGTTCTTTCTGGAGTCCGGATTCCTGGGCCTATTTCTTTTCGGCCGCGGCCGAATCGGCCGCATCGGACAGTGGCTGGCCGGCCTGGGGGTAGCGGCGGGCTCCCTGCTGTCCGGTTATTTCATCACCGCCGCGGACGCTTGGATGCAGCACCCGGTAGGCTACCGCCTGGGACCGAACGGCCAGCCGGTGCTGGCCTCCTTTTGGCGGGTGGTGTTCAATCCCTATGCCGGATGGATGTATGCCCACGTGATCAGCGGCGCGTTGTTGGCGGGCAGCTTCATCGTCGGTTCCATCGGCGCGTTTTATCTGCTGGCGGGCCGTTGCCAACATCTTGGCCGCAACTGCGTTCGCGCCGGCGTGATCGGCGCCGTGGTGTTTTCGCTGCTGCAAATCTTCCCCACCGGCGACATTGCTGGACGGGATGTGGCGCGTTATCAGCCGATCAAGCTGGCCACCATGGAGGGTCAGTTCAAGACGGAGCCGGAAGCACCGCTGGCGATTCTCGGCATGCCCGATGCCCGCCATGGGCGGCTGTTGGATCCGGTGCGGGCGCCGGGCCTGCTCAGCTTTCTCGCCTATGGGAGCTTTAGCGCTCCGGTGCGCGGGCTGGACAGCTATCCCCGGGATTTGTGGCCGCCCGTGAACCTGACCTATTACGCCTATCACATCATGGTCGGTCTGGGCACGGGGTTTATCGCCATCGCCCTGGCGGGAGGCCTGCTGCTCTACCTAGGCCGGCTGGAACGCAGCCGATGGTATCTGTGGATCCTGATGCTGGCCCTGCCCTTCCCCTTCATCGCCAACGAGGCGGGGTGGGTGGTCACGGAGGTGGGCCGCCAGCCATGGCTGGTCTATGGATTGCTTCGCACCTCCGCCGGCGTCTCGCCGAACGTGTCCACCGGTGAAGTCATTTTCACCACCCTGGGATTCGCGGGATTGTACGTGCTGCTGGGGCTGCTGTTCTTGTTGCTGGCCGGCAAAGTGATCCATCGCGGCATCGAGGAGGAGGAAGCCGCCCCGCCCCCCCACCATGCGGTGATGCCCAGCCCGGAGCCGCCCCGTGCATAACCCGGTATTTTGGGCGCAAGCCTGGTTCGTCTTGCTCAGCGCCATGTTGGCGGCCTACGCGGTGCTGGACGGCTACGACCTGGGCGTGGGCGCCTTGCATCCCTGGGTGGCCAAAACGGCCGAGGAGCGCCGCATCTGCATCAACTCCATCGGCCCGGTCTGGAACGGCAACGAGGTGTGGCTGATCGCCGCCGGCGGCATGATGCTGGTGGCGTTCCCGCGCGTCTACGCCTCCGGCTTCAGCGGCTTCTATTTGGCGCTGATGGCGGTACTGTGGCTGTTGCTGATGCGCGGCATCGCAATCGAATTCCGCAGCCATTTCGCCAACCACATGTGGCGCGGGTTTTGGGATGTGACCTTCGGCCTGGCCAGTATTTTTTTGGCGCTGTTTCTCGGCGTCGCGCTGGGCAATGTTGTCCATGGGCTGCCCATCGCGCCCAACGGCTATTTCCAAGGCAGCTTCACGCTGCTGCTCAATCCTTATTCCCTGCTCACCGGCTTGCTCAGCCTGACTTTGCTGGTGTGGCACGGCGCCAATTATCTGCGCCGGAAAGCGGTGGGCACGCTGGAAGAACGCGCGCAGCAATGGGCGGCGGGACTGTGGTGGGCCGCGCTGGCGCTGATCGCGGCCATGACGGTGGCGACGCTGGCCCTGCGCTCCGACATCGGCGCCAATTTCCTCCGCCAACCGTTGGCCTTGATCCTGCCGGCAGTCACCGTCGCCGGTCTGGGATTGGGATTCTGGGCCCGCCGCCGCGGGCGGGAGGTTGCAGCCTTCCGCGCCTCCACGATGGTGATCGTGGGCTTGCTCGGCTCGGCCGCCGCCAGCGTCTATCCGGCCCTGCTGCCTTCCACGCTCGACCGCCACGACAGCCTGACCATTTTCAACGCCGCCTCCACGCCGCACGCGCTGTTCACCTCATTTCTCGCCAACATCTCCGGCATGGTCGCGGTCGCGTTCTACAGCTACCACGTGCATCGCACGTTCGCGGGGAAAGTACAGCTGCCGGCGCCGGGCACGGGGCACGAATATTGAGCCATGCGGCAGCCCGCGAGTCCACCGCAAGGGCAAGGCAATGCTAGGGTCGCGCGGGAGGCCGGAGCGCAGCGCACGCGGCAGAAAGCCCGCGCAGTTCCGCGGGGCGACCCCCTTCCCGGCCGGCCACGTCCGAGCGGGGCGAGAGGCGAGCAGGGCGAGGCGGAACGGGGCGAGTGCCCGCAGCGTACACCAATGGACGTGAGGAGCCCGAGCGCCGGACCAACGAAGTCGGGCGACGCCTATTGCCCCGCCCGCTCCATGCGGTTGTTCGTTGCGGTCGCCCTGGAGGCGGCATTGCGGCGGGAAATCGAGCGGCTGCGGGTGCCGCTGATGACCCGCGCGCCGGACGCGCACTGGTCGCGGCCGGAGGCGTGGCACCTGACCCTGCGCTTTTTGGGCGAGCGCCCGGAAAGCGAATTGCCGGCGCTGCACGGAGCCTTGGGACAGGTGCGCCGCCCGCCGTTTCGGCTCGACTTGCGCGGGTTGGGCGCTTTTCCCGCTCGGGGCCGGCCGCGAACGCTGTGGGTTGGCCTCGCCGATCCGCGGTCGGCGGAACTGCTGTCCGCGGCGATCGAGGACCAGTTGGCGGCGCTGGGGTTCGCACCCGAGGCGCGGCCGTTCACGCCGCATATCACCCTGGCCAGCGCCGGTCAGGGCAGTCTGGCGCCGCTGCGAGCGGCACTGGACCCCCTCGAACCAACCTGGGGAGCGCAGCACGTCGGCGAGTTCGCGCTGTTTCTCAGTCGTCCGGTGCGTGGAAAGTTCACGTATCAACGCCTCGCGGTGTTTCCGTTGCGGGCTTAGCCGGGTGCAGGCTTCACCAGGCAGCAATCGCCCGTGCAGCTCCCATCCTCCCGCGTGCCCGGGATGGCCTGCGACGCCTCGCCCGTCATGCGCTCCGCTACCAGGCTGACGATGGCCGCCACCAATTCCGGCCGTGAACCCGCGGTGGCGGCGCGCTCCATGTTCATGCCCAGCCGCTCGGCCTCTTCCCGCGCCTCCACATCCAAGTCGTGCACGACTTCCATGTGGTCCGACAAAAATCCGATGGGAACCACCACCACGTCGCGCTGGCCCTCGCCGGCCATCCGCGCCAACTGCGCCGCCACATCCGGCTCCAGCCAGGGCTGCCGCGGCGAGCCGCTGCGGCTCTGGTAGCCCAAGCGCCAATCGTCGCGCCCAAGCGCATGGGCTACCCAGCCCGATGCCAAGCGCAACTGCGCCACATAGGGACTGGCGGCGGCCATGGCCACGGGAATGCTGTGGGCGGTGAACAGCAGGCCAGCGGCGGCGCGGCGCCCGGAAGGGATGCGCTCCAACGCTTGGCGCGCGCCGGCCGCGACGGCGGCGATAAAGCCGGGGTGGCTGTAGAACAAACGCAGCTTCTCGATCTCCGGCGCGCCGTCCCCGACCGTCGCCCTCGCCGCCTCGATATCCTCGCGGTACTGGCGGCAGCCCGAATACGAGCCGAAGGCCGAAGTCGCCAGCGCCAGCGCGCGCCGCACCCCGTCTTGACGCATGCGGCGTACCGTGTCGGCCAGCAGGGGATGCCAGTTGCGGTTGCCCCAGTACAGCCGCATGTCGGGAAAGCGAGCGGATAGCGCCGGCTCCAAGGCGGACAACAGGGCACGGTTCTGCTCGTTGATCGGGCTTTTTCCGCCGCGGTCTAGATAATGCCGCGCCACTTCCTCCCGCCGCTCGCGGGGAACCGGCCGGCCGCGCAGCACATTATCCAAAAATGGCGCCACGTCCTCCGGCTTTTCGGGCCCGCCAAAGGACACCAAAAGAAACGCCTCGTAGGCGAGGGCCATCGGCGAGCCTAGGCCTCCATCCTTGCTGCCGGATAGGCGCGGTGGAAGAGCCAAAAGAGCAGGCCGATTAAGGGAAAAATCAAAAGGCTGCCTTCCGGCCCCACGCTGCCGCCGGTTAGCCAGTGCGATCCGGAAAACGACGATCGCACCATGGCATGACGCAGCACCAGGCCGCTATCGGGCACTGCGTAGATAAAGCTTTCGGCGAAATCCCATAAAAAGTGAAAGCCGATGGCAAACCACAATGTGCCGGTGCGGCGGACGGTAAAGCAGAAGAACAGACCGATCAGTCCGGCGCTGAGCACGCCCCACACCGCTTCGCCCGTGTTGCCGCCGTGCACCCCGCCAAACGCAATGGAAAGCACAATGGCGGCGGGCCAAAAACCCATGCCTTCGGTCAAGGCCGTCAGCGGATAGCCGCGGAAAGCAAACTCTTCGAAAAAAGCCACCAGGGCAAAAGTGGCGGCAAAGGCGAAGCCCGGCCCCACCAGATGCGCGAAGCCGGCGGAGAAGCCGCGCACATGAAAACTTCCAGTCGCCGCGATGCCTCCCAGCAACGCGCTGAGCGCCACGCCGCCCCAAAGCGCCCCCCACCAAAAGCGCTTTCCAAACGCCCCGTGCCAAGGCAGCCCAAAAGCAGCCAGACTCCGCCCCTCGAACAGGCCCATCAAAATGGCGGCGATGATGGCGGCGGCAAATTGGACGCCATCCTGCAGGGAGATCAACCCCAGCCCCGGCGTCACTGCGCGTCCGGCGCGAGGCAGCAGCACCGGATGCCCCAGCGCGGAAGCGATGGCGACGGCGCCTAAGGCCAGAATGGCGGCAATGAACAACAGCAGAACGACATAGACCAGCACGCGCCAACCGGCGCGCAATCCGCGCCGCCCCAGCCAAATCCGCATCCAGGCGTTCGGCGGCTCCGGGGCCGCGCCGGACGTGGACGCGGCGGGAGGCTCGTTCTTTTGCGTCTCATCCGGCATGGGTCCAACGTCGGAGGCGGGCTAACGGCCAGCCACGGTCATCCCTTCAATGACCAGCGTAGGCGCCGCGGAGGCGGAGCGGAACTTGAGGTCGTTGCCCACGGCGACAATCTGCTTCAGCACGTCCTTCAGGTTGCCCGCCACCGTGATCTCCTCGACGGGATAGGCGAGCTGGCCATGTTCAATCCACATCCCGCTGGCCCCGCGGGAATAATCACCGGTGACGATGTTCACGCCGGAGCCGATAAACTCCGTCACCAACAAGCCTTGGGGAATGCCCGCGATCAATTCCTCCGGCGTCTGGGTTCCCGGTTCCAGGTACAGGTTGCCATAGCCCACGCCCGGGGCATCGGCCAAGCCCCGGCTGGCGTTGCCGGTGGTGCGCAACCCCAATTTGCGCGCGGTGTAGCAGTTCAGCAAATAGCTTTCCAGGCGCCCGTTTTGCAGCACCACGGTCCGCCGCTTGGCCACGCCCTCGCCATCGAACGGCGCGCTGCCGAAACCGCCCGGACGCGGACCGTCATCCACTACCGTGACGCCGGGCGCCGCCACCAATTCGCCCAGCGTGCCCGCTAAAAAGCTGGCGCCACGATAAATGGATTCGCCGCTGACGGCGGTGAAGATCTGATCCAGCAGCGAGCGCGCCACCAGGGAGTCGAACACAACCGGCACGCGGGCGGTGGGCGCCTTTCGCGCGCCCAGACGCCGCAGCGTCCGCTGCGCGGCGATGCGTCCCACCTCCTCGGGCGAATCCAACCGTGCCGGGTCATGTGCCACCGTGTACCAATAATCCCGCTGCATCTTGCCGTCTTCCACGGCGATCGGCACCGCCGCGATGGAACAAGACGAGCGGCGATATTCCCCGGCAAACCCCAGCGAGTTGGCGAAAATGCGGCGGCCTTCCCCGGCCTCGAAGCTGCCTCCCTCGCTATTGCGCAGGCGGGGATCGGCGGCCAGGGCCGCCGCCTCCGCCCGGCGCGCTAAGTCCACGCCCGCGTCGGTGTCCACGCGCGCGGCGGCGGGCGAATAGATCCCCAGATCACCCTCCCATCGGCCCAACTCCTCCGGCTGCGGCAGGCCTGCGGCGGGATCCGCGGAGGCAATGCGGGCAATTCCCAGGGCGGAGTCAATCATCTGCGTCACCGCCGGCCAGGAAAAATCCGAAGTGTAGGTGCTGGCCGAGCGCTGGCCCAAAAACACGCGGATGCCCAGGCTCTTGCCGCCCGCCTGCTTCAGTTGTTCCACTTCGGCCAGACGCACCGTAGCGGATAGCTCCCGGCCCTCGCGCATCACGCACTCCGCTCCGCTGGCGCCGCGGCGCTGCGCCTCGGCGACGATGCGCTGCGCCAGTTCCAACAGCCCATTGCTGTCGCCGTGGGCCGCGTCTCTGTGATTTCCGTCCGTCATCAGCCCGCCGTCCCCCCCACCGTGAGCCGGTCAATCTGCACCGTGGGAATTCCCACGCCCACCGGCACCCATTGCCCCTCCTTGCCGCACATGCCGATGCCCTGGTCCAGCTTCAGGTCGTTGCCGACGCGGCTGACGCGCGTCAGCACGTCCGGCCCGTTGCCGATCAGCGTGGCCCCGCGCACCGGCGCGGTGATCTTGCCATCCTCGATCAAATAACTTTCGGAGGCGGAAAACACGAATTTGCCGTTGGTGATGTCCACCTGCCCGCCGCCGAAGTTCACCGCGTATAGCCCCTTCTTGACGCCGCGCAGGATCGCCTCCGGGTCATCCTCGCCGGGCAGCATGTAGGTGTTGGTCATGCGCGGCATGGGCATATGGGCATAGCTCTGCCGGCGGCCGTTGCCGGTCGCGTGCGCGCCCATCACCCCGGCGCTCAGCCGGTCCTGCATGTAGCCGCGCAGCACGCCGTTTTCGATCAGCGCGGTGCATTGCGTCGGGGCGCCCTCGTCATCCATGTTCAGCGAGCCCCGCCTGCCGGGCAGCGTGCCGTCATCCACCACGGTGCAGATGGGGCTGGCCACGCGCTGGCCCACCAGGCCGGAGAAGGCGGAGGTCTTCTTGCGGTTGAAGTCCGCCTCCAAGCCGTGGCCGATAGCCTCATGCAGCAATACTCCGGGCCATCCGGGGCCCAGCACCACGGTCATCTCGCCGGCCGGGCATTCCCGCGCTTGCAGTTGCTGGATCGCCTCCCGCGCCGCCTGGCCGGCCAACTCCTCCGGCGTCAGTTGCCGGTCAAAAAAGCTCAAATCCACGCGGCCGCCGCCGCCGGAGTTGCCGCGCTGGACCGAAGCCCCATCCCGCGCCAGGCAAAACACGCCCATGCGCGCCAGCGGCTGGTAATCGGCCGCTTCGGTGCCGTCGGAGGCCGCGATCAGCACCCACTTCACTTCGTCGGCATAGCTGACCCGCACCTGCTCGATGCGTGGGTCATACGCCCGGGCGGCGCGGTCGGCCCGTTCCACCAAGGCCAATTTGGCCATCAACTCGGCATCCGTCGGCGCCATCACCACCGGATACAGCGTGGCCCGGGAGGGCACTTCGCGCAGCCCCACGATATGCGTGCGCGCCGGGCCGCTGGCGATGTGCGCCGCGGTCTCCGCCGCGCGCACAATCTTCTCCGGCGCCAGGTCGTCGCTGTAGGCGTAGCCGGTGCGCTCGCCGGCCAGCACCCGCACGCCAACGCCCACCGAAATGCCCTGGTTGGCCGATTTCAGCAGCGACTCCTCCATGAGGAGCGAGGACGTGGACTGGTACTCAAAGTAGAGATCGGCGAAGTCGCCGCCGCGGTCCAGCGCCGCCGCCAAATAGCGTTCCAGGTCCGCCGACGTCATTCCATACCGCTCAAAGAAGAAGCGGCGGGCGTCTCGATGCAAGCTCTCCGCGGGCATGTGTCTATTCTACCGGCCCGCCGCGGCGGCCGCCGCTTGACGCCACGGGCCAGGCGCGCTACTTTGAAGACAGATACCCTATAGGGGTATACGAGGGAGCCCGATGCAACACCTGAAACTCACTATCGAAGGCATGAGTTGTGATCACTGCGTGCACGCCGTGGAAAAGGCGCTCAGCGCGCCCGGAGTGGAAAACCGCGCCGTTCGCGTCGGCTTAGCCGAGTTGGATTACGATCCCGGCAAAGTCACCCCGGAGGCCCTGGTGGCGGCCATCGGAGAAGAAGGCTTCGCCGCCAAGGTCGCCTAGGCCATGAGCGCAGGAGCAATCGCGGTCACCGCCGCGGGCGTGGCGGCGATCGCGTGGGTCAATTGGTATTTTTTCCTCAGCCAGCCGCGTGGGGCGCCCAGCCCGCGGCCCGCGGCCAATGTGTCCGGCGATGAATCCCACTCCCTCCATTCCGGCTAAAACCGCGCCGGTGGCGGCTGCCGCCAGCGGCGCCACGCTGCCCATCACCGGCATGACCTGCGCCTCGTGCGCCCAGCGGGTGCAGCGCGCCCTTAGCCGCACCCCCGGCGTGCGCCAGGCGACGGTCAACTTCGCCACCGAGCGGGCCACGGTCGTCTACGATCCCGCTCCCGCCGCGCTGGATCGCATGGTCCGAGCCGTGCGCCAGGCCGGCTACGACGCCCGCATCACTACCGCCCATTTGCAACTCGGGGGAGCCGAAATGGTCGCCGACCCCGGCGATGTGGAGCGGGCCGTCCGCGGGCTGCCGGGCGTGCTGGCGGCACGCTACCGGCTGGGCGATGGCGCTCTGGATATTGACGTGCTGCCCGGCAACGCCACGGTCACCGACTTGACCCGCGCTCTGGAAAGCCGTGGCTGGCGCGTGGCCAACCGCGCCGAGGACGGCGAAGCCGCCGCCGCGGCCGCCCACGCGGCCGCCATCCGCGGCCTGCGCCGCCGCATGATCGCGGCCTTGATCTTGGCCGTGGTCACCATGCTGGTTTCGATGCTGGTGCTGCCTGCCAGCGCCGCCGGCAGCCTGGATCTACTGTCCCGCTTGATGGCGCCGGCGCACCATGCCGTCGCCGCGGCGCTGCCCTGGCTGGCGTCGTTGCCCGCCGCCGCGCTGCGCTGGCTGTTGCTGGCCCTGACGCTGCCCGTGGTGCTGTGGGCGGGACGGGACTTCTACGTTCGCGCCTACAAAGCCTTCCGCCATCATGCCGCGGACATGAACACTTTGATCGCGGTGGGCACCGGCGGCGCTCTGCTCTTTTCCCTGCTGGCTACAGTGACGCCCGGTTTATTCACCCGCCACGGCATGCCCGCCGACGTCTATTACGACGCGGTCAACTGGATCATCGCCCTGATCTTGCTGGGCAATCTTTTGGAGAGCCGCGCCCGCGGCCAAACCTCCGCCGCCATCCGCCGTCTGCTGGCGCTGCGGCCGAAGCTGGCGCATGGCGTGGTGATGGGCGCGAACGGCGAGGAGACGGTGGCCGATCGCCCGGTCGAAAAGCTTGCGCCCGGCGACCTGGTCCGCGTGTTGCCCGGCGAGCGGCTGCCCGCGGATGGCAAGGTGCGCGCCGGCCACAGCGCGGTGGATGAAAGCATGCTGACCGGCGAACCCTTGCCGGTGGAAAAGCAGCCCGGGGGGGAGGTTACCGGCGGTACGGTCAATGGCCATGGTTCGCTGTTGGTTGAGCTGACCCGCACCGGCCAGGACACCGCCTTGGCGCAGATCGTCCGCCTGGTGGAAGCGGCGCAAGGCTCCCGCCCGCCCATCCAGCGCCTCTCCGACCAAGTCGCGGGCATTTTTGTGCCCGTGGTGTTGAGCGTCGCTATCGCCACGTTCGTCCTTT
Source organism: Acidobacteriota bacterium (assembly GCA_027315185.1). GTDB lineage: Bacteria > Acidobacteriota > Terriglobia > Terriglobales > SCQP01 > JAKAUF01. Next base: position 9,745 of record DAHUYO010000108.1, read on the forward strand.
GGTTCGATTTCGGCCCGGCTCCCGCCCTGCTGTGGGCGATGTTCACCGCGGTGGCGGTGCTGGTCATCGCCTGCCCGTGCGCCATGGGCTTGGCCGTGCCCACGGCGGTAATGGTGGGCACCGGCAAGGGCGCCGAACACGGCATTCTGATCCGCGGTGGCGAGGCCCTGGAGCGGGCCCGGTCCCTGACCGCCGTGCTGCTGGACAAGACCGGCACCATCACCCAGGGACGGCCGGCCATCGTGGCGGTCTTACCCGCCCCCGGCGAGAGCTCCGCCCACCTGCTGGCGCTGGCGGCGGCGGTGGAGCGCCATTCCGAGCATCCGCTGGCGGCGGCGGTCGCGCAGGCGGCCGAAACCGCCGGCGCGCCGGTCTGGACGGCGCAAAACATCCAGGCGGTTCCCGGCCGCGGCGCCGCCGGCGAGGTGCTCAC
>DAHUYO010000109.1 GCA_027315185.1 Acidobacteriota bacterium
TGGAGTTCCTCCAGGAACTCCAGCGGGGTGCGCCTCCCTCAACAGAGGTGTAACGCATCCACTGGACGAGTACAGCCTCTTGGCCGGCCCGCCGGTTTCGGTTAGTCTCACGGCATGCGCCTGAGTCACTTCCGCAGTCACTCCCGGCCGGCCCCCTCCCGCCGCGCCCCGTTCGCCTTCGCCCCGGCCGCCGCCCGCGCCGCCGCCGCCCTCGCCGCCGTCTTCTTCCTCGCCGCGCTTGCCGCCCCGCTCGCCGCGCAATCCGCCGCCGCCTACCCGCCGCCCCACCTCGCGCGAAAGGGCAAGGTTGTCCAGCTCATCGTCAATGGCCAGCCCTTCCTCATGCTGGCCGGCGAGCTGCACAATTCCAGCTCCTCCAGCCTGGCCTACATGGGCCCCATTTGGCCGCGGCTGCAGGCCATGCACCTCAATACCGCCGTCGTCCCGCTCTCCTGGGAGCTGATCGAGCCGACCGAGGGCCACTATAGTTGGCGCCTGCTCGACGGCCTGCTGCGGCAAGCCCGCGCCTACCACATGCACATCGTCTTCCTCTGGCTGGCCACCTGGAAGAACGGCCTCTCCAGCTATCCGCCCCTGTGGGTCAAGGAGAACACCACCCGCTTCCCCCGCGTCATCATCCGCGGCCGCCCCACCACCATCCTTTCCGCCTTCGCCCCCGCCACCCGCCGCGCCGACGCCAGCGCCTTCGCCGCCGTCATGCGCCACATCCAGCAAGTGGACGGCGCCCAGCACACCGTCTTGATGATGCAGGTGGAAAACGAGGTCGGCGTCCTCGGCGCCAGCCGCGATCATTCCGCCGCCGCCAACCGCGCCTTCCAAGGTTCCGTCCCGCGCCGGCTGATGCAATACCTCGCCGCCCACAAAACCGAACTCAACGGCCATTTCCTCCGCTTCTGGCGCCGCCATGGCGAAAAAACCTCCGGCACTTGGCCGCAGGTCTTCGGCCGCGGCCCCCGCGCCGGCCAGGTCTTCATGGCCTGGTACTACGCCCGCTTCATCAACGCCGTCGCCGCCGCCGGCGAAGCCCAATATCCCCTGCCCATGTACGTCAACACCTGGCTCGCCGGCCAAGGCGCGCCTCCGGGCACGTTCCCCAGCGGCGGCCCGCTGCCCTTCGTGCAGGATGTCTGGCGTGCCGCCGGCCATGCCATTGACATCTTTTCTCCCGACCTCTACGCCTCCAACTTCGTAGCGTGGTGCCGCCGCTATCACCGCAACGGCAATCCCCTCTGGATGCCGGAAACCACCAACGGCCCCCGCGCCGCCGCCAACGTCTTCTATGCCGTCGGCGAAGACGCCGCCCTCGGCTTCTCCCCCTTCGCCATTGACACGCCCTATCCCTACAACTCCGCCCGCGCCAACCCCCATTGGTTCTACGGCTCGGACATGAAGATCGCCCCGCCCACGCTGGCGGCAAGCTACCAAGCCCTGGCCGAACTCTGGCCCCGCATCCAGCGCGCCGAGCAAGCCGGCGCCATCCGCGGTTTCGTCCTCTCGCCGTCGCAATCCCAGGTCGAGTTCGACCTCAACGGCTACCGCCTGCACGTTCAGCGCGACGCCCTTTTCGGCCGCGGCGTTCCTTCCGGCTTTGGCCTCATCATGGCCGACGGCCCCAACCGGTTCTTCGGCGTCGGCCGCGGCTTCCAGGTCACGTTCACTTCGCTCGGCCCCAGCGGCGACACCGTCGGCCTCGGCTGGGTGCAGGACGGCCGCATGCAAGACGGCCATTGGGTTGCTCGCCGCCGCCTCAACGGCGATGAGGATTCCCAGGGCCAGGATTGGCGCGTGGACGACACCCGCATCCACTTCGAAAAAGCCGCCGTCTACCGCACCCATTAGCGCCGCCGCAGAACGCCCGCGCCCGCCCGGTCCGCCCGTCCCGACAGCCGCTCGTCGTCGCGCAATCGGCCGCCGCTCACCCGCCGCTGGCGGACCGCCCCTCGTGGGGTAGGGCTCCTGCCCTGCGTAGCGTCGCCCTCCTGGGCGGCGCAATGTCACCGCCCCGCCCGCGCGCGCGAAGTAAGTGGGACGGGCGTCCTCGCCTGTCCGCCCTCGCGTGGAACAGGCTTCAGCCTGTGTGGCGGCCGGCTTCAGCCGGCCGCGCCGAAAACCACTCCTCAACCCGACCCCGAAGAACGAACGCTCTCCTGGGGGCGCGGGCGGCCCGTCCGCACCCGCGGCGGCGCCGCGTCCCAGCACCACCCCGGCCGCGCCCAGCGCGACCGCACGCAAGCCGGAGGCATTCCCCACGGCCTTCGCCCATGTCCGCACCGCATCTTGGCGCGCCGGGCCAACGGCGGGGCCATCTCCTCGCCCACCCCTCCTCCCTCCTATCCCCCGTCCCGCAGCCCGCAACGCACGCGTGGGCAGGGCGTGGCAGGGCGGGGCGGGGCCCGCAGCGTACACGGAAGTACGTGAGGAGCCCGAGCCCCGGACCAACGAAGCCATGCGAAGCTTATCGCCCCGCCTACATCGCCCGCTTCGCCGCCCTGGCCTTGGCCTTGGCAATAATCTCCGCCATCACGTGCCGATATTTCTCGAACGTGTTGTCCACCACCGTGATCGTCGGAATCTCATGCGGGTTGGTCGAAAGCGTCTTCCAGTCGAAATGGTTGAACCCCGACTCGTGCACCCCGCTGCTGCCCCGCCCCGGCGCTGGATGGCTCAAATGCCCGAACGACCGGCAGTATTTGTGGAACCCCGCCGGATAGCCCCAGGACGGAAAGATCTGGTAGACCGGCAGCACCGACATCAGCGCGTCATAGGAAAACTCTCCCACCGGCAGCACCTGCGGATATTTCGCCCGCAGCTCCTCCACCATCGTCCGCAGCCCGGCCAGCATGTCGCCCTGCGTGTTGTTCACCCAGCCGCCGGCGATGTCCAGAAAATATCCGTCCACGCCGAAGGTCTCGATCAGATATGTGATGTTGTCGTGCAGCCAGTTCCGCCAGTCGTCCACCGCGATGTTCATGAACCGCCCCCAGCCTTCCATGTGGCGGTCGTTGTCCCAATCCACCCACGCCAAATAAAACGAGTTGCCGTCAATCGCCCGCGTGCTGGAGTCGGCGAACTGCGGATACACCGGCAAGTGCGTGTTCGACGCTTGCAGCCCGTACATGGGCAGAAAGCGAAAACCCATGTGGTGCCCTTCGGCAATCAGCCGCCGGAACCCAGCGTCCCCGCCCATGCGCTGATCCACCTTGTAAATCGAATACTCCCAGTAGTACCGCCCATTCCACGCCGGCAAAAACACCATCACCTTGCGCCCGTCAATCTGCTTCGAAACCCATTCCAGCGTCCGCAGCGCCTTGGCGAAATCGTTGAAGATGTACCCCGTCCAGTCCATCCCGTGGATCGAAACCACCAGCTCCACTTCCCGGAACCACGCCGGCACATCCGGCCGCGTCGTCCATTCCGGAAGCTGGAACGCCCGCTGCACGTGCGCGAAATGCGGCGCGTACGCCTCGTCCGCCGTGCTGGTGCGGCTCACCCGCCAGCGCGCCCCCTCCAGCCGCGGCGTCCGTTTCCAGCCCGGGTTTTCGTACACCATCTCGATGCGGTAGCGGTTGTCCTCCGCCGGCTCGAAGTACATCCGATTCGGCCGCACTTCCTCATTCAGCGCCGACAGCGCGTAATACTCCTTCTTCCCTGCCTGGATCACCGTCAGCGGCGTGTCCGTGCTTCGCCCGCCGTTGCCCCACGGATAGCCCAGCAGCACCTCGTTTTCCTTGGGATCGAAAAACCCGCCGCTCCCCGCCGCCATCTTCCCCCGCGGCACGCCCCGCACCACCGTGGTGATGCTCTTGATCGGCTCGTCCATCTCCGCCGTCACGTCCCACTCGGCGTATTCCCCATGCGGCCGGATGTGCGCCGTCAGCCGCCCCGGCGCCTTCAGCTGCCCGCCGGCATAGACGAACCCCGTGCACTCCAGCCGCAGCCCGTCCCCTTCCGGCATCGCTCGCATCTTCTCCCGGTCCAGCCCATAGGTGTTGAAGAAGGTATATAACCGGAAGCCGATGATCAGTTTGTTGAACACCACCGACGGCTCGGGAAAATCGAAGCTGAACTTCTGCAAGCTCCGCCCCGGCGGCGGCAGAATCACGTTGCTGGTGCAGTTCAGCGGCAGGATCGTCCCGTTCGCCGGATCCCCCACCGTCGCGCCGCTCGCCGCGGCGTGTCCCCGCCCCGGTAGGCCCGCCGCCTCCGCCGCCGAAGTTGCCCCCGCCACGCCGTCCACCGCCAAATAGGACACCGTCGCCGCGGCGCCTTTCATCAGATCCCGCCGTGTCAGGTCCCGCCCTGCAACATCCCGCCCTGTCCGATCTCGCCCTTTCAGCTCTCGCCCCGGCCGTTCATCCGCCATCGTTCGCTTTCCTCCCTTGCGTTGTTTGCTTCGGCACCCGTCCCTTGCCGCGCCGACCTTTCTTTGCCGGCGCCGCGCTTTCCGCGCGGCCCTGCTTTCCGTGTCCCGTCACATCCTTGCCGCCGCCCCGGCCTGCCGCATTGGCAGCGCTTGCAAAGGGCTCACGTAGATTTGCCTCCCGTGGCGCCTCCTCTGTCAAGCGATTCCACCCCCATCCCATCGCCGCCAACCCGGCGTTTCCGCACACTCCCTTCCCGCCCAGATCTTCTCCCCGGCGGCCCCGTTCCTCGCCCCCGCCTGATGCGTGCTGGCCGCCCCCGCCCCTCGTGGGGTAGGGCTCCGCCCTGCGTACGCACCCGTGTTCTGACGGCTTCCCGCCGGCGGCGGGGGCGTCGCCCTCCCGGGCGGCGCAATCTCACCGCCGCGCCGGCGCGAAGAAAGTGGGATCGCCGTCCCGGCTGTCGCCGGGGGCGAGCCGTGCCGCAGTCGAAGCACGGACAGGCGAGGACGCCCATCCCACCTTCTCCGCCCCACTCGCACCCGTAGGGTAGCCGTCCCCGGCTGCCCAGCGAAGCTGCCGTCCCCGGCTGTCTGCCGTGCACCACCCCGGCCGCGCCGAGCGCTGACCCGGCCGCGCGGAGCGCGACCGCACGCAAGCCGGAGGCATACCCCCACGGCGCCGCGCCGCTCGCCGTCGCGCCACGCCCCCACCGCCCGCCCCGCCCGCCCCGCATTCCGGCCGTCCCGCCAGCAGCGGGCTTCGCCCCCACGCCTATAATATTCCTTGACCGGCATATACAGTTTATTGCATATTATCGCCATGGCGTCCGCCTTCGAAATCCTCGCCGAACCGCACCGCCGCGCCATCCTTGCCATGCTCCTCGCCTCGGAGCGTTCCGTCGGCGAGATCGAGCGCCGGTTGCGGATTCCGCAGCCCGCCGTTTCCAAGCACCTCCGCGTCCTGCGCGAAGCCGGATTTGTCACCGCCACCGTGGACGCCCAGCGCCGCCTGTACCGCCTCAACCCCCAGCCGTTGCAGGAGCTGGACGCCTGGCTGGCGCCCTTCCGCCGCTTCTGGTCCCTTCACCTCGATGCGCTGGAGCGTCATCTCGACCGCCAGCAGCGCGCCGCCGAGCCGTCCGCGCACGCTTCGCGCCCCACAAACAAAGCCCGTGCAAAATCCGCCTCCAGGAGAAAACCATGACCGATCCCGCATCCTACACGCCTGGCCCCGCCGGCGGCGCCGAAGTCCAGAAGGACGGCGACAAATGGACGCTGATTCTCGTCCGCGAACTGCGCCATCCCCCGGAAGCCGTCTGGGCAGCCCTCACCGATCCCGCGCAGCTGCGCGAATGGGCGCCCTTCGACACGGATAAATCCCTCGCCGCCCCCGGCACGGTCAACCTGCAATGGGTGGGCGCGCCGCGGTCCATCCCCGTCCAAGTCACCCGCGCCGAGCCGCCCAAGCTTCTCGAATACGGCGATGCCCGCTGGCAGCTCGAACCCACCCCCGCCGGCACCCGCCTCACCCTTTGGCACGCCCTCGACCATCGCTTCATTTCCATGGGCGCCGCGGGTTGGCACATCGCCTTCGACGTTTTGGATCGCCGCCTCGCCGGCCATCCCATTCCCCGCATCACCGGCGCCGCTGCCATGCAGTTCGCCGGCTGGCAACGCCTCAATGCGGAATACGCCCAGCAATTCGGCATCGAGCTGCCAAAATGGCCCGGCTAACGATGGGCGCGGGCCCCAGCCCCGCCAACGGCGGGGCCTCGTCCTTTCACTACCCCCTCGCCGCACAATGGAACCATGGCGCCATCGCCCAGCCGACGGATCTCGCCGGATAAAACTCCGCCGCGGACCCAATCGCCTAGCAGGCAGCGGCTCGACCGTCTGCTGGTCGCCCGCGGCCTGGCCGAAACCCGGCAGCAAGCGCAAGCACTCATCCTCGCCGGCCAAGTTCTGGTTGCCGGCCAAAAGCGCGACAAGGCCGGCGCCGCCGTGGACGCGGCGGCCGAACTCCGCCTGCTCGGCGCCGCCGCTTCGCCTTACGTCAGCCGCGGCGGCCGCAAGCTCGCCGCCGCCCTCGACGCCTTCTCGCTAGACCCCCGCGACCGCGTCTGCGTGGATGTCGGCGCTTCCACCGGCGGCTTCACCGACTGCCTTTTGCAGCGCGGCGCCCGCCGCGTCTATGCCCTGGACACCGGCCGCGGCCAGCTCCATTGGCGCCTGCGCCAAGACCCCCGCGTCGTGCTGCGGGAAAAATGCAACGTCCGCTATCTGCGGCCCGAGGACATCCCGGAGCCGGTCAGCCTGATCGCCGTGGACGTCTCCTTCATCTCCGTCACGCTGCTGCTGCCCGCTCTCGTCCCGCTGCTCGCCGCCCGCGGCGGCGACATGATCATCCTCATCAAACCCCAGTTCGAAGCCGGCAAGGGCCAAGTCGGCAAGGGCGGCATCGTGCGCGATGCAGCCGTCCGCCAAGCCGCCATCGCCCGCGTCCGCGCCGCCGTCGCCGCCGCCGGCGGCCAATTCCGGCAGCTGGGCGAGGATAACCCTGGCAAGGCAAACGCCGACGACGCCCTAAGCGAAGCCGGCGTTATTCCCAGTCCCATCCTCGGCGCCGAAGGCAACCAAGAGTTCCTCCTCGCCGCCCGCTGGCCCGCCCCCGCGCAGCCTGCCGCCGCGGCATTGCCTCCCGTGGAATAGGCTTCAGCCTGTGTGGCGGCCGGCTTCAGTCGGCCGCGCCGAAAGCCACTCCTCAACCCGGCCCCGAAGAACGAACGCTCTCCTGGGGGCGCGGACGGTCCGTCCGCATTCGTTGCTAGCGGGCCGGCGGCCCGCGCCCCCAGAAACGACCGCGCCCCTGCGGGGTAGGGCTCCTGCCCTGCGTAGCGTCGCCCTCCCGGGCGGCGCAATCTCACCGCCCCGCCCGCGCGAGGAAAGTGGGATGGCCGTCCTCGGCTGTCCGCCCTGCACGGTCCCGGCCGCGCGCAGCGCGACCGCACGCAAGCCGGAGGCATACCCCACGACGCCCCGCTGCTCGTCGTCGCGGCACGTCCCATCTGCCCATCCGTCGTCCCGCTCTTCCGTGCGTCCCGCGTCCCTTCCCTTACGGCGTTACCGTCACAATCACCCGCCGGTATCGCGACAACGGCGGCGTTCCCTTGTCGGTCACCCGCACAATGAAATGAATCGTCTCCGTCTTCTCCACCTTCGGCGCGGTCACAAACACTCGCGCCGTATCTTCTGCTCCGGTCCCCACCCGCCCCGGATACGTGCCCGCCTCGGGATACTGGAACCAGTAATACGTCAGGCTGTCCCCGTCGGGATCGCTCGCCCGCACGCTCAACGGGAACGTCTCCCCCGCCCGCACCGTCAATTCCGCCGGATGTTCCAGCTCGACCCGCGGCGGATGGTTCGCCTCCCGGTAGGCCTTCGTCGTCCAATCCATCCGCGCCGCGAAATCATTTTGGAAGTCGTCCCGCCAACGCCATACCGTCACCTGATCGCCCTGGAACGACCGCTTCCCGGGATGAATCGCCCGCCCATACTCGCCCCGCACCGGCGGCGTGTAGTCGTCGCCGGCGTTGGTCCAAATCGGCCGCGTCTCCTGCGGAATCGGCGCCCCGCGCAGAAACGTCTTGGGATCCGTCACCGCGATCTCCGGCTGGTACAGCTCGTACCGCCCGCCCCAGCCGCCCCAGTTGGGATGCTCCGCATCGCCCAGCCCGTTCGGAATCAGCCCCAGCCAGGACGGCGTGTCGCCCTCCATGCCGTACGCCACGTCCGGATACGCCGCGCCCAGCGGCCCGTGTCCCTGCTGGATGTTCTCCGCCAGCCACCGGTTGCTGATCGTCGCGTTGTCAATCCCCTCCACCACCTCGGTGATCCCCAGCCATGTCGCCGTGCGGTAATCCCCGCCCGGGCTGACGATATAGAACAGCTCGGGGAACTCCCGCCGCAGCCACGGCCCGCTGTCGTCCTGGTCGGAGATCGTATACACCCGCAGCTTCGCGACCATCCGCCGCAGCTCCGCCGCGCTGCGCTTCTCCCGCAGCCGGACCAGCGCCTGCGCCAGCGCATTGACCCCGCCCCAAACCGTAATCCACAGCGGCCGTTCATCGTCCTTCTCCAGATTGCGCAGAATCCATTCCGATCCCTCGGAATCCTTCCCCGCCCCCACGCCCCGCATTCCGTACTCCGCCGCGCCGTGCTTCACCCGCGCCAGCAGCGCCTCGGCCGGCGGAAACCCCGGCTCGTGCTTGAGCAAATTCCCCTGCACCTTTCCATACGCCCGCACCACCTGCCGGATCCGCTCCGGCTCCGGCTTCGGCCGCCACACCGACGTCACCGCGATCAGCCCCTCGACGTCAATGACGTTCGAATACAGCAGCAGCCGGCACATGCTCTCCGTGTCGTCCGGATCGGCGCCGATATCCGTCAGCACGATCATCCGGTGCTTGGCGATTTCGCCCGCCGTGTCCCGCGCGCTATCCCTCGCATCATCCGCCAGCGCGCCACCTGCCGATTCCGCCGCATCGGCGTCCCGCCAGCCGCCGCCGCCTTCCCGCCCCGCAGCGCCCCTTGCGGCCGCGCCCTGCGCCGCCGCCATGCCCGCCACCGGCGCCGCCAGTCCCGTCGCCGTCACCAGCTTGACGAAATCCCGCCGGCTGCTGCCCTTCTTTCTCTCACCCACGCCGCCTCCCAAAACCTCCCGCACATTTTAGCCACATCCCCCGCGCCCCGCCCCTCAGCGCGCCCGCATGACCCCCGGCCGGTGCGAAGCCAACGCCACACGCTGCGGCAGGCGGCCCGGATGATGTCGGCGCGCCGCACCGGCTCGGCCGTCGTGATCGACCCGGAGCACGCTGGCATCGGCATCCTGACCGAACGTGACATCCTCGACTCGATAG
>DAHUYO010000010.1 GCA_027315185.1 Acidobacteriota bacterium
GCAAGACCCGCCTGGACCTCCCGTGGAACGCCTACTACGACAAGGAACTCGACGTCCGGTTCTCCCGGTCGTACGGGCCCGGCCGGTATGACGACCGCTATGAGCTGGAGGGGATCGACTACCCGGCCGGTTACGTCCGCTGGACCGCCGCGTCGCCGTTACCGCCCCCGATCAAGTGGCCCAAGCGGTTGGAAATGCCCTCCGCCCGCCATAGCAGCACGGCCGCCACAGCAACCAGAGCGGCCAGCGCGATCAATTGTCCCCGTGGGGTTGGCTTGGCGGCAGCGCGGCTCATTCCGCACTTCCCTTCGGCGCGGCTGGCGTCGCGGTTGCCGTCCGCACGTAGCTTTCCAATTGGATCGCCAGCGCCAAGCCGTTGCCCTGCGGACCATGATTCCGGGTGGAGAGCGCTACTTGGCGGACGATGAAAAACATCGGCGCGCGTTCCACGTGGTTGATGAAGCGCACCAGCGCGGCGTACTGTCCGGTGACGCGCATGGTGATGCTCAGCCGCCGCAAGCCCAAATGGGCGTTGCGTGCGGGATAGAAGTGAAACGAGGCGGCATCCACGCCGGTGGTCTGCGCCATGGATTGCAGCGCTCCCAGCAGGCGGAAATCGGCGGTGCGCTCACCCGGCATGCCGGCCGTCAGCAGCCGCCGGGCCTGGCGCTGGCTGGTGCGGATTTCCCCTTGCAGCTTGCGCAGCCCGGCGACCTGGGCGCGCAGGACGACATAACGCGATTGGGCCCGCGCCAGCGCCGTCCCCGCCTGCTCCCGGGACGGGCCGAATGGCGACAGCAGGAACGCCAGCAACACGGCATCCGCCACGAGCAAGCCGGCGAACGCGATGCGCAGGCGCCGGCGCAGCTGGCCGGGCGGGTTCATGGCCGCCTCCCGGGCCGCGGATTGAACGCCTGCTGGCGCCGATCCGCGCTGGGGTGCAGGTCCGCCGGTCCTAGTTTGGGGCGATAAAAGGCGACGATCTCCAGCCGTACCGGCCGCCGGGCGGTTAGGCCCGTGGCGTCGTTGCTGGCGCCTGCTGTATGGCTGCTGACCTCGGAGAGTTGCGGCGCGGCGAAATCCGGAGCCTCCTCCATTTCATGTAGAAAGGGCAGGGCGGCGGTGACGCTGGGAGCGGACACGAGGATCACCAATGCGGTTTTTCCGTGGCGCTGCGCCGGGCGCAGGGATAGCAGTTGCACCTGGGACGGCAGCAACGCTTCCAGGCGCTCAAACAGCCGCGTCCAGCTCACGGCTTTCTGATCAATCAATTGATTGAGATAAGCCGCGCGATGCACGGCCGCCTGCGCGGCGGGTTGCCGCAACGCCGCCACCAGTTGCCCCCGCTGCCGCCGCAGCGGCGCCAGGCGAGCTTGCACCGCCGCGGTGCGCGCCCGCACGGTCGCCGCGGAACGCCAATTGGTAAAGGTGATCGCCGCCAGCACCACCAGCGCCACCGCCGCCAGGGCGCAGGAGCCGCCCCAAATGATCCACGCCCGCCGCCGGTTCTCGCTTGGTTCACGGGCCAAGTTGAGGGCGAACCTCATGCCGACGCTCCCGTGCCCGCCGCGCCTTCCACCTGGCCGGCTGATGCGGGCCGGGCGCCCATGGCGCCCTCGGTGGTGTCCGGCTGCAATGCTCCGGCCACGGCGAGGTGCGACTCCGCGCCACCCCAAGCCGATGCGCCGGTGCTGACGCGCGCCCAATCGCATTCCCTTTGCAGTTCCGCCACCACCGGTTCCGGAATGCCAAAGGTCAGGATGCGCGGCGCCACGATCCGTTCTTGCGGCGGAAGGTTGTCCAGAAAATCGCGGAAAAAGGCCGCCGAGGCATGGAGATCGTCGTAGACCAGCCCGTCGGCGGTGGGGATGACGCGAAACAGCCGCGGCAACTGCTCCCACCCAAACCCGCTGGTTAAGGCGCCGGACCGCCAGCGCAGCAGCAGCGTGCCATGTCCCAGTTCCGCTCGGGCCATCAGCGCCGCCAGCCCGGCGGGCAGAACCTGCGCCGCCCGTCCCCCGGCCGCTGCGAAGGCATCTTCATATTCATTCATGCGCTCCCGGCTGGCGGTCACCGCCACCACGCCTCGCCGCAGTCCGGAGCGCATGACCTGTACCGCCAGCGCGGCCTGCTCGGCGTCGAAGGGCAGCGTTTTGCGCAGGCGGAAGCGGACCAGCGCGTCCAGTTCCTCGGCGTGATGGGGCAGCTCCTCGAACTCCAGCAGGGCGACGCGCACGGCCAGATCCGGCAGCAGCAGCGCCGCGTCGCGGCCCGCGCCGCCGACGGCCTCCAAGCTTTGCCGCAGCGCCGCCACCAAACTGCCGGCGTCGGCGACATTGGTTTCGGTCAGTCCCGGCAGCACCGCTCCCGGCGGCAGCGGCCTTTCGGCCACCGTCGCCGGGCTGCTTCCCTGGCCGGGCCGCAGACGGGCCGCGACGACGCCGTCGGTGGCGATTTCCACCGCCACCTGCGGCGGCGGGGAGTCCAGCCAACTGGCGCCGCCGGTACGCCGCGGCGGCGGCGCCGCGCCAGCGGCATGGTGCAGGCCCCAGTTCATCGCGTCAGCTCGATGAACGTGACCTTGTTGATCTCGCGCAGCGTGGTCACGCCGTCGCGCACTTTGTCCAGCGCCGATTGCCGCAAAAACGTCATTCCTTCCTGCCGCGCGGTACGCCGGATTTCGGAACTCGGCCGCCGCGCCAGAATCATCTCCCGCACCGTGTCGGTCATCTCCAACAGTTCGTGAATCGCCGTCCGGCCGCGAAAGCCGGTGCCGGCGCAGTCCAAACACCCCGCGCCTTCGTAGAAATCCCGCTCCAGCCACTCCCCGTTCAGGCCGGAGGCTTCCAATTCGGCCCGGGAATAGCGCCGCGCCACCTTGCAGTTGGGGCAGATCATGCGCACCAGGCGCTGGGCCAGAATGCAGTTCAGCGAGCTGACGAAATTGTACGGTTCCACGCCCATGTTGAGGAAGCGCCCGATCACGTCCACCACGTTATTGGCGTGCACGGTGGTGAAGACCAGATGTCCGGTCAGGGCGGAGTTGATGGCGATCTGCGCCGTGTCGGTGTCGCGGATCTCGCCCACCATGATCTTGTCCGGGTCGTGCCGCAAAATCGAGCGCAGCCCGCGGGCGAAGCTCAGCCCCTTTTTCTCGTTGACCGGAATCTGCGTGACGCCCTTGAGCTGGTACTCCACCGGATCCTCGATGGTGATGATCTTGTCTTCGTCGCTGCGGATCTCGTTCAGCGCGGCGTAGAGCGTGGTGGTTTTGCCGCTGCCGGTGGGCCCGGTGACCAGCACCATGCCGTAGGGTTCGCGGATGTAACGCCGGAATTTGCGCAGCCCGGCGGCGTCGAAGCCCACCACGTCCAAGTTGAGGTGCTGGAACTTCTCGCTCATCGCCTCCTTGTCCAGCACGCGCAGCACGGCGTCTTCGCCGTGGATGCTGGGCATGATGGAGACGCGGAAATCAATCGAGCGGCCCTTGTAGCGCACGCGGAAGCGCCCATCCTGCGGCACCCGGCGCTCGGCGATATCCAGTTCGCTCATCACCTTGATGCGGGAGATGATCGGCGAATGGAACTCCCGGGCGATCGGCGCCATGGCGGGATGCAGCACGCCGTCAATGCGGTATTTGACGATCACCTCGGCATCCCCGGTTTCAATGTGGATGTCGCTCGCGCGCCGCTCCAGGGCGGTGAAGATGGTGGTGTCCACCAGCTTGATGATGGGGCTGATGTCGCCGCCGGCGGTGAGCTTCTCGATGGAGATGGTCTCGTCCGGGTTGTCCTCCTCCCGGATGACGTCCAGGGTGAAGCCTTCGGTCGCCTCTTCCAGCACGCGCTGGGATTGCTCGGTTTTTTTGAGGATCTCCGCGACCTGCGCCAGCGTCGCCACGCGCATCAGCACGCGGCGGCCGAGCAGCAGCCCCACCTCGTCAATCATCATCAGCTGGCTGGGGTCGGCGATGGCCACGGTGATGCTCCGCTCGTCGCCGGCCAGGGGCACGAAATTGTAGCGGAACATCAGGTCCACCGGCACGGTGCGGAACAGAGCCGGGTCAATGCGATAGTCCTTGAGGTCCACGAACTCGCAGCGGTACCGGCGCGCGAGCTCGCGGGCCCGCGCCGTTCCGTCGGCGGTCGTGCCCGTGGCCGGCGGTGGCGCGGCGCCGAGGGCGGCGGGCAGCGAGGGGGTGGGGTTCAATGGATCTGCGCTCCCAAGGAAAAAATCGGCAGGTACAGCGAGATCAGCACCACGGCGACGATGCTGCCCACCACGATCAGAATCGCCGGCTCCAGCAGCGAGAGCAGCGTAGTTAGCGCCGTGCTGAGGTCTTCATCATAGAAATCGGCCACGCTGACCAGCATCTGCGGCAGCGCGCCCGTTCCTTCCCCGACCTCGACCATCTCGACCGCCAGCGTGGGCAGCACTTTGTGCTCGTTCAGCGCCTGGGAGAGCTGCTGGCCCTCCCGAACCCGCTGCGTGCCGGCCCGTAGGCCTTGGCGCAGATGGCGGCTGCGCAACGCCGATCCCGCGGTTTCCAGCGCCGCGGGCAGCGGAATCCCGCCTTGCAGCAGGGTCCCCAGCGTTCGCGACAGCATCGCCGCTTGGTATTTCCACCACATTTCGCCGACCACGGGCACGTGCAGGAACGCGGTGTCAATGCGCGCGCCCAGCGGGGTTTTCTGCATGATGAGCAGGAAGCCCGCCACGATGCCGACCAGCGCCAGCGGTGCCGCCCAAAAGTAATGCTTGGCCGCTTCGCCAAACGCCAGCATATACACGGTGATGGTAGGCAGCTTCGCCCCCAGCGAGCTATACAGCTTGCCGAAGCGCGGCACCACGAACGTGACCAGGAAGATCAGCACCACGAATACCATCACCAGCAGGAAGGCGGGATACACCAGGGAGCTGATGAGCTTGCGCCGGATCGAGGCCGCGAGCCGCTGGTATTGGTGGTAGCGGCGCAATACCTCTTCTAAATTGCCGCTGCGCTCCCCGGCCATCAGGGTAGTGGTATAGATTTCCGGGACGCCGGGCTGGCGGCGAAAGGCTTCGGACAACAAATCACCGCCCCGGATGCGCTCCAGCACCGCAGCCAATAGCGCTTGCAACTTCGGATCCCGCGCCCGTTTGGCTAACAGCTCCACGGCCCGCAGGATCGGCAGGCCGGCGTGAATTAAGGTGATGAATTGCTGGTTGAAGGTGAGAAATGTATCTTGCCGCACCCGCGCTTGGCGCTGCCGCCAACCGGCCAAGGCCCCGTGCCGCGGTTGGATGGAATAGACGAGGTAGCCTTGCTGCAGGAGCCGCTCGCGCAACTCCTTCTCGGTGGCCGCGTCCTCTGGTTGATGCAACCAATGGCCGCGTTCGTTCAACGCTCTGACCATGAATTGGGGCATGAAACAAATGGCTGCGGCGCCCGGCTCGGCCCGCAAGCGGTGCTACGGAAGAGGGTAGCTCGATTTTAGCATTAGCCCCGGAACGGAGGCGATACTGCCCAGATTCCGGCCCGAAGGCTAGTGCGGGACGGCAGCGTATGGCACATTTGGTGCCAATTCGTTGGTGCGATTTGACGTGGATTTGACGTTCTCCGGATACAGCCTTGATTTTGGTTCGGTACGCTAAATCCAATCCTCAAGTAGTTCCTTCACTCACACCCAAAGCGGGAAGGGGTAATTCCCGCACGCAGCGGCCCTGCGGGTTCCCGACCCGCAGGGCCTTTTTTTATCCCGGGCCCGAAGGCGCTTCCAAAGCTGACGCGGGTCGTCCCTGCTCCCTACCGTTGGCGACTCTGGCGCCGGCTTTCGTTTTCTTTGTGGATGGGAGATGCTGAGTCCATGCGTAAACCGTTCGCGGTAGTGGCCGGCATTTTCGCCGGTGTCATTGCGGCCATGGGGGCGCCGGGCGCGGCTCTGGCCGCGGCGCCGCCACAAGTGCTGATGTATGCCGTCAATAGTCCCGGATCGCTGGCCGATTTTGCGGCGCACGCGCGGCAAATTGACATCATCGCGCCCCAGGTTTTCGTGATGAACGGCAAGGGACAGGTGAGCGGTCAGGTGCCCGCCATCATCGCTCGCCTCGCCGCGCGGGATCACATCAAGGTCATGCCGCTGGTGACCAACGCCGGGTTCAGCCTGGCGGTTATGGACGCGGTCCTGCATTCGCCGGCGGCCGAGCGCCGCATGATCGCGGAGCTGGCTCGCGACGGTCGCGTGGGCCATTGGTGGGGCGTGCAATTCGATTTCGAGCACATACCCTCCCGGGACCGCGCCCGATACAGCCGCCTGGCAGGCGAAGCGGAGCGCGCATTCCACCATGCAGGCCTGAAGTTCAGCGTCACCATCGTGCCGCGAATTTCCAGCAATCCGCGGGCGTTTTCCGCCGGTGGCTGGAAAACGTGGTCCGGGGTTTACGACTATCGTGCACTCGGCCGGCACACCGATTTCGTGACGGTGATGACGTATTCGGAGCACAGTGGCCTGACCGCGCCGGGGCCGGTCAGCGGCATGCCCTGGATCCGGGCCTGTGTACGCTACGCCCTACGCTTCATGCCGGCGTCGAAAGTGTCCATCGGAGCAGCGTTTTACTCGACCGAATGGATGGCGCGGCCGGGCACGCCCGTTCCGCATGTGCCGGTGATTCCAGCCAAATATCAGCCATTGCGCCCCAGTCCCTGGAAAGCGCGGGGCGGCGGCAGCGCTTGGCTGGAGGCGCTATGGCGGCATTATCCCGGACATTGGGATCCGGCGCAGCAGGTCTATGTGACGATTCATCGCGGGCCCCAGGCGACACGCGTGATCTGGTGGAGCCGCGCCCGTAGCTTCCAGGCGCTCTGGCGACTCACCCAACGGGAGCACTTGGCCGGCATTTCCGCCTGGAGGTTGGGGCAGGAGGATCCCAACGCTTGGCGCGTGCTGCCCGGCGCTGGAGGTGCCGCGCGAACGGCTTCCTCGGCTGTCGGCCGCTAACCCGGCTCCCGGGCAAACCGAGCGCGACGGCCGCGGTCGCGGGGCATCGTCCCACGCGGCGGCGCTAGTTTCAGCATTCGCTTCCGCTTCGGGGCCCCGAGCAGCGCCGCGGCAGCGCCCAACATACTGGTCTTGGGGCCAGTGGCAGGCAGGGATACTGGCCGAAAACTGTCCTTCGCCAACCGACGCAAAACGTCCGCGCGGCCATAATCTGGCAGCTCCCGCCTAGTTTTGGCCATCAGGCGGGCACGCAGACGGGAATGCTTCTGGAACTCGAAGAGCACAGCACGCCGGTGACCGGCGTGGGCAGCGCCGCGCCGGTGGCGGCCATCCGGGCCGAGTGGCTGGCATGGCTCTGCCGCGCGCGTTTCTGGGGCATCACGCTGGTGCTGGCGGTGGAGCTGCTGGTCGCGTTCCGCGATCACGCGGAATGGTCCTCCCTGGCGCCGTTTTTGTATCTCATTGCCGCTTGGTACGGTATTGCCCTGATTGATCGCGCCTGGCTGCGTTCTGGCGCCCGCGTGGCCCCGCAAGTGTACGCGCAATTGGGGCTGGACATCCTGCTGGTCACCGCGGTGATCGCGGTGACCGGCGGCTACTCCAGCCTGCTGACGGAAATCTACGCCTTGCTGGTGGTCGCCTCCGCCACGCTGCTGCCCCGCCGGGTGATCTACGCCATGGCCGGCGTCTGCGCGCTGGCCTATTGGGCGGCGGCGGAGGCGGCGCTGGCGATGGGCAGCACGGGCGCCGGCGCCAACGACCGCGCCATGGCGCTATCGGTCTTGCTCAACGGCTTGGCGTTTGTCGCGGCGGCGTATTTGGCGGAGTTGCTGGCTGGCAAGCTGATGGCCACGGGCCGGGAATTGCGCGAGCACCAGCATGTGCTGGCCAGCCTGCGGGCGCTGAACGACAACATCATCCGCTCCATGGGCGGGGGGCTGCTGACCACGGATCTGAGCGGTTGCGTCCATCTGGTGAACCCGGCGGCGGAGCGCATTCTGGAACAACCCGCCGAAGCCGTGCTGGGCCAGCCGGTGGAACGCGTGCTGGGCGCGGTTCCGGAGACCATGCTGGGGCGGCGCGGCGAGATCCGCATCAACCGCCATGGCCGCGAGAAAATCATCGGCTTGACCGTGGTGCCGCTGAAGGTCAACGGCGCGACGGACGCCGGCCGCGTGATCCATTTCCAAGACTTGACCGAATTGCGGCGGCTGGAGCGGGAACTGCGCCGCCGCGATCGCATGGCCGCCGTGGGCCGCATGGCGGCCGGCATTGCGCATGAGATTCGGAATCCGCTGGCTTCCATGGCCGGCTCGGTGCGCTTGCTGGCGCGCAGCGCCGCCCAGGATCCCGATCAGCAGCGGCTGGCGGCGGTGGTGGAGCGGGAATCGGAGCGGCTCAACCGCATCGTCGGCGAATTCTTGGGGTACTCGCGCGATTACCAGTACCACATGGCCGAGGTGGATCTGCGGGCGTTGCTGGAGGAGGTGCTGACCTTGGCGCAGCAAAGCCCCCGCCGCGAGGCAGGCATCCGCATCACCGCATCCCTGGGGACCGAGCCCGTCATTGTTTGGGGCGACGGAGACCGGCTCAAGCAGGTGGTCTGGAACCTCTGCGATAACGCCTTCAAGGCCATGCCCGAGGGCGGCACGCTGCGCATCACCGTGTCGCCGTCGTCCATGGGCGTGCGGCTGGAATTTCAGGATACCGGCCGGGGATTGAGGCCGGGTTCCGAGGAAGAAGTCTTCGAGCCCTTCCGCAGCGGCTTTAGCGAGGGCACGGGTTTGGGCCTCGCCCTGGTGTACGCCATCGTCGAGGCTCATCAAGGAAAAATTTGGGCCGAGCCGCCCGCGGGGGGCGGCGCGCGGTTCGTGGTGCAGTTGCCGCTGGAGCGCGGCGCGCAGGGGGATTCCCCGGCGGGGCGCACCATCGCGGCGGAGGCCGCGGTCGGCCAGTTTATCCCATCCAGTTATTGACACAAATCGCCATGGCTCACTTGCTAATCATTGACGACGAACAATCCATCCGCGAGATGCTGGACATCGCCCTGCGCAAAGAGGGCCACCAGGTTGAAACCGTGGGTACCGCCGCGGACGGGCGGCGCAAGCTGGAATCCGCCATTTTCGACCTGGCCATCTGCGACCTGCGCCTCAGCCCGCAGGACAACGGCCTCGACCTGCTCCGCTTCTCGCGGCAGCAGGATTCGGAGACGGCGTTCGTCTTCATCACCGGCCACGGCAGCATGGAAACCGCGATTGAAGCCATCAAGATTGGCGGCGTGGTGGATTACATCATCAAATCGCCGGATCTGGTGGACCGGGTGCTCTATACCGTGGCGCGGGCGCTGCATTTTCAGGAACTGAAGCGGGAAAACACTAGCCTGAAACGGGAGCTCAAGAGCCGCAACGAACTGGGCCATTTGATCGGCAACAGCCCCGTCGTTGCCCAGCTCAAGGAATTGGTGCGGACGGTCGCGGCCACCGCCAGCACCGTGCTCATTCGCGGTGAAAGCGGCACCGGCAAGGAATTGGTCGCCCGCGGCATCCACGGCTGCTCGCCTCGCGCCGATCAGCCCTTCATCACGGTCAACTGCGGCGCCTTTCCGGAAACCCTGCTGGAAAGTGAACTCTTCGGTTACGTCAAGGGCGCCTTCACCGGCGCCAACAGCAACCGCCGCGGCCTTTTCGAGGCGGCCGATAAAGGCACGTTGTTTCTGGACGAGATCGGCGAAATGACGCTGCCGATGCAAGTTTCGCTGCTCCGCGTATTGCAGGAACGCCAGGTGCGGCCGTTGGGCTCGTCCAACAACATTCCGGTTGACGTCCGCCTCCTAGCCGCGACCAACGCCGATTTGGAGAACGCGGTGCGGGACGGGAGGTTCCGCGAGGATTTGTACTATCGAATCAGCGTCATCCCCGTGGAGTTGCCCGCGTTGCGGGACCGGCGGGAAGACATTCCGCTGCTGGCCATGCATTTCCTCCGGCGTTTCGCCGCCGCGATGGGCAAGCCCGTCAGCAAATTCGATCCGGCGGGCATGGCCCGCCTGGAAGCCTACGACTGGCCCGGCAACGTGCGGCAGCTGGAGAACGTCGTGGAGCGTGCCGTGGCGCTGGCGCAGGGCGAGACGGTCACGGTCGGGCCGCTACAGGCACGGCTCAATGGCAATGGCGCTACCGCCAACGGCGCCACCAGCGGACTGCCCCCGCTTCCGCCCGATGGATTGGAGCGCTTCATCGAGGATGTGGAGAAGCATTACCTCTCGGCGGCCCTGGGCCAGTCGGGCGGCGTTCGCACCCGCGCCGCCGACTTGCTCCGCATGTCCTACCGTTCCTTCCGGCACTACGCGAAGAAATACAGCATCTAATCGGCACGGTGGGACGGCCGCTACCGTGATCGGGGCCGGGCCGCAACCGGGTGGATGCCGGGTCGAGCCGGCGCGGGACTTGCCGCCGGCTCTGGGTTCCCCGGGGCGCGCCACGTGCGCGCCGTAACCGCCGGCCGTTATTTCTCCAAGTTCAGTTCGCGCCGCAGGATCTGCGGGTCGAACGGGCTGCACGCAAAGTACCGCCCCTCAACCTCGAATGTCGGGACCTTGCGCTTGCCGCCGTTATTGGCGACGACGCGTTCGGCGGCGCCATCGCTCTCCTCGATATTGATTTCCTCGAAGCCGATGCCGCGCTCCTTGAGGAAGGCTTTGGCGCGGCGGCAATCCGGGCACCAACTGGTGGTGTACATACGAATGGCCATAATCGAGGGTAGCATTGCATTCCATTGGATCGAGGACGCGTCCCGCTGGCGCCGCCAGCCCGCGGTGGGGCTGGCCGGTTGCTCCGGGCCTAGCCGCGAACACGCGCCATCGCCACCCTAAAATGGAGCCATGGGGGCCGGAACCTTCCGCATCCATAACTTCGGCTGCCGCGCCAACCAGGCCGACGGGTCCGCGATCGCCCGCGACTTCGCGGCGGCTGGCTGGCGGCCGGCCGAGCAGGCGGAACTGGTCATTCTCAATACCTGCACCGTGACCGCCGCGGCCGACGCCGAAGCCCGACGCGCCATCCGCCACATCCGGCGAGAGCAGCCGCGCGCACGCATTTGGGTCACCGGCTGCTACGCGCAGCGCGCGCCGGAGGAGATCCGCGCCCTCGGCGGCGTCGAGCGGGTGGTCGGCCATGCGGAGAAGCTGGGGATCGCTTCACTAGCGGGCGCGGTGGCGCCCTCGTTGCATCCGGCGGCGCTGCTTTCCGGCCGCACCCGGCCGCAGGTCAAGGTGCAGGACGGCTGCGGAAATGCCTGTTCGTTCTGCGTCATTCCCAGCGTCCGCGGCGGGCTGCAATCGCGGCCGGAGGCGGAGGTCGCCGCGGAAGTGGCCCGCTGGGCGGCGAACGGCGCGCAGGAGGTTGTCCTCACCGGCATTCACCTGGGCCAATGGGGCCGCGATCTGCCCGGACGGCCGGTGCTGAACGATCTGGTGCGGGCGATTTTGGCGGCCAGCGGCATTCCGCGTCTCCGCCTCAGTTCCATCGAACCAATGAATTGGACCGGGGATCTGATCTCCCTGCTCGCTTCCGAGCCCCGCTTGGCGCCCCACGCCCACGTCCCGCTGCAAAGCGGGTCGGATACGGTGCTGCGGCGCATGCGCCGCCGCTATCGGCCAAGCCACTACGCCCAGCGCGTGACGGAGATTCGCCGCCGCCTGCCCGCCGCGGCGATCGGTGCGGATGTGATGGCGGGATTCCCCGGAGAGACGGAAGCGGAGTTCGAAGCATCGCTCGCGTTCATCGCCGGTCTGCCCCTGACCTACCTGCACGTTTTTACCTATTCGTCCCGGCCCGGAACGGAAGCCGACCGGCGCGCCGGGGAACCGGGCTGGGAGGCGGTTCCGGCGGTTGTGGCCGCCCGCCGGGCCGAGCGGCTGCGGGCGCTTTCGGAAACGCTGCGCGCGCGCTTTGCCCGCGCGTTCTGGGGCCGGGAACTCGACCTGCTGACGCTGGGGGAAACCCGCGGCGGCTTCACCCGCGCCCTGAGCGCCAACTTCTTGGACGTGTGGCTGGAGGGAATGTGGCCGCCGAATCGGCGGCAAAGCGCCCGGGTACGGCCGGGCGCCGGGCGGCGCCTGGAGGCCAGCCCGGCGGGCTAGCCCGCGGCTGATGACCGCGAAATTCATTTTAATGACCGGATCGTCATAAATGTGGTAGCATGGTCTCGCTAATGCCGGTCGAGGGCAAAACCCGCCGCGAAGTGCTGACCGAGTTTCGCCGCGCCGAAATCCTGGCCGCCGCGCGCAAGGTCTTCGCCGCGCGCGGATTTCGCGCCGCCACCTTGGAGGAGGTCGCCGTGGAAGCGGGGCTGGCCAAAGGCACGCTGTATCTGTATTTCGACAGCAAGGAAGAGATGTTTTGGGCCATCTTCCGCGGCCGTGTCGCCGAGATGCACCGCCGGCTCCAGGCGGTCCTGAGCGAGCCCGGCGGCACTGCGGACAAGATCCGCGCCGGCCTGCGCGTGCGCTTCGAGCTGTTGCGCGAGGACCAGGACTTCATGCGCATCTACCTCACCGAGTTTGGCCAATGCATCTACGGCGGCCCTTGGGCCAAGGAGTTCCGCAAGCTGCACCTGGCCGGAGCGCGGCTTCTCGCGCCGGTGCTGGAGGAAGGGATCCGGCGCGGCGAACTGCGCGCGGTCCCGCCCTTGGAAACCGCGCTGGCGCTGATGGACCTGGTCAAGAGCACGGTCTCCTTGAAGTTGCTGGGCATGCACGAGAACCGCATTGACGTGGAACAGTTCATCTTTGATTTGTTTTGGCGCGGAGTACGGGCGGAAGGCGCCGCCGCCGAAGGAGGGCAATGAAAGGCGCCGCTGCGGTGCAGTTGAGGTTCCTGCCGGTTCGTTCGCGGTCCGGGATGCGCCCTGGCGCTGTGCGCAATGCCGCACGGCGGCTGCCGCTGGGCGTGGCGGTCCTGGCTGCCGCTGGGTTGGCCGCCGCGCCGGTATTCGCCCAAGGCCCGCCTTCGCCGGCTCAGCCCGCCTATGCTCCGGCGCCCGCCCCTAGCGTGTATCAGCCTCCCTCCTCGCCTGCGCAGCTCAGCGGCGGTGTCGCCCGCGGCCGGGTTCAGCCCGGCGTGATGGCGCTCAGCTTGAACGCCGCGATCCGCATGGGCCTGCGCAACAACCTGGCCGTGCTGCTGTCCTCCACGGCCTCGGAGCAAGCCCGCGCGGAGCGATGGCGCTCCTTGTCCGGCTTGCTGCCCAAAGTACAGGCAAGCGTTGGCGATGAGGAGACCAAGGAAAACCTGGCGGCGTTCGGATTCAGCTTTCCCGGCTTTCCCCAGATCGTCGGTCCCTTTCGCGTCTTTGACGCGCGGGGCTATCTCGACGTCCCGGTCTTGAACATCAGCGGCATCCAGGACCTGCGTGCCTCCGATGCCAGCCAGGCCGCCGCCGTGCATACCTATCAGCAAATGCGCAATCTGGTGGTGATGGCGGTCGCGGACCAATATCTGCTGGCCTCGGCCGATGGCAGCCGTGTCACCGCCGCCCAGGCGCAGCTGCGCACCGCGGAGCAATCCCTCGCCCAAGCCGAGGATATGTATCACGCCGGCACCGTCTCCGCCCTGGACGTCGTGCGGGCCAAGGTTCAGCGGGACCGCGAACGGCAGAATCTGATCGTGCGGCGCGACGATTGGGCTAAGCAAAAGCTGGCGCTGGCTCGGGCCATCGGCCTGCCCGCGGGCCAGGCCTACCGTCTGGCGCAGCCGATTCCCTACACGCCGGCGCCCAGCCTGACCGTGGACCGCGCTCTGGCGGAGGCGTTGCGGACAAGGCCGGATTACATGGCTGCTCGCGAGTCGGTGCGCGCCGCGCAGTTGGCGGTCGCTGCAGCGCGGGACCAGCGCCTCCCGACCGCGGATTTCAGCGGCAACTGGGGAACCATCGGCAACCGGATCACCAGCAACCATCCTACCTTCACGCTGGCGGGCCAAATCAATCTGCCGATCTTCGACGGCGGCGCGATTCATGCCGCGGAGATCGCCGCCCACGCGCGGTTGCAGCAAGCCCAGGACCAGGCATCCGATCTTCGCGCCGCCATCGGCCAGCAGGTCCGCTCCGCGCTGCTCGACGTGCATGCCGCCCGGCAGCAAGTCGGCGTCGCCACCCAGGCGCGCCAACTGGCGCGGCAGGAACTGACCTTGGCCCGCGACCGCTTCCGCGCCGGCGTTGGCGATAACTTGGAGGAAGTGGAAGCCGAGCAGGAAGTCGCGGTCGCCGAGGAGAACTACATCGGCAGTCTGTATAGCTTCAACGCCGCCAAAATCGAGTTGGCGCAGGCGCTGGGCGTGGCGCAAGCCTCGTACCGCAGCTTTTTGGAAGGAGCCAAGTAATGCCCACCCACGTCGAACCCTCGCAAAATCCCCCCTCCGCTCCCTCCAACGCCCCGGCCGCGCCCGACGCGCCGGCGCCGCAAGCCAAGCGCGGCGTCAGCCCCAAGACCAAACGATTGCTGTTGCTCGTCATTGCGGCCATTGTCGTTGCCGCGGTGGCGGGCTGGTATTTCTTTCTGCGCGGGCGCGCCAGCACCGACGATGCACAAATCGAGGCCCATATTGATCCCATCTCCCCGCGCGTGGCGGGAACGGTGACCCACGTCTACGTGCAGAACAATCAGTTCGTCCACGCCGGCCAGGTGTTGTTTACCCTGGACCCCAGCGATTACCGCCTCGCTTTGCAGCACGCCAAGGCCAGTCTGGCATCGGCGTACGCGGCGGCGTCTGGCGCCACCACAGGCATTCCCATCCAGCAAACCTCCAGCCACAGCAGCATCAGTTCCGCGCAGGCGGGCCTGATCACCGCCCGTGCCGAGGAGAGCCAGGCGGAGCAGAATCTGGCCTTGGCGGGAAGCCGGGAGCAGGCGGCGCGGGCCGCGGTTGCCGAGGCGCAGGCCAATGCCCGGCGTGCCGTCAGCGATGCCCGCCGCTACCGCCAACTGGTGGCCAAGAACGAGGTCAGCCGGCAGGCCTACACGCACATGGAAACCGCCGCCGCCGCCGCCCGGGCCGCCGTCCGCGCCGCCCAGGCCAACGAGGCCGCCGCCCGCAATGCCGTCGCCGCGGCCAGCGCCGGTGTTTCCGTGGCGCGGGGCCGGGTGGAGCAGGCGCTGGCCGCGGTGCGGCGCGCCGCAGTCGGCCCGCAGGAAGTGCGGGTCAGCCGTTCTCGTGCCGGCGAGGCGCAAGCGCAGGTGGCCTTGCGGCAGGCCGCGGTCGCGCAGGCCGAGTTGAACCTCGGCTGGACCGCCGTCCGCGCGCCCGTCTCCGGTTTGGTGGGCGACCGCCATGTCGAGGTCGGCCAAGCCATCGCCCCGGGCCAGCCCGGACTGGACATCGTGGAAAGCGGCCATCCGCTGCTGGACCGCTGGGTCGTCGCTAACTACAAGGAGACCGATTTGCAAGGTATGGCGCCCGGGCAGCGCGCTACCGTGCATGTGGACGCCTACAACGAAGATCTCAAGGCGAAGCTGAACTCCATCGGTTCGGCCACCGGCAGCCGGTTCAGCTTGTTGCCTCCGGAAAACGCCACTGGCAATTACGTCAAAGTGGTGCAGCGTGTCCCGGTCAAGCTGTTTTTTGATGCCGGGCAGAACGCAAAGCTGCAGCGCTTGCGCCCCGGCATGTCGGTTGAGGTGACGGTCTATACCCGCTGAGCACCCGCGGCGCCGCCCAGCGGCGCAGCCCGCCGGTGGAGGCCCGGCCTGAGGAGATTCGATGGCGCAAAACTCGGCGGACCATCCGCTCATCAATCCATGGATCATCGCCATCACGGTCATGCTCAGCACCTTCTTGGAGGTGCTGGACACTTCGATCGTCAACGTAAGCTTGCCGCATATCGCCGGCAGCCTTTCGGCGACCGTCAGCGAAGCCACCTGGGTCCTGACCTCTTACTTGGTGGCCAACGCGATCGTCCTGCCGATTACCGGCTGGCTGGCGAATCAGTTCGGCCGCAAGCGCTTGCTGATCACCGCGGTCACCGGCTTCACCCTCGCCAGTGCGCTCTGCGGACTGGCCCCCACGCTGCCGGCGCTGGTATTGTTCCGCATCCTGCAAGGCGCTTTCGGCGGCTCGCTTCAACCCATCTCCCAGGCCGTGCTGCTGGAGACGTTTCCACCCGAACAACGCGGCAAGGCGATGGGCTTTTGGGGTCTGGGCATCGTCGTCGCGCCGATCTTGGGTCCCACCCTCGGCGGTTATCTCACGGACAGTCTGAGCTGGCGCTGGGTTTTTTACATCAACCTTCCCATCGGCGTCCTCGCGGTGGTGATGACGTACCTGTTTCTCTTTGACCCTCCATACATCAAGCGGTCGGGGGAAAAGGTAGATTATTGGGGCCTGGGCATGCTGGCGGTGGGCATTGCCGCGCTCCAGATCATGCTGGACAAGGGGCAGGAGCTGGATTGGTTCGGCTCGCATTTTATCCTGGCCTTGGCCGTGATCGCGGTGGTCGGCCTGGCGGCGTTCGTTGTGTGGGAGCTGGTCGTCGAACATCCCATCGTCAATCTGCGCGTCTTCAAAAACCGCACCTATGCCACCGGCGTGTTGCTGATGACCGTGCTCGGCTTCGTGCTCTACGGCAGTCTGGTGTTGCTGCCCATCTTCCTGCAAACGCTTTTGGGCTACACCGCCCTGGCGGCGGGGATTTGGACCAGTCCGCGCGGTATTGGCTCCTTGATCTTCATGCCGATTTGC
Organism: Acidobacteriota bacterium; assembly: GCA_027315185.1. Lineage (GTDB taxonomy): Bacteria > Acidobacteriota > Terriglobia > Terriglobales > SCQP01 > JAKAUF01. The sequence continues at coordinate 16,709 of DAHUYO010000010.1, forward strand.
GGCATTCTTCTCGGCCGGCGCTGGGATGCTCGCGGCCTGCTCACCTTCGGGGTTGTCACCGGAAGCCTCGCGCTCTACGCCTTCGCGCGGTTTGATTTAACCGTGTCTCCCTGGAACATCTTCTGGCCGCAGTTCATTCAAGGCATGGGAATGGCGTTCGTGTTCGTGCCGCTGACCACCGTCACCATGGACCCGATTCCCAATGCCGAGATGGGCAACGCCACCAGCCTGTTCAACCTGATGCGCAACATCGGCGGCAGCATCGGCATCGCCTTCACCAGCGCCCAACTGGCGCAACGCGAGCAATTCCATCAGGAGCGCTTGGCTTCAAACCTCACGCCCACTCGTCCCGCCGTGCGGCAGATGCTGGCCGCCGCGCGGGCGCACTATATGAGCCATGGCGCCAGTTGGTACACCGCCGGGCAGCAGGCCCTGGCCTCTTTGTATGGGACGCTGAGGCAACAGGCGGCGCTGCTCAGCTTCGTGGATGAGTTCTGGCTGCTGGCCACGGTATTCATGATCCTCACGCCTTTGATTTGGCTCATGCGCAGGCCGCGCTCCGGCGGCGGTCCGGTGGGCATGCACTAGCCGCGAAGGTTTCCGTCGCGTGGATCGCGCCGTTTGCACTCGGGGCAAAGGCATCGCGAGGAGGCCACGACCTTCCGCCGGGCGGGCTGGAGCGCTTGTACCCTCGCCGGCGGAACTGCATCCCGCGCGTGGGGGGCGGCGGCGACCCCTCACGATCTGGATCTACGGGTGAGCGCTGCGGCGAACGTGGCTCCGACACGCCACGGCCACCGCCCGCGCGCCTGCGCTGAACCACCGGGGCGCCCGGCCCAGCCGTGCCGGCGCCCGCGCCCGGCTATTCGCCGGGCACGAACAGCGGCGGAATGTGCGCCGCCTTCATCCGCCGGTTCATGGCGGCGAGGTCGCGCGTGCGGAGAGCTTCCCAGCGGGCCAGCGCGTGTTGCAGCTTGCCCAGCAGCACCTTGGCATAGGCCTGCTGCTGCGCCGTCGGCGCGTCTTCGCCGCTGTCCACGGCGTTTTCCAAATAGCCCAACTGGCTGTTCAACTCGATGGGATAGTTGAGCATCTCCTCGCTGGCGCTAGCTTTGGTTTGATAGAAGCGGTTTTCGAGGGCCAGCACCTTGGCGTCAAGGCGCGCCGCCGCGGCTTTCACCGGCGCGGCCTTGGGGCCATTCGCCAGATGCGCGATCAGGGCGGTCAGCTCCTGATGCAGCGCCTGGAGTCCGAACACCGCGTCGTGATCGGCTTTCACCCCAGCGCGCAGTTGTTCCATCAAGCGGTGCTGCGCCGCCAGCGCAGCGCCGGACACGGGATGACGCGGATCGGGGCGGACGACCAGCGGCTGGCGGTAGGTGTGGCCGTCGGCCGTCAGCGCGATCGTATAACGCCCGGGAACCACGGAGACGCCGATGGAATTGCCTTCGTCGTAGATGGCGTTGAGGATCTCTTTCGGCTTCGGGCCGCGCAGATCCCAGACGAAGCGGTTCATTCCCGCCTTCGCCGGCAGAGCGGGCGGCGGACCGGCGCGATGCGCGTAGTAATCCTTCGGCGGCGGGGGCAGCTTGTGCTTGACGCTGGTGAACTGGCGAACCAGCCGTCCCTGCGCGTTGTAGATGTCCAGGGAAATCGGCGTCTTGGGCGCCGCCTTCAGGTAATAGTCGAGCACCGCTCCAGAGGGCGGATTTTGCCCTGCCGCCATGCCCGGGCGGACATGGAAGCTGGGCAGGTGCATCTGATACGCGGTCTCCGGGCGGTAGAGGATCGCCGCTTGCGCCGCCATACCCACATGGATTTGCCGCAGTGGGCTCAAGTCATCCAGAATCCAGAACGACCGGCCATGGGTCGCCGCCACCAGCTCCCCATCCTGGATCGCCAAATCCCGAACCGGGACATGCGGCAGGTTGAGCTGTAGCGGCTGCCAATGCCCGCCATCGTTGAAGGAGACATAAACGCCCCGCTCCGTGCCGCAGTACAGCAAGCCGCGGCGCACCGGATCCTCGCGCACCACGCGCACCGGCCCCACTTTGGGTAGACCGTCCACATTTTCGGTCCAGGTCCGGCCGTAGTCGTGGGTAATGAAGATCAGCGGTTCCTTGTCGCCGTTTTTATACCGGTTCACCGCCACGTAGGCGCTGGCCGGATCGAACGGCGAGGCGTCAATCAGGCTGATATTGCTCCATGCCGGCAGCGTCGGCGGCGTCACGTTTCGCCAGCTCTTGCCGCCGTTGCGCGTGAGCTGAACCAGGCCGTCGTCGGTGCCCACCCAGATCTCGCCCGCCTGCTTGGGCGAAGGCGCGATGGTGAAGATCAGGTCGTAGTATTCGGCGCTGGCTTGGTCCTTGGTGATCGGACCGCCCGACGGCCCTTGCTTGCTCTTGTCGTTGCGCGTCAGATCGGGGCTGATGCGCCGCCAGCTCATGCCGCCATTGGTGCTCGCGAACAGATATTGCGCCGCGGTGTACAACAGATGCGGGTTCTCGGGAGAGAAGATCAGGGGCGCGGTCCAGGTGAAGCGCAGCTTGCGGCCCGCCGCCGGCATTCCATCGGGATCTTCGGGCCAGACGGAAACGTCCTGGGCGATGCCAGTGTGCAAATTGAAGCGGGTCAGAATGCCGAAATAGGCGCCCGCGTAGACGATGTGATAGTTGAGCGGATCGGGGGCGATATAGCCGCTCTCTCCGCCGCCGACCGGATACCAATCCCGCTGGGTGATCGCACCCCATTTGCTGGCGCTGGCGATGGCGACCGACGAGTTGTCCTGCTGCGCGCCGTAGGCGTAGAAGGGATCCCGGTTGTCCAAGGCGACGTGATAGAACTGCGCGGTGGGCTGGTTGTCCAGCGTGCTCCAGCTATGCCCGTTGTTGAGCGAGATGGTCGCGCCGCCGTCGTTGCCCACGATCATCCGTTTGGAGTGCCGCGGCGCGATCCACATGGCGTGGTTATCGCCATGCGGCACGTGCATGCGATGAAAAATTTCTCCGCCGTCGGTGGAGCGGTAGAAATTGACGTTCATCTCATAGACGGTGTTGGTTTTGACCGGGTCGGCCAGGATGGTGGTGAAGTACCACGCCCGCTGCCGGAAGCTCTGCGAGGAATTCACCCGCTTCCAATGGCCGCCCAGATCGTTGGAAACGTACAGCCCGCCTTTCTTCGCTTCCACCTGCGCGTAGACCCGCTCGCCGTTGGCGGCGACCGAGACGCTCATTTTTCCCAGCACGCCAGCGGCGAAGCCGTGGCCATCCATTCGCTTCCAGGTAACGCCGCCGTCGAGGGAACGGTACAGCCCGCTGCCCGGTCCGCCGCTGACCAGCTTCCACGGCCAGCGCCGCACCTGCCACAGCGCCGCGAACAAGATATGCGGATTGCGCGGATCCATGGCGATGCTGGTGGCGCCCGACTGATCGTTCACATACAGCACCCGCTGCCAGGTTTTGCCCCCGTCCTCGGAGCGATACACGCCGCGTTCGGTGCTGGGCGCATACACGCGCCCCAGCGCCGCCACCCACAGGCGGTTGGGATCGTGCGGGTCCACCACGATGCCCGCGATGTGCCGCGTCTTGCGCAGCCCTATGCGCGTCCAGGTCCGCCCGCCGTCCACCGATTTGTACATGCCATCGCCGTAGGTGGTGTCGGTGCGCGGGTCCGATTCGCCGGTGCCGACATAGATGACATTGGGGTCCGACGGCGCGACGGCGATGGCGCCGATCGCCTGCGTCGGTTCTTTATCGAAGATGGGCCGCCAGGTATTGCCGGCGTCGGTGGTTTTCCACACCCCGCCTGCTACCGCGCCTAGATAAAAGGTGTCAGGATGTCCCGGCACGCCGGTGACCGCCTCGGTGCGGCCGCCGCGGAAGGGGCCGATCAGCCGCCATTTCATGCCGTTGAACAGACTGGGGCTGACGCCGCCGCTCGGCGCCGCCGCCCACAGTCCCGCCGCCAACGCTAGGGCCACCGTCGCCAGCAGCCCGTACCGCCGCCAAACCTGGATCATTCGCTTTCTCCCGATGCCGTCCCAAGATGGAACCCCAAAGCATACCCCACAGCCCCCGGCGGCGGCTAATTGGTTTTGGGGGCTGGCGGTAGCCGCTTCTGGGCATTGTTTTCCTCCCGCGGCCGCGGGCATCCTGACACCGGCAGCCCGGTCGCGACGGAAATTCGGCAGCGGGACGCCCCGCCGTAGGCGGGGCTGGGTGCCGCGCGGGGCTATGGTGCTCCTCGCTAGAAGCGTTGGAGGCGAATGATGGAAGTGATGTATCTCCCCGAAGTCGAAGCCGGGCCCGGCGGCGGACCCTACGGCGCCTTGGTCGCCGCCGCCCGCTCCCAGGGCGCGCAGCCGCCACAGATTTTCCACCTGTTCGCCTACCGCCCGGAGGCCACGCAGCACCTCGCCGCCTTCACCCAAGCCGTGCTGCGCGGCCCCTCGGACCTGTCCCCTGGGTTGCGCGAACTGATCGCCGCGTTTACCTCCCGCGGCAACGACTGCGAATTTTGAACCGGCAGCCACGCCGCGGTCGCGGCGGAACTGCTGGGCGATGCGGCGCGGGTACAGGCGGTGCTGGCGGATTTTCACCAAGCTCCGATCCCCGACGCTGAACGCGCGCTCTTCGCCTTCGTCGCGCGCCTCAACCGCGCGCCGGCCAGCATCACTGGCGCCGATGTCGCCGCCGTGCTCGCCGCCGGCTGGAGCCAATCGGCGGTGTACGACGCAATCACCGTCTGCGCCCTGTTCAACTTCTACAACCGTTGGATTGACGGCTCCGGCGTTCACGGCCTGACGCCGGAGGGCTACGCGCGATCCGCTCAGCGCTTGGTGCGCTTCGGCTATGGATCCGGACCTTCCGGCCAGCCATGATATGATCGTTTCCATGGTCGCCCGGCGGATGTGTTGTTGTTGTGTTCCATCCCGCTCCCGGTGCGCCTGATCCCGTTTTTCGCACCTTCCGCCTTGGCGGAAGCCGATTTCCAACAGGCCCACCAAACGGTGGGCTTTTTCATTTCTTGAAGGAGATACGGTTCATGAGCATTGAAAATGGCGCCGCTCCCAGGAGCCTGCCCCGCATCAACGATCCCGCTCCCGACTTCGAGGCGAAGTCCACGCAAGGGGTCATCCACCTTAGCGATTACAAGGGCAAATGGGTGATGCTGTTCTCCCATCCCGCCGACTTCACGCCAGTCTGCAGCACGGAGTTCATCCAATTCGCGCGCCGCTACGCGGATTTCCAGGCCCTGGGCGTGCAGCCCATCGGCGTCAGCGTGGACAGCATCTTTTCCCACATCGCCTGGATGCGCAATCTGGAGCAAAACGCCAAGGTCAAGGTGCAGTTCCCGGTGGTCGCGGATCTCGACACCCGCGTGTCGCAGGCCTACGGCATGATCCATCCCGGCGCCAGCGACACCGCGCCGGTGCGGGCGGTCTTCTTCATTGATCCCAAGCAGGTCATCCGCGCCATTCTGTATTACCCGCAGTCCACCGGCCGCAGCGTGGATGAGATTCTGCGCGTCTTCGAGGCGCTGCAAACCACCGACGCGTACGGCGTTTCCACGCCCGCGGACTGGAAGCACGGCCAGAACGTCGTTCTGCCGCCGCCGCAAACCCAGGCCGATGCGGAAAAGCGCGTCGCCGACAGCAGCCTGAAGCAGCACGACTGGTTCCTGGCGGAGAAGGAGCTGGCCAAGAAGTAGCCCGCCTGACTCGCGGCAACGTTCAAGTGCTTGGGCGCCGGCGGACGTTCGTCGCCGCCCGCCGGGGTCCCGCCGCGGCTCCGCTACGCGGGGCGCCCAGAACGGGGCGGCTTAGCCGGATGTTCGCCGTGCGCGGGGGTTCGCGCCGTTTGCACTTCAGGCAAAATCGGCGCGAGCTGGCCGCGACATGCGGCAGGGCGGCCAGCCCCAGGCCAGCGCAGCGTCTCGGCGCGGGCCGGGGGCCAACGGCGCCGGCAGGGCCCAGCGCCGGGGCGCGCCGGTATCCGCGGCTGGCCGCCGCGACCCAGGGTGCGGTCTATCCCGCGGGCCGTTCATTGATCTCCGCCCAGGGGTTCGCTGTTCTGGCCCAGCTGCCCAGAACGGCACGTTCAATTCGCTGGTTTTCGCGCGGTGTGCAGCGTGGCAATGCCGCCGCTGAGCCGCCGGAATTTCACTTCCGCAAAACCCGCCGTGGCCATCCATGCCGCCAGCTCGCGCGGGGCGGGGAAGCGGTCCACCGAACTGGGGAGATAGCGGTACGGCTCGCCGCTGCCGGAGAGCCAGCCGCCGATGCGCGGCAGCAGGCGATGGAAATACCAGCCGTAGGCCGCGCGCAATCCGGGGATTGCCGGCTGGGAAAACTCCAGGATCGCGAGCACGCCTCCGGGCCGCAAGACCCGCGCGAATTCCGCCAGCGCGCCGCGGTAATCCGCCAAGTTGCGGAAGCCGAATCCGGTGGTCACCGCCGCCAGGGATGCGTCCGGCGCCGGTAGCCGCAGGCTGTCCGCCTCCACCCATCCCGCAACGCCGCCCGGGGCCCGCGCGGCGCGGCTCTTTTCGTTCGCCAGCACCAGCATGCGGTGGGTGAAGTCGCCGCCATAGACGCGCCAGCCCCGCCGCCGCCGCGACGATCGGCGCGCCAGCGCCAGCGCCAAGTCGCCGGTGCCACAGCAAACGTCCCATAGCACCGGGGCGTCCTGGGCGGCTCCGGTCGCCGCCAGCATTTGGTCCACCGCCGCCGCCGTGCGCCAGCGCCAATAGACGTCCACGCCTAGCGACAGGAAATGATTGGCCCGGTCATAGCGGGGAGCGATGCGGTCGAACATTTGCCGCACGTACCGCGGCGCGTCTTCCGGCGCCACGCCGCTGGGCCGCGTGCCGGGCGCCGGGGACGCCGGCCGCCGAGCGCCAGAAGATGGTTTGGCGGCGCTCATCGTTGGGCCGGCGCGCCGAAATACGCGCCGTTCAACCGCGCCCGAAACGCCCGCCGCAGCGCTTCCATCGCCGCGCGGTAGCGGCGATGAAAGAGCACGCCGCGGATGCGCGAGCGCGCCTCCTGCGGCGCAAGGCTTGCGTATTGCGAGCGATGGCGCCGGTAATAGGCCGTCACCATGGCCGGCGGAATATCCGCCGCCCGCGCCTGCAGCCGCGCCAAAAAGGTCTGCACCAATAGCTTTTCTCCCAGAGCGCGCCACCGCTGCTGAAAGGCCGCGTTGTGTTGCAGGCCCGCCCGCCGCGCCGCCGCCAGCAGCATGGCGAAGCGCAGAAAGCTCCGCGCCTCCTGCCGCCGCAGCGCCGGCGGCAGCGACTCCGGCGCGGGCGCGTCCAGCGCCGCCAGCTTGCGGCGATACTCGGCCGCGCTGAGAGCGCGCCCGGCAATGACCATCGCCACCTGGCCACCGCTGCGCGTGGCGGCGGTCGCGGCGGCGGCTCCCGTCTGGTTGGCGGACGCTGCGCCCCTGGCTCGCGACTCGCGGGAACCCGCGGCCCCCGCCGCGGCGTTCGTCCGCGGCGGCATCGGCGCGCGCCCTTGCCCGGCCGCCGCCACCGCCAACAGCAGCGCCACCGCCGCCGCCGCGGCCGGCCCGAGCCTGCCCCATCTCGTCCCGCTGCTGGCCATCAGCTTTATAGTATGCAGGGGGCCATAGCCGTATGATTCCGACGCTAGGCCAAAACATCTGCTACGCCCTTCGCCGCCTGCGCCGAGCGCCGGTCTTCACCGTCAGCATCGTCCTGACGTTGGCGCTTGGCATCGGCGCGACCACGGCCATGTTTTCCTTGGCGGAAGCCGCTTGGATCCGTCCTTTGCCATATCCTCACGCCGGGCGCTTGGTCAACATTTGGCTGCACAGTCCGCGCTACGCGCATCTCGACGTCGGCTTCCGTCGTGCGGGTGCGGCATTGGCGCGGCGGGCGCCGGCTTTAGGCCCCTCCGCCGAATACGTCGCCGGCCCGGCTGTATGGCGTCTCGCCGGCCGCCGCTTGCAGACCGACACCGCGCTGGTGTCGCGCCGCTTCTTCTCCCTGCTCGGCGCTGCCGTGGCCGCTCCATCCGGCCGATCCGCGGTGATCAGCCGCCAGATGGCCGTGCGTCTCGGTGGCCCGCGCGATGCCATTGGCAAGACGATTTGCCTTGGCGGCGCCGCTTTTACGGTCACTGGCGTCGTCCCGCGCGGTTTTGATTTCCCCACCCTTCTCATTCCTGGGTTTCCCGCCAAGACCAACATTTGGCTTGGCCTTTCCACCGCCCACCGTCGCCTTTTGACCAGCTTTGGCAGCGGTGACACGAGCGTCCTTGCCCGCCTGCGGCCCGACGGTACGCTGGCGCAACTCCAAGCGCAACTGGCGCCGCTCGACTCCCGGTTGCCCGCCGCCACCCGGCCCAGCCCCCGTTGGCGCCTCATCGCGTTGCCGCTGGTTGCCGAGACCGTCGGTCATGCGCAAGCCCCGCTGGCCATCCTATTCGCCGCGACCATCTTGCTCTGGCTGATTGCCGTTGTTAACGTTGCCCACCTACTGCTGGAGCGCGGCTGGCGCCGTGGGGGCGAATTCGGGCTGCGCATGGCTCTCGGCGCGGGCCCCGGCGCCATCATGGCGCTGACGCTGACCGAGGCTCTCCTGCTCGCCATTGCGGGGGGCGGGCTCGGCTTGGCATTAGCGTACGGAGCGCTGAAGGCGATCCGGCTCTTGGCTCCGCCGGGGTGGCTGCCGGCCGCGGCGCGGACCAACGGTCCGCTAGCGCTGTTTGCTTTCGGCGCCGCCCTGCTCACCGGTCTGATCGCGGGATGGTGGCCGGCGCGACAGTCGCTTCGCCGCGACCCGCAGGCGACCCTGCGAGGCGGCGGCCCGGGCACCGCCTCCGCCGGCTCCGCCACCGCCCGCCGCTTGCTGTTGCCCGCGGAGATGGCCTTGGCCGCCGTGCTGCTGGTCAGCGCGCTAGTTTTGGTCCGCAGCTTTGCCCGCATCGCCGCCACGCCGGTCGGCCTCCGGACACGCCGCGTCGTCACCGCCTACCTCGCCATACCGAGGAGGGACTACCCGCATGCCAGCCAGCGCCTAGCCCTTTACAGGCAGCTGGTCCACCGCGCCCGCGCCATTCCGGGCGCCGCTGGTGCCGCGCTGACTGGCGCGCCGCTGCTGGCCGGCATGACTTTTTTCGAGCCGCCGGTCCATGCCGGGCGGGCCGTAGTAACGGGTTTCCACCACCGCGCCGTTACCTCGGGTTATTTCCGCCTACTGGGCATTCCCTTGCTTCGTGGCCGGGATTTTTCCGCCGCTGACCGCCGTGGGACGCCGGAGGTGGCCATCATCAATCGCGCCTTCGCCCGCGAGGGGTGGCCGCACGGTGGAGATCCGCTCGGCCGGCAGATGGTCATCCACTGGCATGGCCAACTTTGGGCCGCGCGCGTAATCGGCGTCGTCGGCGACGCCCGCGACAACCGCCTCCGCGTCAGCGCCCCGCCCCCGGAGATCTATACCTCGCTGTTCCAAGATCTCCCGCGTTACACAGGTGTAGGCCTCCTGCTGCGCACGCGTGGCCCGGCGGCGGCGCATTGGCCCTATTGGCGCCGCGCGCTCCGGCAGCAGATCTGGTCAGTGCTCGGGTCCGTGCCCATCTCCTTCCTCCATCCCCTGTCCGCCGTGGTCGCCAAAAATCGCGCCGGTCCCCGCTTCCGCGCCGCTGTGCTCGCCGCATTTGCGTTTCTTGGGCTGCTTCTGGCCGCCCTTGGGGTCTACGGTGTTTTTGCTTACGCCGCGGCGCAGCGTAGCCGCGAGTTTGGGATTCGCCTCGCGCTCGGCGCTACGCGCCGGGACCTGACCCGCATGGTCGGATTCGACGCGGTCCGTCTGATGGCCGCGGGTTTGGCAGTCGGCCTGCTCGCCGCCTGGTTCGCGGCCCGCGCCATGGCGCACTGGCTCTATGCCATCTCATCGGCGGACCCCGTGCCGTTCCTTGGCGCTGCGATGCTGTTAGCCGCCGCCAGCCTCGCTGCGGTCTATCTCCCCCTGCGCCGCGCCCTCCGCCTCGACCCCGCGCGCACGCTGCGCGAGCCCTAATCCGGTGCGTCCTTGCCGCCGGGCGGCCGCTCGGCTACTATGAGCCGACCCCCGTAAAGGGGGGCGCGGGAGCAGGGAATGGTGACCGACCTGGCATGGTTCTGGCTGACGTTGGCGGTGGTCGCGCTCATGGTCGAACTGCTGCACCACACCTACTATCTGCTGGCGGTTGCAGCGGCTCTGTTCTGCGGCGCGGCCGTCGCCCTGTGGCCGCAATCCGGGCTGGCCGCGCAGTTGTGGGTGATCGCCGGGACCGGCCTGGTAGGTTTGGACCTGGCCCGGATCGCGCGGCGGCGCTGGCTGCGCGCCGCGCCCAATTACGCCGCCGCCCAACCCGGCGCGGAGGTCCGCGTACTGCGCGCCGAGGCCGGCCGCCTGCGCGTGGCCTACCGCGGCAGCGAATGGGACGCCGTATATGACGGCCCGCCGCCGGCGCCCGGCGACCGCCTCAAGATCGCCGCCATGGAAGGCAGCCTGCTGAAACTGGTTCACTAGGGAGCGCACGCAGCCATGTTCCTCATCGCCGCCATTGTCATCCTGCTCATCGTCGTCTTGATCTTGGGCCAGGCGATTCGCATTGTCCCGCAGCAAAGCGCCTGGGTCGTGGAGCGCCTTGGCCGCTATCATGAGACGCTGACCGCCGGCCTCAATTTCTTGGTGCCCTTCGTGGATCGGCTGGCTTACCGCCATAACCTGCGCGAGGTGCCGATGGACGTGGCGCCGCAAGTGTGCATCACCAAGGACAATACACAAGTGACCGTCGACGCCGTGCTCTATTACCAGATCACGGACCCCAAGCTGGCGTCCTACGGTTCCAGCGATTATCGCCTCGCCATCACCCAGTTAGCGCAGACCACGCTGCGCTCCGCGGTCGGCACGATGGACCTGGATGTCGTCCTCAGCTCCCGGGCCACCATCAACGCGGAGATCGTCCAGGCGCTGGATGAGGCGGGCGTGGGCTGGGGCGTCAAGGTCCTGCGGTATGAGATCCGCGATATCACGCCGCCGGCGGCGATCGTCAAGGCGATGGAGCTGCAAATCACCGCCGAGCGGGAGCGGCGCGCGGTGGTGGCAAAATCCGAAGGCGACCGGGCGCAGCAGATCAACCTGGCCGAGGGCCAGCGGCAGGCGGAGATCAACCGCAGCGAGGGCGAGCAGCAGGCGGCGGTTAATCGCGCCACGGGTCAGGCCCAGGCTATCGAGCTGGTGGCCAAGGCGACCAGTAACGCCATCGCCACCATCGCCTCGGCCGTCTCCAACCCCGGCGGGCTGGAGGCCCTGCAACTGCAGGTGGCGCGAGATTATGTCGCGCAGTTTGGCAATATTGCCAAGGCGGGAACGATGGTGCTGCTTCCCGCTAACCTCGCCGACCTCGGCGGCCTGGTGGCGGGAGCACTGGAAATTATTCGCGCCGCCGACCCGAAGGCGTCGTCCGAGCCCAAGGCGCGCGCCGTATCCGCCGGGGGCTGACCCCGCAACCGGCGCTAGGGGTTCGGTCCCGACTTCATCCTCACATCGTATGCGCGTCGAAACTTTTCCTGGCCTTTCACTGGCTGCCCCGGTCGCCATCGCTTGGGTCGCGTGGGTCGCTTGCGGCGTTTATTTTCTCGCCACCGCTCTCTTCACCAACCGCATTCGGGTTCGCGAGAAGGCTCCGCACCGCCTGCTCGACGCGCTGCTATTGTGGTCCGGCTACGCGTTTTTGTTCATCGGCGTTTCCCGCGCCGGCGCGCTTCAGGCCACGCTGGCCCACCACCCCTGGTGGCAATATGCCGGGGCCGCGGCCGCGGCCGCCGGGCTCACGCTCACCGTCTGGTCCCGCTTCGTCTTGGGCCGGTATTGGAGCGGGGTCGTCGCGCTGAAGCAAGACCACCGACTGGTGCAAAACGGACCCTATCGCCGCATCCGCCATCCGCTTTATACCGGCCTTATCCTAGCCGCAACCGGCACTGCCGTCGCCGCGGCCCAGCCATGGACGCTGCCCGGCGTTGTCCTGTTGACGCTGTGCTTTCTCCGCCGCGCTCGCCGGGAAGACGCCCTGCTCAGCCAGCACTTTGGGGTGGAGTTTGACGCCTACCGCCGGCAGACCGGCCAGTTACTTCCCCGCCTCGGCTAGCGGCGGCCATCCCGCCGCTGCGCATGGCCTGCTGCGTTCGGAATAGAGGCCGAACGCAACCGGGCATGTTGCATCGCCGATCCTTTGTTTTCAATTGCGTGCGGGCTTAAATGCAACGTTTCGAGGGGTCCCCGCGCCAACCAATTTGGATGCCGCAACGCCTCGCGGGCCTGTCGTGTCCTATTGGTAGGCGGGCCCCGCGACGGGCGCAGCCCGAGCCGGCGAAGCCACGCTCGGCGTGGCGCCAAGGAAAGCCACGCTCGGCGTGGCGCTAAGGAAAGCCAGGCTCAGCGTGGCGCTGAACGAAGCCAGGCACGGCGTGGCGGCGATTGCACGACGCTAGGCGCCGGGGAGGGCTCCGCCTATTGCTAGATGCCGGCGGCGGCCTTGCCGGCGTAGTACCGTTGCGTGCGCGGCAGCCGCGTGGCGTTCAGCTCACCTGGCGGCAACGCCAGCCAGCGTCCCAGCCGCCACATCGCCCAGCCCGCCACCTGCGCCGGCACCACGGTCCAAATCGCCACATAGAACCATGCCCGTTCCGCGCCCTCGCCCCGAGTGGAGCGCCGTGCCCGCGGCGTCCAATTCAGCCAGGTCGCCGCCACCACAGCCGCCGCCAGCAGCCAATACCAGCGGTCGTAGAGCACGCGCATCCGCCAAGGCCCGCCTCCCGCGGCGATGAGCAGGGCGATCAGGTTGAGTGCATACGGCACCAGCAAATCAATCCAGGCCGCGGTGTAGCAGACCACGCGATAGGACAGATTGGCTTGATCCACGCCGTAATAGGTGACATAGGGCCGATGTTCCGTGCCCGGCAGCCGCCCGGCCGCGCCGCGCCAGGCGCAGACCGCCGCCACGACCGCCAGCCATAACCAATGCCACCGGTTCGGCCCGTGCAGATAAAGCCGATAGGTCAGGGGACCCGGCAAGACGAAGAACACCCACACCCAAATGGGGATGTGCAGTACGCGGTAATAACCCTTATTGCGTTCCCGTTCTACCGCTTTTTTCATGGCCGCTATCGTCCCCGCTCGGGTATAGTTCTGCCCAGTATATTTTGTGGCTGCGGTCGCTGTGATGGATGTTCCCGCCGATGCCGCCCCATATCTGCCCGGCGCGACACGCGCCGGCGCCGGCCTGGCTCTTTCCGGCGGCGGGTTCCGCGCGACGTTATTTCACCTAGGGGCACTGCGCCGCCTGAATGAATACGGCCTGCTGACAGGTCTCGACACCATCGTCGGCGTCTCGGGCGGTTCGATCGCCCTAGCCGCGCTGGCTACGGGCTGGCCTTCGCCGTCCGCGGCTAGCGCTGGAACCGCGGCAGGGACCGGCGCTGGGCGGGGTGGAGCGGACGCCGCGGCGCCGGTCCCGATCGCCGATTTCGATCGCCGCATCGCCCAACCGCTGCGCGACTTTACCGCCCGCAACATTCGCTCCGGCCCGCTATTTGGCGCCTTCCTGCCCTGGAATCTGCTACGCTCGCGCTCGAATACGGATTTGCTGGCCGCCCAGTACCGGCGCCTGACCTTGGGCCGCCAACTGCCCAGCCTGCCGGTCCGCCCGCGATTTTGTTTTGCCGCCACCGATGTCGCCTTCGGAATGGACTGGCGTTTTGAACGCGACCGCATCGGCGACTATGCCGCGGGCTATGCCGCGCCGCACGGCGCCAATGCCGATCTCAGCCGCGCCGTAGCCGCGTCCTCGGCATTCCCGCCGTACTTCAGCCCGTTGCGCGCCCGCGTGTCCCCGCGGGAACTCCATGGCGGCTCCGTTCACCCCGGACCCGCGCGCGACCGCGACGTCCGCGGGCTGCGCCTAGCCGACGGCGGCGTCTACGACAATCTTGGCCTGGAGCCGATTTGGCGCGACCATGCCTTGCTCCTCGTCAGCGATGGCGGCGCGCCGTTCGCCTTCGCCCCTGACGGCGGCATTTGGCTGAGCCAAATACGCCGTGACGTTGCGGTCATGGCCAACCAAACCACCGCCGTGCGCAAGCGTTGGCTGATCGCCAGTTTTCTTTCCGGACAAATGCACGGCGCCTATTGGGGCATCGCCAGCGCCACCGCCCATTATCAGCCGGGCGCTCCCGGTTATTCCGCCGATCTCGCGGCGACTGTGATTGCCGCCATCCGCACCGACCTTGACGCCTTCAGTCCCGCCGAGGCCGCCGTGCTGCAAAATCACGGCTATTCCTTGGCCGACGCCGCTCTGCGCCGCCATCTCTCCAATTTGCTTCCTGCCCCGCTTCCCCCATTCGCGTGGCCGTATGCCGATTGGCGGGATGAAGCCAAGGTGCGGGCCGCCCTGGCGAAAAGCTGGCAGCAGACCGTTTTCGGCCGGCCCACCTATACTCCCGACCCGCCGCCCGCCCGCTCCGCGTCCACGCAGGCGTAGGCGGCCGTGCTGGGCCCCGCGGCAGGCATTCAGTCCAAAAAGCGGCGCGCCCGGTCCAGCCACTTCTCCCAGGGTTTGCGGGGCGGCGGACGATGATATCGCACCCGGTGCCCATAACAGCACGCCCCATCCAGAAAGCTGTATTCCGGGGCGGCCAGGCTTTGCGGCATGCCATTCACCAATTCCGGCGCCGTCACCCGCACCGGCATTTCCAGCCCTTCTTCCAGCAATTCCGCGAAGCCCGCCAGCTTGCCGCCGCCGCCGGTCAAATAAATCCCCGCGCCCAGGCCGCGCAGCAAGCCCGCGCGGGTCAAATCGTCGCGCAGCAGTTGCGTCAGTTCCCGCGCCCGGCTCTCGAGGCACTCGCAGATCCGCCGCTGCGGCAGCTCGCGCGCCGGCCGGCCCGCCAGGCTGGGCGCTTCCACCAGCGTGGCGTCATTAATGTCCGCGGCGGTGGCATAGCCGAACGCCAGTTTGATCCGCTCCGCCTCTTCGCGGGGGATGTTGAACGCGATCGCCAAGTCGTTGGTGAAGTGCTCGCCGCCGACCGGAATGGCGGTGGCGTGGAACGGCGCGCCGTGCAGGTAGGCCATCAGGCTGGTCGAGCCCGCCCCGATGTCCACCACCGCGACGCCCATCTCCCGGTCTTCGGCCTTCAGCAAGATCTCCGCCGAAGCCAACGGCGCGAAGATGATCTCTTCCACCTCCAGGCCGGCGCGGTTGGCCACCAGCACGGCATTGTGCTGCGCCACCGCCGCCACGGTTAGGATGAAGACGCGCGCCTCCAGGCGGCTGGCCAGCATGCCCACCGGGTCGCGCACTCCGCCCTGGCCATCAAGCACGAACTCCTGCGGCAGCACGTGCAGCATTTCCCGGTCGCTGGGCAGGTCCAGGTTCCGCGCCAGCTCCAGCGCCCGCCGCGCGTCGTCCCGCGTCACCTCCCGGCTGCGCGACGCCAGCGCCACCCCGGCTTGGCTGGCCAGCGCCATGGGCTGGGCGCCGGTCAGGCTAAGAAACACACGTTCCAGCGGGAAGCCCGTCCGCGCCTCGACCAGCGCCGCCGCTTCCTTCACCGCCTCGGTGGCGAAGTCCAACTGAACCACTTGGCCTTTGCGCAGTCCCCGCGATTCCACCTCGCCATGCGCCAGGTAGTGCAGCGCGCCATCGCGTTCTTCGCAGACCGCCAGCACGGTCTTGGCGGTGCCGAGGTCGAGTACGGCCAACGGTGCGGCGGGCGGCATGGGCGTGCGAACAGGGATAACCTTCAACTTACCATGCGTTTCCCGTGGTTCCCCGCCGCCGGCGGCGGCGGCGCCCGCGCGAACCGTGCGCCTTATTGCGTTCGCTTGCGCGCCGTGCCGCTTTGCCCCGAATCCAAAATTGCCTGCCCGGGATACCGCAGGTTCACCGAGCGCAGATTCGGATACTCCGACCGCCAGGTGGCGATGTGCGCCGCATACAGGCGGTATCGCGCCAAATAATCCTGATTTCCCAGCTCCAGCCGGATCGTCTCTCCATCCCGCTGCGGCAATGCAAGGATGGTGTTGGCCGGGTCGGCCACGTCCACCTCGGAAATCTCCGCCTCCACCCGAGCGGGCGCCAGCGCGTCCTGCACCGCCAAGAACTGCGCCACCTGCGCCTGCCGCTCCTCCCGCGCCCCGGGGCCGAATTTCAGTCCGGTCAGCACCGGAAACTGATACTGCGCCCGCGGCGGCAGGGGCAGCAGAGCGCCCTTCGCATCAATCAGCATCAGTTGCGTGCCCCGGCGCGCGAACGCCACCGGCTTGCGCTGCCGCAACTGCACGCGCAGATGATCCGGCCAAATCCGCAGCACCGCCGCGCGCCGCACCCAAGGGAGCTTTTCCAGCGCCTGCTCGCGCGCCGCCAGCGGAATGAAATAGATATTGCGCCCGACATCCGCCGCGAAGATCGAGCGCACCGCGGACCGGCGCACCATCGGGGCTCCGGAGACCGCAACATCGCGGGAACCGTTCAGCACGAAGGCGGGGCTGGTCGTCGCCACACGGTAGATGACCCACGCCATCACCAAGACCGCCCACAGCGGCCACAGACTCCGTAGCCCGCGGACCACGCGGGCGGCGATTGCCGCTTCCCGCCGCTGCCGTACCCGCACCGGGCGCGTGCGCCGCCGATAGCCGCCGCCCGCGCCTTCGCCGCCAGCGTCGCTGGCGGCGTCCAACTCCTCGGGCGCCGCCGCCCGCGACGGACTTGCGTCGTCGCGCGTCGGGGCATCGGATGCTGGCCGCTTCGGCATATGTGCAATTGTTCCGCGGGCGGCGGCGGAAATCGCTTTCCCGCCGCGGGCGCCCGCACCACCCTATCCGCGCCGCGCCGCCGCCTGCACCACCGCCGTGGGCCGCAGTTTCAGTCCCGCCAGCAGCTTCTCCGCCAGGGCCGAAACGTTGCCCGCTCCCTGCGTCAGGATCACGTCGCCGGGGGCCGCCAGCTCGATCGCCCGCGCCACCGCCGCCGCGGCGTTGGGGGCATATTCCGCCGCCACGCCCGCCGCCTGCAAATCCGCGACCAATCCCGCCGAGGTGACGCCGGGGATCGCCGCTTCGCTAGCGGGATAAATATCCAGCAAGATCACTTGATCGGCCGCCGCCAGCGCCCGCACGAACTCCTGGTGCAGCTTCTGCGTTCGCGTGTACCGGTGCGGCTGGAAGATCATCACGATGCGGCCAAATCCGCAACTTCGCGCCGCGGCCAGCGTCGCCGCGATCTCCGTGGGGTGATGGCCGTAGTCGTCCACCACGGTCACACCGCCGACCACGCCCTTGCGCTGGAAGCGCCGGTCCACGCCGCCGAACTCGGCAATCGCCGCGCGGATCGTCTCCAGGTCGCAACCCAGCAGCAGCCCCGCCGCCACCGCGGCGGTCGCGTTCAGAGCGTTGTGGCGCCCCGGCGTCTTCAGGCGGAAGCGGCCCAGCTCCTGCGGGCAGGGCTGCTGCGCCGCCGCTTGGAAGAACTCCGCCGCCGCCGGCGTTGCGCTCAGGCTGAACTCGACCGACCAGGGCTCCAGGCGCAGATCGCTGACCCGCAGTTCGTTGCCCGCCTCGGAGCCGTAGGTCAGCACCCGCCGCTGGATGCGCGGCAGGATTTCCCGCGCCGCCGCTTCATCTCCGCCGATCAGCACGGCGCCATAGAACGGCACCCGCTGCGCGAAGGCGACAAAAGCCGACTGAATGTCCTCCAGGTCGCGGTAGCAATCCAAATGCTCCCGGTCCAGATTGGTAATCACGCTCAGAATGGGCGAGAGCGACAAAAACGACCGGTCGCTTTCATCCGCTTCCGCCACCAAATATTCCGATTTGCCCAGCCGCGCATTCGACCCCAGCGCGTCCACGCGCCCGCCGACGACCACCGTCGGGTCCAGGCCGCCCGCCGCCAGCAGGTGCGCGATCATCGAGGTCGTGGTGGTTTTCCCGTGCATGCCGGCGACCGCAATGCCGAATTTCAGGCGCATCAACTCGGCCAGCATCTCCGCCCGCGGAATCACCGGCGCCTTGTGCGAGCGCGCCGCCAGCACCTCGGGATTGTCCGCCGCCACGGCGCTGGAGACGACGACGACCTCCGCGCCGTCGGCGTTCTCGGCGGCGTGGCCGAAGTAAATGCGCGCGCCCAGCCGCGCCAGCCGGTCGGTCACCGGCGACGGTTTCAGATCGCTGCCGCTGACCGGCCAACCCAGCGTCAGCAGCACCTCGGCGATGCCGCTCATGCCGATGCCGCCGATGCCGACAAAATGAACCCGCCGCGCTTGGGAAAAGTGCATCATCGTTGCGTTTCCGCCTGTCATTCCATGCCGCGCGGGGCGGCCTGCGCCCCGCCCGGCGCTTCCTCCAGCACCAAATCCGCGATCGCCGCCGCGGCGCCGGGCCGGGCCCATTGCCGCACCGCCGCGGCCATCGCCGCGCGGCGCTCCGGCGCCGCCAGCAGGCCTTCGATTTCCGCCGCCAGCCGCGCGCCGCTCAAATCTTTTTGCTCCAAGACCGCCGCCGCGCCAGCCGCCTCATAGGTGCGGGCGTTGCGCAGTTGGTGGTCGTCGGCCGCGCCGGGGAAGGGAATCAGCACCGCCGCCCGTCCCGCCGCCGCCAGCTCCCCCAGCGTGCTCGCCCCGCTGCGGCAGACCACCAGCGCCGCCGCCGCCATGGCTCCGGACATGTCGTCAATAAACGGCCGCACCGTGATTTCCGTCGTCGTCACCGTCGGATCGCCCTTTCCGCGCGCCGCTTCGCCGGCGCCGCCAGCCGCCGCAACTTCCACTCCTGCTTGCCGATACAACCCCAGCACTCGATTATATTCACCCCCTCCGGTCTGATGAATCGCCCGGATTCCCAATCCCTTGGCATTCCAGATGCGCGCCGCCTCCACCATGGCCAGGTTGATGGCCCGGGCGCCTTGGCTGCCGCCGAAGACCAACACCAATGGCGGGGTTTCGGGCGCCTGGTCCGCCGCGGCGAAAAACGCCTCCCGCACCGGGACTCCGGTGACCACGCCGCGCCGAAACTGCCGCGCCGTCTCAGGAAAGGCTACCGCCGCCGCATCCGCCCAGCGCGCCGCCAGCCGGTTCGCCAGGCCCGCCCGGGCATTGATTTCCAGCAGCACCACCCGCCGCTTGGCCCGGGCCGCCGCCAGCAGCATCGGCCCGCTGGCGTAGCCGCCGATGCCCAGCACCACCGGCGCCGCCGTTGCGCGCAGAATCCGCCGGCACTGGCTCACCGCTTTGGGCAGGGCGCGCAGCGTGCGCCAGGTCTTTCGCCAGCCCACCTGCTTCAGACCGCCGACCTCGATCAGCTCCAAATCAAAGCCCGCCGCCGGCACCAGCGTCCGCTCCACGCCCCGCGCCGTGCCCACGAAGATGATGCGCCGCACCCCGCGCGCCACCAATTCGCGCGCCACCGCCAGTCCGGGAATCAAATGTCCTCCAGTGCCACCGCCGGCGATGATTACGGTGTCGACGCCCGTTTGCCCCACGCCGCAGTGTAGCCCAGGGCGGCTCAGCCGCCCAGCTCCTCGCGGGCGCTGCGCGGTGTGCATCGGGAGGCAGCCGCGGTGCAGCCGGGGCGACGCGGCCCGAGGCTGTCCGTGCCTGAGGTCAAGGCGCAGCCCGCGCCGATGCATGGAGGCTATTTGGGGGGCGCGGGCGGCCTGGCTGAGCCCCGGCGGCGGGGGGCCAGCGGCCCGCGCTCCCAGGGGCAGCCGCGCCGGTGTCAGCGTGGGACATTCTGACCGGCTGCCGCGCGGCATTCCCAGCGCGCCGTCAAATTGGCGGCAGAGCCGCGGCACCCGATGCCAGGGCGCGCGGCTAAGCCTTGACCACGACCTCCGCGCCGCGCTCCGCGCCGGCCAGTCTCGCCGCCGCCGCCTTGTGCGCGGAGACCTCCAAATACCCCGCCGAACCCCACAGCGCGAACAGCCGCCCCGCCGCCGGTTCCTCATAGTCCGAGCGCAGCGCGGTCACGGTGGCGTTCCCCACCGTCAGCTGCAACTCCGCCGGCGCCTTCAGAGCCGGCACATCCTCGCGCCGCAGGTTCGTGATCAGATTGCCGAACCGGTCGGTCTTCAGCACGATGCCGTGCACCCCGTCCGCATCCTTCCGCGGCTTGGGCAGCGTGAAGCGGATGAAATCCTTGATCTCGTCCCCAAAATTGTCCGTCTCGACCCCCTTGGCCAGCCACGCCGCCGCCGGCGCAAAGATGTCCCGGCCATGGAACGTCTCCGCCACCTGCGGCAAAAAATAATGCGTCGCCGTCATGTGCCGCACCGTGACGGACTCCTCGCGGTCGTAGACCAGCGACAGCACGCCGTTGTCCGGAGCGATGAAATAATGATTGCCCGCCCGCGCCAGGATGGGCCGCCGGGGCGTCCCCACCCCAGGATCCACCACCACCACGTGGATCGTGTCCGCCGGGAAATAGCTGTACGCCTGCGCCAGCGTGTACGCGCCGTCCAGCAAGTCGAAAGGCGCGACGCCGTGGCACAGGTCGAGGATGCGCGCCTCGGGAGTGATGCTGGCGATCACGCCTTTCATCGCCCCAACGTAAGGATCGGAAAAGCCGAAGTCAGTGGTCAGCGTAATCAGGCTCACTCCGGCATCCTAAACCGGATCGGCCTCTCCCGGCCACCGTACCGAGGCCCAGTACCGCGCCGCCGAGCGCGCCGCCGGCGGCGCCAGCGCCGAGCCGGGCCAGCCGCTGGGAGGCCGCCGCCGGCCGCGGGGCCACGGCAAGCGGCGCGGCCGGCAAGATGCCGGCGCTCCCATGGAGAGCGCCGCGGCACCCCTGGGCACGGCAAGCGGCGCGGACGGCAGCGCCGCGTACGTAGGAGGGCGCCCCGCGCCCATCGCAGTCGGGCGCGGGTAAATCGCGGAGCCATGCGGCGGGCGGCGCCAGACCGGCGCCAGACCGGCCGCCAGACCGGCGATGATTCGGCTGTTATCATCGGAGATTCCCCATGATTCCCCGCTATACCCGACCCGAGATGGGCCGCATTTGGTCCGAGCAATTTCGCTTCGAGCAATGGCTTGAAGTCGAAGCCACCACGGCGGAAGTGGAAGCCGAGCTGGGCATGATTCCCGCCGAAGCCGCCCGCGCCATCCGCCAGCGCGGCGGCTTCGACCTCCAGCGCATCCACGCCATTGAGGCCGAAGTTCGCCACGACGTGATCGCCTTTACCACCGCGGTGGCGGAAAAAGTCGGGCCCGAAGCGCGCTTCCTGCATTACGGCCTGACCTCCAACGACGTTGTGGACACGGCCCAGGCGCTGCAAATCCGCGCCGCCGCAGCGCTGCTGCGCCAGGGCTTGGAAAA
Organism: Acidobacteriota bacterium; assembly: GCA_027315185.1. Taxonomy (GTDB): domain Bacteria; phylum Acidobacteriota; class Terriglobia; order Terriglobales; family SCQP01; genus JAKAUF01. Next base: position 38,093 of record DAHUYO010000010.1, read on the forward strand.
GCTGGGCGCCGTCCTGGCGCGCCGCGCGCAGGAATTCCGCGCCACGGTCATGGTCGGGCGCACGCATGGCATCCACGCCGAGCCCATCACCTTCGGCCTGAAGTTCGCCATTTGGCATCAGGAAAACCGCCGCAACCTCCAGCGCCTGGCTGCCGCCGCCGAGGATCTGCGCGTGGGCAAAATCAGCGGCGCGGTCGGCACCTATGCCCATCTCGGCCCCGACGTGGAAGCCAAAATCTGCCGGCGTCTGGGCCTGGAGCCCGCGCCGGTCAGCAACCAGGTGATCCAGCGCGACCGCCATGCCGCCTTTCTCTGCGCCCTGGCCATCGCCGCCTCCACGCTGGACAAAATCGCCGTCGAGATCCGCCATCTGCAGCGCACCGAGGTGCGGGAGGCGGAAGAATATTTCGCCGCCGGGCAAAAGGGCTCGTCGGCGATGCCGCACAAGCGCAACCCGGTGACCTGCGAGCAGATCTCCGGCTTGGCCCGCGTGGTCCGCGCCAACGCTCAGGCGGCGCTGGAAAATATCGCCCTTTGGCATGAGCGCGACATCAGCCACAGCTCGGTGGAGCGCGTCATCCTGCCGGATTCCTGCATTCTTCTGGATTACATGACCGCGAAGATGACCAACATCGTGGAGAAGCTGGTCGCCTATCCGGAGCGCATGCGCGCCAATCTGGAATCCACGCACGGCTTGGTCTTTTCCGGCCAGCTGCTGCTGGATCTGGCCGAATCCGGCATGTCCCGCGAGGACGCCTATCGGTTGGTGCAAAAGCATGCCATGGAAAGCTGGCGCAGCGGAGCCGACTTCCGCGCCCTGATCGAAGCCGATCCGGAAATTTCCGGCCGCGTGCCCAAGGAAACCATCGCCGCCGCCTTCGACCTCAATCGCCATCTGCGCCACGTGGACGCGCTCATCACCCGCGCCTTGGCCTAGCCCGCACCAGCGCGGCCGTCAATCTGGAGCGGGCGCGCCGCAGCCGGGTTGGTCGCCCGGCCCGCGAAGTTCAAGCTCCCGTTTCCATCTCCCATGCCCGCCGCATCCAAATCCGCCGTTACGCTCATCACCGATGGGGCCTGCCTGGGCAATCCCGGCCCCGGTGGCTGGGCCTATATCCTCCGCTTCGGCGATCAGTTCAAGGAAGCTTCCGGCGGCGATCCCGCCACCACCAACAACCGCATGGAGCTGACCGCGGTCATTTCCGGTCTGGAAGCCCTCAAGCGCCCCTGCGCGGTTGCCGTCGTAACCGATTCCCAGTACGTCCGCCAGGGCATCACGCAATGGATGCGGCAATGGAAGCGCAATGGCTGGCGCACCGCGGCCAAGGAGCCGGTCAAAAATCAGGACCTGTGGCAGGCGCTGGATTTAGCTCTTCAGCCGCACCAGGTCGAATGGCATTGGGTGAAGGGCCACGCCGGCCACGCCGACAACAATCGCGCCGACGAACTGGCCACCGCCGCCGCCCGCGCCGCGGGCCGGAGATAGCGCGGGCGCCACTCGTCCGGCTGGGGCCGCGGCCGCCGCGGGGTGATGCGCCGCCTCATTGCGCTGCCCCAACCGTTGTTATTCTGTCCCCCTATGGTTACCTACCGTTCCGGCCAGCCGCCCGCCCTGGATGCCGTCATCGCTCTGTATCAAGCCGCGCCGCTGCGCCGTCCGATGGATAATCCGCCGCGCATTCGCCAAATGTTCGAACGCGCCAACCTGATCTGGACCGCTTGGGATGGCGACCGCCTGGTGGGCCTGCTGCGGGGATGGACCGACGGCGCGTATCACGGTTACATCTGCGATTTGGCGGTGGACCCGAACTATCAAAAGTCCGGCATTGGCAGGGAGTTGCTGCGCCGCGCGACCGAAGGCAACGGGCAGGTGGAGTTCATCCTGCGCGCCGCCGTCACGGCGACGGACTACTACGCTCACGTCGGCTGGCAAAAAGTCGAAAACGGATGGTTCCAGCCCCGCACCGCGTGAACATTTGCCGCAGCGGCCCGGAGTCGCGCGGGATTGGCAGCCGGGACCGCCGGGGCAGCCGAGGACGGCAACCCTACCAGCGCGTGGCAACGAGGAACCTGGGATGGGCGTCCTCGCCTGTCTGTCCTTTGCCCACGTGGGCCGCGCGGGATTGGCAGCCGGGACGGCTACCCTACCAGCGCGTGGCAACGGAGAAAATGGGACGGGCGGCGCAACGAGTAGGCTAGGTGGAAGCCCCTAATCACCCCTACGCTGGGCCCGGCCGCCAACGCGACACCGTTTCCATGCTTCAATAGGCAAATGTGCATCCGTTCCTTTGCCCGCCGTCTGGCCGTGCCGGCCGCAGCGGCCTTTGCAGTTTCCGTCCTTGCCCTTGGCGCCCAGACCACGCCTTCCGCAACTCCCGCCGCCCCAGCTACTGCGCCCAGCACCGTGGTGATGACGGTCGGGTCCACCCACGTCACCGCGGGCGAATTTGACGCTCTGATCGCCGGGCTGCCGGACCAGGTCCGCGCGCAGGCCGAGTCCAATAAGCGAGCCGTGGCCGAGCAATACGCTCACATCCTCGCGCTGGATGCAGCCGCCCGCGCCCAGCGCCTGGACCAGGACCCGAGCTTTGAGGCGCACCTGCGCCTGATGCGGGAGAACGCGCTGGCCCAGGCCCTCATCGCCCATCTGGTTTCCGAGGCGCATCCCAGCCCGGCGGCGGTTGCGGCGTTTTACCAGGCGCATCATCAGGATTTCGAGCAGGTCAAAGTCCGCCACATTCTCATCACCGACACCGCGACCCCGAACGCCCAGAGCAAGCGCACGCCCGCCGAAGCTAAGGCGCTGATTGACCGCATCGCCGCCAAGCTGAAAGCCGGCCAGCATTTTTCCGCCTTGGCGAAGCGCTACTCCGACGACCCCGGCTCCAAGAACAAGGGCGGGGAACTGGGCTATCTCAACCACGGCCAAACCGTTCCTTCCTTTGACAAGGTCGTCTGGTCGCTCCAGCCCGGCCAGGTCAGCGCGCCGTTCAAATCCCGCTTCGGCTACCACATCGTGCAAGTGCAGGCGCGCAAGACCCAGCCGCTAGCGTCGGTGCAGTCGAAAATTGAAAAGGCGTTGGTCAACCAAAAGGTGCGCCAGGAAATTCAAGCCATCTCCGCCGCCCATCCGGCGCATCTGAACTCCGCCTACTTTGGCGGGGCTCCGGCCGCGCCGAAGCTCTAAGCGCCGTTTCGCGGAATACGGGGCCGCCGCGCAGCGCGCGCGGCGGCCCCGTATTCATTTAGGGATTGCGAGAGGTTTCATTCCGGGGTTTCGATCGGCGGCTGATCAGGGCTTCCTTGCCTCTTTGCGTGGCGCCATGATCGCCCGGGCTTCGCGGCGCGCCGCGCGGCGCTGCGCCGTGCTCAGCCGCCGTCCCAATTCCCGCGCGCGCGCCGCCGCGGTTTTGCTCTGCCGTCCCGCCAGCCAGTACCAAAGGTAGGCGTGCCGCGGATTCCGCGGCACGCCGTGTCCCGCGGCATACAAATCGCCCAGCCAGCGCTGCGCCAGGGCATTGCCGCCGCGCGCCAGGCGCCGCAACCAATGCGCCGCGTCGCGGTAATCCCGGCCTGGCGGCGGGCCGATTTCCAATTCCGCTAGATTGAGCTGGGCGTCGGCGGACCCATGCCGCGCCGCCCGCCGGTACCAGCGTTTGGCGGCGGGGATGTTTTTCGCCACGCCCTCGCCGGCGGCGTAGAGCGCGGCCAAGCTGGCCTGCGCATCCGCCAGCCCTTGCTTGGCGGCGCGCCGGTACCACTTCACCGCCTGGGCATTGCTGCGCGCTACCCCCTGGCCCAATTGGTACATCACCGCCAGGCTCAGCTGCGCCTTGGCCCAGCCGCGCTGCGCCGCGATGTGATACCAATGCGCCGCCCGCGCATAGCTCTGCGGGACCCCGCGCCCCTGGTCATAGGCCACTCCCAGCCCATAAGCGCCCTGCGCGCTGCCATGGTCCGCCAGCCAGCGCAGCAGCCGCAGGTTGTTCTGCGTGCGGTTTTGCCGCCGCGCGGGCAGCGGCGCGGTCAAATGTTGCGGCCCGGCCGCGCGCGTAAACACGGTCCAGCCCCGCATGTTGGGAACGCCGGACGCCCCGCCTAAGGCGGGGCTGGTGCCCGCGCCGGTCAATGAGGAGAGCGCGAGCAGCGCGGCGGCAAGAAAAGCCAGCACGCAGGTATCATAACAACCAGAGGCGGGCCGGCCGCCCAGCTGGGGGCAGCGCGGATTGCGCGGCTGCCGCCGGGCGGCAACGGCGGGCAAGCAGCGGCCGCCGGCCGGCGCGAACGCCATCGGACGGCCGAAAATATCGCCGCCGGGAAGATCGTGGAAATCGCAGGGACGCGCGTGGGGCAGGAAACCATCCTGATTGTGGACGACGAACAGGGCATTCGCGAATCCCTGTCCGGGGTTCTGCGCGATGAAGGCTTCGCCACCCTCACCGCCGCCGACGCCGCCGCTTGCCGGCACATCGTCGCCGAGCGCCGTTGCGATCTGGTCCTGCTGGATATTTGGCTGCCCGACATGGACGGCCTGGAGCTGCTCAGCCAGCTGCGCGCCGCCAACGGCGGCCCGGCCCCCGCCGTCATCGTCATCAGCGGCCACGGCACCATCGAAGCCGCCGTCCGCGCCACCAAGCTCGGCGCCTTCGACTTTTTGGAAAAGCCGCTGAGCGTCGAGCGCACCCTGCTGGCCGTCCGCCACGCTCTGGACCAGCGCCGGCTACAGCATGAAAACCTGGAACTGCGCCGCCAGTTCGCCGCCAGCGCCGAACTGGTCGGCAACAGCGTTCCGGTCCGCGCCCTGCGCCAGCAGATCGGCGTGATGGCCGGCACCAACGGCCGCGTCTTGATCTATGGCGAAAGCGGCGCCGGCAAGGAGCTGGTCGCCCGCGCCCTCCATGCCCGCGGCGAACGCGCCGAGCGGGCCTTCGTCGAGGTCAACTGCGCCGCCATTCCCGAAGAACTGATCGAGAGCGAGCTCTTCGGCCATCTGCGCGGCGCGTTTCCGAGCGCCGCCGAAGCCAAGCTGGGCAAGTTCAGCCGCGCCGACGGCGGCACCTTGTTTCTGGATGAAGTCGGCGATATGAGCCTGAAGACCCAGTCCAAGGTTCTGCGCGCCTTGGACGAGGGGCGTTTCCATCCCCTCGGCTCGCATGACGCCGTCGCCGTGGATGCCCGCATCATCGCCGCCACCAATAAAAACCTGGAAGAAGAGATTGCGCGCGGCAACTTCCGCGAGGACCTCTTCTACCGCCTCAATGTCATCCCCTTTTATGTTCCGCCTCTGCGCGAGCGCCGCGAAGACATCCCCCTCCTGGCCGGCCATTTTCTGCATGAGTTTGCCGCCGCCTACGGGCGGAAATGCAAGGAGATCGCCGCCGATGCCGTCGCCGCCCTGGCCGCCTACAACTGGCCGGGCAACGTCCGCGAACTGCGCAACGTCATCGAGCGGGTGGTCATCCTTAATCCCGCCGCCCGCGTCATCGAGCGCCGCCATCTTCCCCCCTTGCTGTTCCGCGGCTCCCGCCCCCGCGCCCGCGCCGAGTTTGCCACCTTGCATGAAGCCCGCGTCCACTACGAGCGCGAATACATTCTTCGCAAGCTGGAGGAAAACGGCGGCAACATGACCCGCGCCGCCGAGGTCCTCGGCTTGGAGCGCAGCCATCTCTATCGCAAAATGAAAAGCCTGGGCCTGCACGCCCCGGAATCGCCGCCCGAATAGCGGCACCACGCGCGCACCCGCCCGCGCGCGCCATGAATGTGAACTTGAAGTTTGCAACGCTAACCCAATGCGCGACAGCCATCAGCGCGAAATTCACGACCTGCGCCTTTCCGTCACCGCGCGCTGCAACTATCGCTGCGTCTACTGCCGCGCCGGGGAGGAAAGCGCCCAGCCTCCGGGCGAGCTGTCCTGGGAGGACCTGGAAGCCATCGCCCGCGCCTTCGCCGCGCTCGGCATCCGCAAAATCCGCCTGACCGGCGGCGAACCTCTGCTGCGCCCCGGCTTGGCGGCATTCGCCGCCCGCCTCCAGGACCTGCAACTGGAGGATGTCGCCCTCACCACCAACGGGCACCTATTGGCGGAGCAAGCCGAAAGCCTCCGCGCGGCCGGCGTTCGCCGCGTGACCATCAGCCTGGACAGCGTGCAGCCGGAGAAATTTGCCCGCATCACCCGCGTGAAGAACGGCTTCGCACGGGTCATGGCCGGCATTGACGCCGCCTGCGCCGCCGGCCTTGGCCCGGTCAAAATCAACGCCGTCCTTTTGCGCGGATTCAATGACGACGAAATCGAGGCCTTCGCCGTCCTGGCCCGCCGTGGCCAGGTGGTGGTCCGCTTCATCGAGTTCATGCCGCTGGAGGAAGGCCGCGTCTGGTCGCCGGAGCTGGTCGTGTCCATGGCAGAGATTTTGCAGCGCCTTGCCGCCAGCTACCCGGTGGTGGAAGTTCCCGGCGCCGCCAGCGAGACCGCCCGCCGCTTCCGCTTCGCCGACGGCGCTCCCGGCGAGATCGGCATCATCGCCCCCGTCACTTCGCCCTTCTGCGGCCAGTGCAGCCGCATCCGCGTCACCGCCGACGGCAAAATCCGGACTTGCCTGTTTTCCCTGCGCGAGTGGGACCTGACCGCCGCTCTCCGCGCCACCACCGCCGCGGAACGCGACGCCGCCCTGCGCCGCCGCATCCTGGAGGCGGTCGAACGCAAGGAAGCCCGCCATCATATCGGCGAGCCCGGCTTCGTCCGCCCGGGCCGCGCCATGGTGCAAATCGGCGGCTAGGGCGGCGGGCCGCCACCGCGGCTAGTGGGGCGGGCCCCATGGACCGCGCGGCAGGCCCGCGGCCATCGCCGCCGCTCGCTCGCTCCCCGCCGGCTGTCGGCAACACGCGGCGCCGCGCCGCACGCTCCGGGAGCCGCTTGCCGCACCATTGCCCCTCGTCGCACCCCGCGCCGCAGCCCGCGACGCACCGCGACGCCCAGCGGACCCCGGGGCGCCCGGCGAGGGACACACTCCGCGGGCTTCGCCCTCGGCGCGGCCTTTCCATGATGGTCTAATGGATGTCTATGGCTTCGGAAGCCGCTCCGCCCTTCATCGAGATTCGCCACGCCGGCGAGCACGCCGGCCAGGAAGTCCGCGTCCGCGGCTGGCTGTATAACCTGCGCGAAAGCGGCAAGCTGCTATTTCCCATCCTGCGCGACGGCACGGGCCTGATGCAGGCCGTGCTGTTCAAGAAGAACGTCCCGGAAGCCGTCTTCGAACAGGCCCGCCACCTAACCCAGGAAAGCTCCCTGGAGATTCGCGGCGTGGTCCGCGCCGAGCTCCGCGCGCCGGGCGGCTTTGAACTCGATGCCCGCGACTTGACCGTCTACGACGCCGTTCCCGCCGAACATCCCTATCCCATTACCCCCAAGGAACACGGCATCGAGTTCCTGATGGAGCACCGCCATCTTTGGCTGCGCAGCCAGCGCCAGGTGGCCATCCTCCGCATCCGCCATCAGGTCATCCGCGCGGTGCGGGAATTTTTCGACAACGACGGCTTTATCCTCGCCGACGCCCCCATCCTGACTCCCGCCGCCTGCGAGGGCACCTCGACGCTGTTCGAGGTGGAATATTTCGGTGACAAGGCCTATCTGACGCAGTCCGGCCAACTGTACGCCGAAGCCACCGCCATGGCCCTGGGCAAGACCTATTGTTTCGGCCCGACCTTCCGGGCGGAAAAAAGCAAGACGCGCCGCCATCTCACCGAGTTCTGGATGGTCGAGCCGGAGGTCGCCTTTGCGCAACTGGATGACGTGATGCACCTGGCCGAGCGCCTGGTCGCCCACGTCGTCACCAGCGTCCTGGCGCATTGCCGCTCCGACCTCGCCGCGCTGGAGCGCAACACGGCGCCGCTCGAAAACGTCGCCCTCCCTTTTCCCCGCATCACCTACGACGAAGCCGTCGAACGGATCCGTGCCGCCGGCGGAACGATGGAATACGGCACCGACCTGGGCGGCGGCGATGAGACGATTCTCGCCCAGCAGTTCGACCGCCCGGTGATGGTGCACCGCTATCCCGCCAAGGTGAAGGCGTTTTACATGCAGCCCGACGCTGAGCGCCCCGACCTGGCGCTCTGCGTGGACATGCTGGCGCCGGAAGGCTATGGCGAAGTCATCGGCGGCAGCCAGCGCATACACGATCTCGAACTGCTCCGCGCCCGCATCCGCGAGCAGAATCTTCCCGAGGAAGCCTTCGGCTGGTATCTCGACCTGCGCCGCTTCGGCACGGTGCCGCACGGCGGTTTCGGCATGGGCATCGAGCGCGTGGTCGCCTGGCTCTGCGGCATCGAACACGTGCGCGAAACCATTCCCTTTCCCCGCACCATCTATCGGCTCTTTCCCTAGGGACGCGGGACGGGGGACGAGGGACGGGCAGAGAGGGAAGCGGGACAAGGGAAGCGGGAACAGGGGCGAGGGAACCAGCCGAAAGTGCGGGCGCTGCGCTGAGGCTAGTCTGGAACGCTGGGCGCGCCGCGGCCAGCAGGGGCGGCGAGCGCCACGTGCAGCCTTCGCAACTGCCTGCCCAGCATTTCGGCGTGAGCCTCCAGCAGAGCAGCGGCCTCGCCAGCGGAGCAATACCCAAGCCGGGCAGCCAGCCGCACCTGCGTCTCGAGTTCCGCAAGCGAACCCTGCGCGAGGGCGAGAAAGTGGAGGTATTCCCGGCGGGACGGTCTCTCGTAGCCCTCGGCGATGTTGCACGGCACCGAAACCGCCGCCCGGCGCATCTGCCGCGCCAGGCCGAACCGCTCCTCGCTGGGCAGGCGATGGGAGAACTGGTAGACCGCGCATGCCAGATCCATAGCGCCACTCCAAACGCGGAGATCCTGGAAGCCCTTTGGCATGCGAAGCACCCAGCTTGCCCCTGGCTGTTCTAAATCAAAAGACCCCATTCGGGTGGCCGCCGTCCCTCCCCATCCGAGTGCCCGTTCCTGCTGCCCGTCCCTCGTCCCCCGTCCCTCGCCCCTTGTGTAAACTCGTTGCATGGCTGCCCGCCGCATCCGAGTTATCGGCGTTCCGCTGGATTTAGGCCAGGACCGCCGCGGCGTGGACATGGGCCCGTCCGCGGTCCGCGTCGCCGGGCTGGCCGCCCGCCTGGAGGGTTTGGGCTTCTCCGTCGAGGACGCCGGCAACGTCATCGTGCCGATGCCGGAGCAAAAAGCGCCGGGCAATCCCAAGGCCAAATACCTGAAGGAAATCGCCGCGACCTGCAAGAAGCAGGCCGAGTGGGTGCTGACGACGCTGGAGGACGGCGCCCTGCCCTTGGTGCTGGGCGGCGACCATTCCATCGCCGTCGGCACGGTCAGCGGCGTCAGCGAGTTCTATCGCCGCCGCCAGCAGCGCGCGGGCCTGCTGTGGCTGGATGCCCACGGCGACTTCAACACCCCGGAAACCACACCCAGCGGCAACATTCACGGCATGCCGCTGGCTTGCCTGCTGGGAATCGGCCCCAAGGAGTTGAGCGGCCTATTCGGCTTCGCCCCCAAGGTCGCCGCCGAAAATACCGTACTGATCGGCGTGCACGACCTGGACGCGGAGGAACGGCGACTGCTCCGGCAAACCGGCGTCAAGGTCGCCACCATGCGCGACTTGGACGAGCGCGGCATGCGCGCGGTCTTGGAGGAGGCCATCGCCGTCGCCACCAACGGCGCCGAGGGCTTCCATTGCTCCTTGGACATGGACTTCATTGACGCCGCTTTCGCGCCCGGCGTCGGCACCCCGGTGCGCGGCGGGGTCACCTACCGCGAAGCCCATCTGGCGATGGAGATCATCGCGGACAGCCATAACCTACTTTCGCTGGAGGTGGTCGAGGTCAACCCGGTCTTGGATGAGCGCAACCGCACCGCCGAACTGGCCGTGGAATTGATCGCCAGCGCGCTAGGCAAGAAAATCTATTGAGCGCCGTCCGCCGCGCGGCCGGCAGCCGCAACACCGCACGCGACCCATCCCCAATCCAACCGACCGACCGAGTACTTACCTAAAACCATGCCTGAATCTCCCGACTTTCCGCCGCGCCATTCCGGCTTCCGCGCCCTCCGCCCCGTCGTCCTCGCCGTGCTGCTGGCCGGGGCCTTCGTTTTTTACACGACCGTCCTGCACCGCCATTCGCGCTTCGGCCCCGCGAACGTCAAGCTGATCGAAGCGGCGCCGCAAACGCAGTTCCGACCCACCGAGCTGCGCGACATGCAGATCTACCGCGATGTCCGGCCCGCGGTGGTCAGCATCACCACGCGGCTCGAGCAATGGAGCCTGCTTTTCGGCCCGGTGCCGGAGGAAGGCCAAGGCTCCGGCTTCATCCTCAACTCCAACGGCTATATCCTGACCAATTTCCACGTCATCCGCGGCGCCACCCGCTTGCGCGTCTCGGTCACCCCCGCCGCCAACCAAACCCGCAACTACACCGCCCGCGTGGTCGGCACCGCGCCGGGACTGGATCTGGCCGTCATTCAAATTCCCGCGCGCAATCTGCCCACCGTCACGCTGGGCTCCTCGCAGCATCTGCAAGTCGGCCAAGCGGTGCTGTGCATCGGCAATCCCTACGGCCTGCCCGGGACGATGACGCACGGCATCATCAGCTCCCTGCGCACCGTGCGCGACCCGAATGCGGGCGTTGACATCGTCAACGCCATTCAAACCGACGCGCCGGTCAACCCCGGCAACTCCGGCGGTCCCATGCTCAACTCCGTCGGCCAGGTCATCGGCATTGACAGCGCTATTCTGTCGCCCACGCACAGCAACATCGGCATCGGCTTCGCCATTCCCATCGACCAAGCCAAGGCCGTTCTCCACGACCTGATCACCTACGGCCATGTCGAGCGCCCCACGCTCGGCATCCAAGACTACCCGGTTACTCCCTACATCGCCCAGCAACTGGGCTTGCCGGTGGACCATGGCGTGCTGGTGCTGAAGGCCGCGCCCAATTCGCCCGCCGCCCGCGCCGGCATCCGCGGCGGAACGCAGCCAGGCTATATCGGCAACACTCCAGTCAAGTTCGGCGGCGACGTCATCGTGGCCATCAACGGCGTCAGCGTGCACGACCCCTCTGATGTTGCCCGCATCCTGATCACTCACCACGCGGGGCAAACGGTTCGCGTCACGCTGTACCGCGGCGACAAAAAGATGACCATCCCCGTCGTTCTCGGCCGCGCCGACGGCGGCGCAGGCTACGTCTAGCTGAGGTCTCGAGCGCGTGCCGGGCCTGGGGGCGCGGGTCGCCGGCCCGCGGCGGCTTTCTGGGGACCGAGCGCGGTGAACGACCCGCCGCCGAGCGAAGGGCGAATGGGCAGCGCGCCACTCGCGACCGGCCGAAGCGGCGCCGGCGCATGAACACGGGCGCCTCGGCCGCCATCCGGGCTGTCGCTTCCCGCCGCTAGGAGGGCGACGGCCCCGCCGCTGGCGGGACACTGTCAGAACACGAGTGCGCACGCAGGGCGGGGGCGAACAGGCCGGCAGGATGCCGGCGCTCCCGTCAAGGCGCTGTCTTTTCAGCCGCTGCGGGGACGCGCACGGGGGTATGCCTCTGGCTTGGGTGGCGGCCGCGCTCAGCGCGGCCGGCGCGGCGCGTGCGTGATCCTAGGTTTGGTCTTCCGGCGTCTCCGGCGGGCGATCCTCGCCGCCTTCCGCGAACGGCGCGGGCGTCGAGATCACGTACTCGCCGCCCGCCCAGTTCGCCAAATCCTGTTGCCGGCACCGCTGGCTGCAAAAGGGAAATTCGGGCGTGTGTGGACCGTGCAGCCGCCCGGCCGGCCGCCGGCAAATGGGGCAATGCACCATCCGGCCAGTGTCTTCCCCTCCCATATCCCTACTTTAGCTCCGGGCCCGGCGGCCAGGCGCGGCGGGCAGTTGCAGCTCTGGCTCCGGGTTATTCGCGGGCGAAAGCGCTAAATGCGAGGACGACGGCCAGCGCGGCGATGGGCAGCAGCAGCGCCTTGGCGCCCCAGGCCGGTTTGCCGGCGGCGCCGGCGATGACGCCCGCGAAAAAGGCAGTCCAGATGCCAGCGGCGATGAAGGCGTGGCGCAACCGGGCGTGTCCGGCCCGGCGGCCGGCAGCGTCGAGGGCGCGGAGGGAATACAAATACTGCACCGTCCCTTCGCTGAAGGTGTTCAGCGCGCCGGTGAAATAGGTGGTCGCGATGGGAATGTCGCCGACGCGGGTGACGGCGATGGTTTGCAGGCCCATGGCCAGCACCGGCAAGGCCACGACGGCCCAGCGCAGGCCGCCGCGGACGTCCAGCACATGGCCGCGGGTCAGGGTGGCGGCGGCGGCCAGGAAGCCCGCGAGCAGCACGATCTCCAAAATCAGCAGCAGGCGCGCGCCATGATGGCGGTTGCGGCGGCTGTGCTCCATGATGGCGGCGCCGGCCAGCATGCCGGCCACGAACATCGCGATCGGCCAGCCGTACCAGGCGACGTGACGCCACCGGCCGACGGACAAAAACAGCCCGAAGCGGGCGGTATTGCCGCTTTGGTGCGCGGTGAAGACGCGCGCCAGGAACAAATAGCCGAACGCGTCCACGAAACCCGCCGCCCAGGCCATCAACGCCGCCAACCCGAGCTGGCCGCGCCAGGAGGCGGCGGGCGGCGGAATGGGATGCGCATGCGCCATCGCCGCCTATTGTACTGGGCATTGCTTGGCGCGGGCCCCGGCGCGGCTGCCCACCCCAACGCGCGCCGCTGCGCGTTGGGGACCCCGGGTGCGCCGCGCGTCCCGCTTACGCGGCGGCTGGGCCGGGGACCCCAGCCCGCCCCAGCCCAGCCGACGCGTCGCTCCACCCCAAGGCGCACCGCTGCGTGTTGGGGACCCCGGCTTTGGGGGCCGCGCCTCGTCGCTGCTGGGCGGGCCGCAGCGATTGCCAGCGCGCCTGCGGCGCCGGGGAATCTCGCGGCCTCTCCGCGCCCGCTTTGCTCCCCGAGCCAATGGCGCGGCCCCCGCGAATGGAATCCGCGTCGCGGACCGCCCGGGTGCGTGGCGGGCGGGGTGAACCGGCGCGGCAGGGCGCTGCGGTTGTCGGCGCGCGCCTCCGCGCGCGCGGGCGTCGTTCGCGCGCCGGCCATACCCAGCGGCTGGGCCACCGCCCATGCGCCCTATGGGCGCGGCGGTTCGCCGGATTCTTCCCGATACTCCCTGGCGCCGGTGGCGTCATTGACCCACACGCGCATCAGCCGTCCGGTGCCCGGATCGCGAAACACCTCCGGCGTCGGCTTTGCCGCGCCCGCGCCCGCTCCGCCGGGCGTTCCGCCGCCGGTGTACCGCCGGCGGTCCATGGCGAAATACAGCCCCACCACGACCGCGATCACGATCACCGCAATCCACATGGCTAGCTCCGTCGCATCATGAAGTTCCCATCGCACCGCCATCCGCCCCAAGCCCAAAACGCAGCCAGGCGGGGCGCCACGCCGCGCGGCGCGCCGTGGCGCACGGCAGACAGCGGCGCCGCCGGCCTACGCCGGCGGCGCGGGATCCAGCACCACCGCCGTCCCATACGCCACCACCTCGGTCATCGTCTGGCCCATCTCCGAGGAATCGAAGCGCATCATCACCACCGCATTCGCCCCGACCAGGCGCGCGTTCTCGATCATGCGGTCCAGCGCGTGCCGCCGCGTGTCCTCGACCAGCCGGGTGTATTCGGTGATCTCGCCGCCGCCCAGCGAACGTAGCGCCGCGCTGACGTTGCCCACCAAACTGCGGCTGCGCACCACCACGCCGAAAATCTGCCCCTTGACCGCCGTCACCCGATACCCCGGCACGTTTTCCGTCGTCGTCACAAGCATCCCAGTCGCCTCCGGCGCGGGCGCCTCACCACCGCCCCGCGCCGTTGACAATAGCACGAGCGGGGGGCGGGGGGCGCGGCGCTGCGACCCGCCCTAGGCGCCGACTGGCGCGACCCGGTCAGCGAAGGCTTTGAAGCCGTCCCAGTGGGCCTCGACCGAACCCGGCGGGAGGTCGAGGGTTTCGGCCACGCGGCCCAATAGCCCGTCGTCCTGGCCCAGGGAGACCAGCACGGCCCTGGGCGGCCGAGCCGGCCGGCCCTGCCTTGCCTTGCGGATCAATTCGCGCTGGTTCCCGTCGGTTGTAGGCGCGCTCCAGCCGATGACGAATATCTCGTGAGCGCCATGCAGTACCTCGGATTCGAGGTGGGCGGTTCCAGCGACCGCGGTTGGTGGCACCTCAGCCTTGGCGGGCTCCGCTGGGGGCACGATGTAGCACTGGACGTCTCCCGAGGCAGCCGGGGCGCCCCAGCGAACGTGGTTGAAAGTGCCCGCCAGGTCGCAGCTTCGCAGGCGGCCGCAATGGTCCATGGGGATTATCACTGGCTCGTCGCAGAACTCAAGTCCGGACCCGCCCTGGTTGTAGGGCTGCCGCAGTGGCAGAAGCCAGTTCACGGAGCCGTGCGGCTTTAGGATCCAACAGTCCGAAGCCGCCTCCTTGATCGGGACGGTTGTCGGGACCTGGGCCGCGCCGCCCGGGGCGCCGCCGGCCACCGCGCGGGGATCCGCGATGAGGCCGTGGCCGGCTTTGAAACCGTAGCCGGTACTGGGATGCCACCGCACCTTGGCGCACGACTGCACCGCGCGGTCTAGCAAGAGGTCGTAATTGAAGCTCACGAAGTCGTGCCGACCGCCCAAGGCGAAGCGTGCGCGCAGGAACCGCTCCAGGGGGTTCAGGTCGGCATTCCAGCCGAGGAGGAAAAACAGCCGCGCGATGGCGTAGCGGAACTGCTGCGCCAAGCGCCCGGGCCCGCCGCCCGCCGCCGCGCGGTTGGGCTCCTCAGGGTTGTCGGCTCTTCGGAGCAGGTCCTCCACGGACTCGGGGTCCCGGCTGCAAACCGCCGCTGCGAGCCGGCGGAGCGCTGCGCGCCGTTCGAGATCGCTCGGCGCGGGCAACCCGATGATGTCCCAGTATTCCCCGGCGGCGACCCTCGCCTCCTCCGGCTCGGAACAGTACAGGCACCGACCCTTGCCCGCCCCTTCCGCCAACGCCAGCAGCTTCGCGATGACGGCGTCGTCGTATTTCAGCGCGTAGTCCGCCATGACCTGCATGAAATCCCCCATCAGCGGAATCGGATAACCGGGCCGTTGGAGGGATCGGGACAGACCTGCGCCGATGAAATACACCGAATTGTTTCCGGTCGCCTGCATGCCGGGGCGCCCCGCCCGTCGGGCGGGGCGTTAGGGGGGAGTGTACCACCGGGCGCAGCGGGGCCGGCCGGGTGCGGGCGGCGATGAGGCCAACCTGGTTGCCGCTCCGCGCGCTGGGGCCGGGCTCAGCGATAGATGTCCTTCCGGTGTCCGACGCGCAGGATCAACACGACCTGGCGGTCATCCTCGATTTTGCCCAGCAGCCGGTAGTCACCGACGCGGTATTTCCAAAACTCCCCTAGCCGGGATCCGTGCAGCGCCTGGCCGATGGCGCGCGGGTCGTCCCGTCCCGCTACGCGCTCGCGCAAAAAGCTCAGAATTCGCCGCCGATTCTGTGGGTCCAGGCCGGCGAGTTCCCGTTCCGCGGATTCCGCCAGTTCAACCTTCCATGCCATGGCGTTTCATGGCGTCGTCGAGCGGGACACGGCGCTCTTCGCCCCGCTGGACGCGCTCAAGCGCCTGCTCGGCCAAATAAAGGTCTTCCATGTCGTCCAGGTATTCGAGGATCGCCTGGCGGGCGTAGAAGGTCTTGGTCCGGCCGGTGCGCCGCGCCAGCCGCTCCAGGCGCTTCTCAATGGACGGTGGCAGTCGAATCGCAATCATCGCGTAACCCCGCAATGCAATCATAGCGCCCGGGCCCGTTTGCACGTCTCCCGGTGGCGGGGCTGGGGCCCGCGCCGGTCAGTGGAAGGCGTCGCGGAGGAGTTCGATCTCCGGCCGGGGCTGATCGGGACCGTAGACGGAGACCACGTCGAAGCGATAGGCGCAGCGCCAGCCGCGCAGGCGCAGATAGTTTTTGGCGCCGGCGATTAGGCGGCGGCGCTTGCCGCGGTGCACCGCCCGCTCGGCGGCGAAGCCCGCCTGGCGGCGCGCCCGCGTCTTTACCTCCACGAACACCAGCGTTCGGCCCTGCCAGGCGATCAGGTCCATTTCCGCCCAGCGCCGCCCGGCGAATTGCTGCCGCAGGTTGGCGGCGATGATGCGATAGCCTTGCCGCTCCAGAAACGCCCGGGCGCATTCCTCGCCGCGCCGCCCGATGCGGCGGTGGGCCGCCTCGGCCGGCGGCGGCGTGGCGGGCCCGCGGAGGCGGCATGCCGTTCGCGCCAGGGCCTGCCCGCAGCGCTCCCGCAGCCGCGCCCACCAAGGGCGGGCGAAGGCGACGGCTTGCCGCCGCACGGGGTTCAGCCGGGAGCGCCGCATATCGGTAGTGTTGCCGCTGGTGGCTGTTGGGGCGACGGCAAATCTACCTTCGGCCGTCGTCCCGCTTCCCGCTTTGGAACTGCCGGGATGTCGGCGCTCGCGGCAGGGCACTGGCTTTTCGGCAGCTGCGGGACCGGCAGTTCCGCCGCCCGGAGGGCGACGGCACGCAGGGCAAGAGCCCTACCCCACGGGCGCGGCGCCGGCACGCAGGGGCAACGATGCGAAAATTGCCGCAGGAGGTTCGCACGTGCAGCCGACACCGCCGCCGTGGCGCTTGCGCGTGGCGCAAGAGGAAGACATTCCCGCCATCGGCGCGCTGATCGCCGCCTCCGTGCGCGGCCTCAGCTGTCCCGAGTACAGCCCCGAACAGCGCGAACGGGCGCTGGAAACCGTCTTCACCGTGGACACGCGGCTGATCGCCGACGGAACTTATTTCGTGGCGACAGTTCCCGGGGAGGAAGTCGCCGACGGCGGAGCAACGCCGGTCGCCGCTGGCGCCGCGGCGGCCGGCGCCGCGGCCGCCGGGAAATCCCCCGTGCTCGCCGGTTGCGGCGGCTGGAGCCGGCGCAAAACGCTCTTCGGCGGCGACCTGCACGCCGTGCGCGACGATGGCTGGCTGGATCCCGCCAGCGACGCCGCTAAAATCCGCGCCATCTTCGTCCATCCCCGCTGGGCGCGGCAGGGCGTGGGCGGCGCGCTGCTCCGCGCCGCCGAAGCCGCCGCGACCGCCGCCGGTTTCACGCAACTGGAGATGGGCGCCACGCTGACCGGAGCTCCGCTCTATCGCCGCGCGGGATACGCGGACGTCCAGCGGGTGGAGGCGCCCATTGGCGGCGGCCTGACGCTGCCGGTCATCTTGATGGCCAAGCGCCTGCCCGCGGCGGCCGGCGCGGGCAGCGCCACGGGAGGGAGATAGAAAGATGTCTCGCGCCCGCCCTCCAGTCCGGAAGACCTCCGAGCGGAAAGCCTATCGGCGGGAAGCCGCCAAGCCCGTGGTCCGCCGCGCGGCTTGGCGCGGCGCCCCCGGCCAGCTCCGCGACGCCGCCCTGCGCCGCCAGCCCGGCCGCCAGCTGCTAGGCCCGCTGCCGCTGCCGACCGGCGCGGCCGGCGGGGTGCTCGACGTGGACGGCGCCGCGGTGCCGCTCAGCAATCTCGGCAAAATCTATTTCCCGGCGCAGGCCGGCGCGCCGGCGCTGGCGAAGCGCGACCTGCTGGATTACACGCACGACGTCGCGGAATTCCTGCTGCCCCATCTGCTCGATCGTCCCTACACGCTGAAGCGCTTTCCCGACGGCATGCGCGGCAGCTATTTTTTCCAAAAGGAAGCCGGCAGGCAGATGCCCGCCTGGGTGCGGACGCAGGCGATCCGCGCCGAGGGCGAACGCCGCCGCATCAACTTCGTTTTGTGCAATGACCGGGCCACGCTGCTCTATCTGGTCAACCTCGGCTGCATTGATCACAACGCCTGGATGAGCCGCGTGCAATCGCCCGCCGAGCCCGATTTCATCCTCCTGGACCTGGACCCCGGCCCGCGCGCCGGCTTCGATCGCGTGGTGCGCGTGGCGCGGGAGCTGGGCCGCATCTGCGACGCCGCCGGCATCGTGGCGCTGCCCAAAACCAGCGGTGCGACCGGCATGCACCTCTTCATTCCCCTGGCGCCAGGCCACACCTTCGCGCAAAGCGCCCGCTTCGCGGAGATTTTGTTTCGGCACGCCGCCGCCCGGCTGCCGGACATCACCACCGGGGAATGGGCGCTGTCCCGCCGTCCCAGCGACCGCGTGTTTCTCGATTGGCGGCAAAACGCCCGCGGCAAGACCGTGCCGCCGCCTTATTCTCCGCGCCCGCGGCCGGGCGCGCCGGTCTCCACGCCGCTGCGCTGGGCGGAGGTCAAGCCGGGCCTGGATCCCGCCCAGTTCACCATCCGCAATCTTCGCCGCCGTCTGGCCCGGCTGGGCGATCTGTTCGCCCCCGCCCTGCCCGGTAGCGGCCAGGGCCAGCAGATCGCCGCCATGGTGGAAGGGTTGGAGCGCGCCAAGCTCCCTCGCGCCGGCTAGCAGCGGAGATTGTAGGGTAGCCGTGCTCGGCTGCCCAGCTAAGCTGCCGTCCTCGGCTGCCAATCCCGCGCGGGCAAGAGGCGGACAGGCGAGGACGCCCATCCCACTTTCTTCGCTGCAACGCCGGCCACCGCCGGCACGGTATATACTCACCCGTCGCACCCGAAGAACATCCCATGCGCTTTCGCACTCTTCGTCACCTCGCCGCCGCCAGCCTGTTCCTCGTTTTCGCCGCGCCGCCGCGGGCATGCGCGGCGAACACCGCGCCCCTCCTGCGCGTGCTGGTCAATCAAGTCGGCTACACGCCCGGCGCGCGCAAGGTGGCGATCATCGAAGGCAATCCCGGCGACCATCCTCGCCGCTTCGTCCTCATCAACGCCGCCAGCGGCGCGGTCGTCCTGCGCGGCCGCCTTCAGCCCGCGGGGCAAGTCTACAATTGGCGCCAGCGCCTGCCCTCTGGCCGCCATCGGCCCTGGCTGTTTTGGCGGGCGGACTTCTCGGCCGTGCGGCAAACGGGCCATTACATTCTGCGCGTCGGCCACGGCCGGCAATTGGCCCAGTCCTGCCCCTTCGCCATCCAACATGACGTTCTGGCGCGCAACACCCTTTCCAACGTCATCTATTACTTCAAGGGCCAGCGCGCCAGCGGCGACTTCAACCGCGCCGACGGGCACATCCCCGACCCGGCGCATCCCGGACATTTTTTGAATTTGCGCGGCGGCTGGTACGACGCCACCGGCGATTACGGCATTCATCTCTCCGAGCTGGGCTTCACCAACGTCTTCGACGTCCAGCCCGTTCCCCTCACCACCTGGAGCCTGCTGGCCACCTACCGCGTGCTGGAGGCCCGCCATAACCCGAACTTCACCCAGTACGAGCGCCGCTTGCTGGATGAAGGCTTGTACGGCGCCGACTTTTTGGTGCGGGCGCAGCGCCCGGGCGAATCGTTCGTTCCCGGCATCAGCGCGCCGGGCGTACACAAATGGGCCCGCGACCGGCGCATGGACAACCCCGCCTACCGGCCCGCGATCAAGACCAAACCCACCAGCGCCGGCGGCGTGCTGGCCCATTCCGCGCCGCTGCCCTACCAGTACCAAATCAGCTTTCGCGCCGGCGGCGGCATGGCCGTCGCCGCCTTGGCCCTGGCCAGCACCATGCCCCCGGACGGGCATTTCTCCCCGGCCCGCTACCGCCAGGCGGCGGAGTCGGCGTTTCATTTTCTGCAAACGCATAACCGGGCGATGAACGGCGGGCCGCCGAATCTGCTGGATGACTACTCCGCCCTGCTGGCGGCCACGGAACTCTACCGCGCGACGCACCACGCGGCCTATCTTGCCGCCGCCGATCATTGGGCCGGCGCCATGGAGGCGCGGCTGATCACCCGCGGTCCCTACCGCGACTATTGGCAGGTCGCCTCCGGCCCACGGCCGTTCTTCCATCCCGTGGATGCCGGCCTGCCCGTGGTCAGCCTATTGCAATACGCCGCCATCGCAGGCCCGGCGAATCGCCGCCGCGCGCTGGGCGCCGTGCGCCGCTCCCTCCAGTTCGAGCTGTGGGTCACGCATCAAGTCAACAACCCCTTCGGCTACGCCCGCCAGTTGGTGCAGATGGGCCGGCACGGCAAAATCCGCACCGCCTTCTTTTTCCCCCACGACACCGTCACCGCGCCCTGGTGGCAGGGGGAGAACGCCCGCCTCGCCTCGCTCGCCGCGGCGGCGCGGCTGGCCGCGCCCTACTTCCGCCAGGACCGGAAGTTCCACGCCGCGCTGGAGCGCTACGCCTGGGACCAGCTGGACTGGATCCTGGGCCGCAATCCCTACGGCGCCTGCATGCTGAACGGCAGCGGCCATGGCAGCGCGCCGTACATGTTCTTCCGGTCCTGGCAATACACCAGCGCCCCCGGCTCCATCGTCAACGGCATTACCGCCGGCCTGCACAGCGAGGATGGCATCGCCTACAACCTCGGTTACGCCATTACCGGCAAGGACACCGACTGGCGCTGGACCGAGCAGTGGCTGCCGCACGCCGCCTGGTATCTCTACGCCGCCAGCCAGCCGCATTAGGCCGCCGTCCGGCTGCCGCAGCGTCCTAGGCCCGCCCCCGCGCCGCTTGACCCATATAGCCATATTTGGTGATATGGTTACCCATATGAAGACCACGGTGGAGCTTCCCGACGCGCTGTTCCGGCAGGCGAAGCGGGTCGCAGCGGCGGAGAAAATCACCCTGCGGGAGCTGATCGAGCAAGGCCTGCGCCGCCAGCTTGAGGAGCGTCCGCGCCGGCCGTTCAAGCTGCGGCCGGTGGTTTTCAGCGGCGGCGGCATGACGCCGGAGTTCGAGGACGCGTCGTGGGACAAGATTCGCGCCGCGATTTACGAGGGCCATGGCGGTTGATCGCCTGCGACACCAACCTGCTGGTCTACTCCTCGCTCGGGGATAGTCCCTGGCATGCCCGCGCGCTGGCCGCGCTGACCGCCCTGGCGGAAGGGGCCGAGGACTGGGGAGTGCCCTGGCCCTGCGTCCACGAATTTCTCGCGGTAGTCACGTCGCCCCGCATATTTCAACGTCCCACGCCGATGTCCCAGGCTTTGGCCGCGTTCGTCGCCTGGCGGCGTTCGCCGGCCCTGCGCCTGCTGGCGGAGGCGCCCGGCTATGACGCCGCGCTGGAGCGGGCGCTGGCGGAATCCCGCGCCGCCGGACCGCTGGTGCATGACGCCCACATCGCGGCCCTCTGCCATCTGCATGGCGTTCGGGAGCTTTGGACCGCGGACCGGGATTTCAGCCGCTTTCCCTCCCTGCGCTGCCGCAACCCGCTCGTCGGGTGATAACGCCCGCGGTTGGCGTCGAAGCGCCGCACGGGCCGCAGCGTGTCGCTAGGTGGCGCGGCGCGCGGACGGCGGCGCGCCGGCGGGGCTGCGCAAAATCTCCTCGGCCAAGGTGAACGGATCGCGGCGGCGGCTTTCGATATCTCCGGCCAGCCGCTCCCAATCTTCCGCGCCCAGGCGCGGCGCCACCCAGGTCTGATAGGCGCGGTCGCGCAGCATGCGTTCCAATTGCTGCCGCCAGCGGCGGCGGCGGCGCGCCGCGCCGCGGCCCTCGGCGGCCAAAAAATCCAGATAGGCGCCGATGGCGGCTTGCAGTTCGGCGATGCCCTTGGCCTCGGTGGCGACCGTGGGGATGATGGGCGGCCGCCAGCCATCCTCGCGGTGCGCCAGGCCGAGGATGGCGCGCAGTTCCTGCTCCAGCCGCTCCGCTCCGCGGTCGGCTTTGTTGATGACGAAGATGTCGGCGATTTCCATGACGCCGGCTTTCAGCGCCTGCACCTCATCGCCCATGCCGGGCACCAGCAACAGCAGCGTGACATCGGCGAGCTGGACGATGTCCACTTCGTCCTGGCCCACGCCGACGGTTTCGATCAAGATGCGGCGCCGCCCGGCGGCGTCCAGCATCCACGCTGCTTCCGAGGTGGCGGCGGCGAGCCCGCCCAAGCAGCCGCGCGTGGCCATGCTGCGGATGAAGACGCCGGGATCGGCGTGATGGCGCTGCATGCGGATGCGGTCGCCCAAAATGGCGCCATGCGTGAACGGGCTGGAAGGGTCCACGGCGAGAACGCCGACGGTTTCACCCCAATGGCGATAGGCGGCGGCCAGCTCCGCCACCAGCGTGCTCTTGCCCGCGCCGGGCGCGCCGGTGACGCCGATCAGGGCGGCGGCGCCGCTGTGGGGAAACAGCGCCTTCAGCAACGCCTCGGCCTGCGGCCCGTCGCTTTCCACCAAGCTGAGGCCGCGGGCCAAGGCGCGGGCGTCGCCGCCGCGGATGGCCTCCGCCCAGGCGGCGATCTTGGCGGCGTCCGCCGTGGGCGGCGCGGGCGTGGTGGGCTGGGGCGGCGGGGGCATGGCAAAAGCGGTATAGGGTCTTAGAGTAGAGCATTGCGCCGCCGGCGGCAGCCCGCGAGCACACCGCGGTGCTGTTCGCGATGGCCCTGCCAGCTATGGTTCTGCTTGCTATGGTCCTGCTTACCATCGGACACTCCAACCGACCGTGGGACGATTTCCTGGCGCTGCTCGGAGCCAACGCCGTCGGCCGCCTAGTGGACGTCCGCACCGTGCCGCGGTCGCGCCACAATCCGCAGTTTGGGCAGGAGGTGATGCCCGCCGCGCTGGCCGCCGCGGGCATCCTCTACGTCCATATGGCCGCGCTGGGCGGCCTGCGCCAAGCGCGGCGGGATTCCATCAACACCGGCTGGGAAAATACTTCCTTTCGCGGCTTCGCGGATTATATGCAGACGCCGGAGTTCGCCGCCGGCATCGCGGAGCTGCTGGCGCTGGCCGGCGAGCCGCCCAGCGCCGCCGCGCCGATGACCGCGGTGATGTGCGCCGAGGCGGTGCCCTGGCGCTGCCATCGCTCCCTCATCGCCGACGCCCTGCTGGCTCGCGGCATCGCCGTCGAGCACATTATCGGCCCCGGGCGGCGGCGTCCGGCGCGGCTGACGCCCTTCGCCCGCGTGGACGGCGAGCGCGTCACCTATCCGGCTGCGGAGTGAACGGGGCCCAGCGTGATGGACGGCCGGGACGGCTGTCCCGCCGCGGCGGGGCCCGCGCCTACCGCCTCGAATTGACAGCCGGGACGGCTATCCTACTGCCCAGAGCCAGGCGGCGCCGCGACCAAAGCCCTCGATCCTAATTCGCTTCCCCGCGCAGCAGGGCTTCCAATTCGCTTTCGCCGATCACCTTCACGCCCAGTTGCCGGGCCTTGTCCAGCTTGGAGCCAGGATCGGCGCCGGCGACGACGTAATCGGTTTTGGCGCTGACCGATCCGGCGACGCGGCCGCCGGCGGCTTCGATCTTCTCCTTCGCCTCCTCCCGCGTCTGGTGTTCCAAGCTGCCGGTCAGCACGAATTTCAATCCCGCGACGGTGGGCCGCTGCCGGGGCGCGGGCAACTCTTCATGGAGGCGCAGGCCGGCGGCGCGCAGCCGCTCGATCAGTTCCCGGTTGGCGGGCTCGGCGAAAAAGTCCACGATGGCTTCGGCGATGCGCGGGCCGATTTCCTCGATCAGCTCCAGCTCCGCGGCGGAGGCCGAGGCCAAGGCGTCCATGTCACCGAAATGGCGCGCCAGGATCTTGGCCGTGCGCTCGCCGACGAAGCGGATGCCCAGGCCGTAGACGACGCGGTAGAGTTCGTTCCGGCGGCTGCGCTCGATCTCCGCCAGGACGTTGTCGGCGGATTTTTCGGCCATGCGCTCCAGGCCGGCCAATTCCTCCCGCCGCGCGGTCAAATCGTAAATGTCAGCGATGTTGCGCACGCCCAGCTTGTCCACCAACTGGTCCAGCAGCGCCGGGCCCAGGCCTTCGATGTTCATCACGTCGCGGTGGGCGAAGTGGTGCAGGCTTTCCTTCAACTGCGCCGGGCAGTTGCGGTTGACGCAGCGCCAGGCGGCTTCGCCTTCTTCCCGCACCACATGGCCGCCGCAGACCGGACAGCGGCTGGGCATGGTGAACTCCTGGCCGTGCTCGGCGTGGCGCTCGACGCGGAGGACCTTGGGGATGACGTCGCCGGAGCGCTCCAAGGCGACCCAGTCACCGATCTTGACATTGAGGCGGCGGATTTCATCTTCGTTGTGCAGGGTGGCGCGGCTGACGGTGACGCCGCCGACGGCGACGGGCTTCAGCACCGCGACCGGCGTCAGCGCGCCGGTGCGGCCGACCTGCACTTCGATGCCCAGCAGTTCGGTGACCGCTTGGCGGGCGGCGTATTTGTAGGCGATGGCCCAGCGGGGAAACTTGCTGGTTGCGCCGAGGCGCTGCCAGGCGGCGACCTCGTTGACCTTCACCACCACGCCGTCGGTTTCATAGGCCAGCTTTTCGCGCCGGCCTTCCCAGGCGCGGATTTTCTCCAGCGCCGCCTCCGCGTTCCGGCAGAACGCCCATTCGGAATGGCGGAAGCCGAGGTGCGCCAGCCACTCCAGGGTTTCCTTTTGCGTGGGCGCGGCCGGGCGGCCGTCCACCAGCAGGTAGTAGGCGAAGAAGTCCAGGCGGCGGGAAGCGGTGACCCGCGGATCGAGCATGCGCAGGCTGCCGGCCGCGGCGTTGCGGGGATTGGCGAACAGGCTGAGGCTTTCGGCGGCGCGGCGTTCATTGAGCTTGGCGAAGGACGCGGTGGGCATCAGCACCTCGCCGCGGACTTCGAAGTCGCCGGCGGCGCCGAGGCCGGCGGCGCGCAGCGCTTGGGCGTCGAAGCTCAGCGGAATGGAGCGAATGGTGCGGGCGTTGGCGGTGACGTCCTCGCCGGTTTCGCCGTCGCCGCGGGTGATGGCGCGGACCAGTTGGCCGCCGCGGTAATGCAGCGCCAGGCTCAGCCCGTCCAGCTTTAGTTCCGCGACGTAGGCCACCGGCGCGGGCGCCGGCTCCGGCCCCGCCGCGTCGGCTTGCTTGGCTTCCTTCGCAGCCGCGCCCTTCGCCGCCGCCGCCGACGCCCCCTCCTCCTGCTTCGCCGCGGCTTCCTCCGCACCCTCCGCTGCGCCGGTCTTCGTGCCCGCCGCCTCCAGGCCTTCGCGCACGCGCCGGTCGAAGTCCAGAAACTCCGCCTCCGAATAGGCGTTGTCCAGGCTCATCATCGGCGTCGAATGCCGCACTTTGACGAACCCCTCGCGCGGCTCGCCGCCCACGCGCTGGGTGGGGGAATCGGGGCGGATCAGCTCGGGATGTTCGCTTTCCAGCGCCTTGAGGCGGTTCATCAGCGCGTCGAAGTCGGCGTCGCTGATCTCCGGCTGGTCGAGCACGTAATAGAGGCGCTCGTGGCGGCGAATTTCGGCGCGCAGGTGCTCGATCTCGCGTTCGGCGGCGGCGGATCGCCCGCCGCCCCGCGGCCGCTGCCCGCCGCGCTCGGCCTGCCCGCTGCGCATCTTCTCCTGCGCATCCCCGTGCGCGGTGGCGCGTCCAGCGCCGTGCTCCGAGCCGGCACGGCCGCTTCCGGCGTTCCGCGCATCGCCGGACGGACCGGGGCCTTTGCCGCCTTCCCGCTTGGCTCGCTTGCCCGCCATCTTTTGGATTGTAGCGTTGGCGGGCATGGAGCGCTGGAACCCCATTTGCGGGGTGGGCCGGGGTCAGCGCGGGAAAAGCGGGAGGCGCGGCGCGGCACACCGGCTATCGGTTCCCGCTGTCCGGGGGGCGACAGCCCCGCCGCTGGCGGGACGCGGTCAGGACACGAGTGCGCACGCACGTCAGGCGCGCTATCCCACCTGCGACGCCGGCAGGTGGAGTAGGGCTCTGGCTTGCGTGCGGTCGCGCTCGGCGCGGCCGGGTCGGGGAACGTCGCGCGGGCGCGGGGTTAGCGCGGGGGGCGGGTGATGGCGCCTTCGGCGGGGGAGGCGACGAGGGCGGCGTATTTGGCGAAGACGCCGGAGGCGTAGACCGGGGGCCGCGGCTGCCAAGCGGCGCGGCGGCGGGCCAGCTCGGCGTCATCGAGTTCGACGCGCAGGGAGCGCTGGGGGGCGTCAATGGCGACGGTGTCGCCCTCGCGCAGCAGGGCGATGGGACCGCCGCGGGCGGCTTCGGGGGCGACATGGCCGACCATCAAGCCGCGGGTGGCGCCGCTGAAGCGGCCGTCGGTGAGCAGGGCGACGGTTTCGCCCAGGCCCTCGCCGACGATGGCGGCGGTGACGCCCAGCATTTCGCGCATGCCGGGACCACCAGCGGGGCCTTCATTGCGGATGACGACGACGTCGTTGGGGCGGATCTGGCCGCCGGTGACGGCGGCCATGGCGGCTTCCTCGCTTTCAAAGACGCGGGCGGGGCCGCGGTGCGCGCCGCGCTCATGGCCGCTGAGCTTGACCACGGCGCCGTCGGGGGCCAGGTTGCCGCGCAGAACGACGATGCCGCCGGCGGCCTTGATGGGATTCGCCAACGGGCGGATGACTTCCTGGCCGGGGGTTTCCTTGGCCTGGGCGGCTTCGGCGGCGAGGGTGCGGCCGGTGACGGTGAGGGCGTCGCCGTGCAATTTGCCCGCGGCCAGCAGGCGCTGAGACAGGACCGGGACGCCGCCGGCGCGATGCAGCTCGGCGGCGGCGAAACGGCCGGCGGGCATCAGGTCGCAGAGCAGCGGGGTGCGGGCGCTGATGGCGTCGAAGTCGGCGAGGGACAATTCCACGCCGGCTTCGCGGGCGATGGCCAATAGATGCAGCACGGCGTTGGTCGAACCGCCGCTGGCGGCGACGCC
>DAHUYO010000110.1 GCA_027315185.1 Acidobacteriota bacterium
GTTAGGCGGCCCGCCCCCGAGCGCGGTCGAGCTCGGGGTCCGAACACAAAATCATGGCCCGCGGTTCATGGCCGGATCGATGGTTGGTGGCAGCACCGGTTGGAAGTAAGGGAAGTACAATCAACGCGTGGTTGGTGCTTTGGACACGGAATCCGAAGGCCTGGACGGCGCCCGGCA
Source organism: Acidobacteriota bacterium (assembly GCA_027315185.1). Lineage (GTDB taxonomy): Bacteria > Acidobacteriota > Terriglobia > Terriglobales > SCQP01 > JAKAUF01. The sequence continues at coordinate 178 of DAHUYO010000110.1, forward strand.
GGCGAGAGCGGCGCAACCGCCCCCGTGTGCTCAGAACGCCCTTGACACCGGTGGGCATTCTCATAGATGGAATGCCTATGCTTACGTCAGCGATACGCCGCTGGAGGCGACCGATCCGCTGGGGCTGATGTGCGCCGCCGGGCAATGCAGCAGCATCAACGGGAACGCCCTCATTGCAAATTGGGAGTCGGGAGAGATCGGCCTGCTCGACGGCAGCCTGGGCTGTCAAATTGATGGGATGGACGCCTCCTGCGGCGCGGCCGAGGACATGATGTCCTCCGGCTTCGGCGCCCAATGCCCGAACGATTATTGCGGGAATGGGACCAAGTCGCCGTTTACCTGCATTGGCTCCGTATGTGGGTACATGAGCATGCAGTACGCGGAGACGCACATGACCGAGTGGGGCGGCAGGCTATACACGGACGCCGAGTTTGCTGCTGCGGAGAACAAGGCTGAAATCCAGCAGCGATGGGCCCTGGCAGAGGCACTTGCGCAGGCAACAGGCAAGACTCCTGCAGAAGAATATCGGTTGTTGACGTTCGAGTACGTCGAAGGCGGCAATGCCAATTTCGCCTATGGCGGCACGATGCCGCCGGCGCTGTCAAGCTGTGGTACAGGTGGCGAGGGTCCAAACTGCCGCACGTCTGGCGCACCGTCCATCCACCAGCCGGGCGAGTTTACGATGCCAGGCGGGTCCACCGAGCCGCTGCTTCACCTGGATCATGGCGACCCATTTTCATATTTTGGATTCGGATTCTTCCTACACATGGAGGATCTCGCCGGAATGATCAATGGGTCCGTCCCCTTCGGAACGGGTGACTAGGGGACCCGGATGCGTGCCGCGTTGGTGATCGGCTGCTTGCTCGCGACGGCCCTCCCGCACGGAGGCGGAGCGGTTAGGAAGGGCGCTGACCGAGCGCAAGGGGGCGCGACGCGCCCGCTCCGCCGGCGCGCGCCGGTGCGCGTCCAGCGGATCAACCTCGACGCATTCGGCTGGCGGCACCGGCCCATCGCCGGGCCGGGCGAAGGTGTCTGGACTCCGTGGACCGAACTCGCCGTGGATTCCCGCGGCCGCGTCCTGGTCGGCTTCACCGTCCCTGGGCCCGTACGCCTCGCCAAGCGTAACCATCCCAACATGCGGTTTCGCGTGCTCCGCTTCGGCAGCAGCGACCGGCCCGACCTATCTCTCTCCATCCCCACACGCCGATGGCAGAACGGGGTGTACGTGGACGACCACGACGACATCATTGTCCATGCCAATGGGAGGCTCCAGGCGCTGGTCGCGCTGACCTGGTCCCCAAAAACTGGCCCATAACCGAGTAGGATTTGAGCGACCGTGAACCGCTACCCAACTTTGTACCACGGCGAACTGGAGAGTTTGGCCTTCGCATGGCGAAAAGGGCCGTCGTTGGCGGCCTGGCGAGTCTCTAGAGACTCAACTGAGAACCTCCAGTGCCGCGGCGGTTCCCATGGCATCCGCCTCGCCCGCGAGCGGAGCGAGCGAGCGAGGCGGATGCCAATCGGCGGCGAACTCCTCCGGGGCGCGGTCGCCCAGCGCGCCGTGCGGGCGGACCCGATTGTAGTCGCGTCTCCAAGCCTCCAATCGCGTGCGCATCTCCTCGATGCTGGGGAAAACATGCGTGTTCAGGCACTCGTCCCGCAGCCGCCCGTTGAAGCTCTCGATGTAGCCGTTCTCCACCGGCTTGCCCGGCCGGATGAACTGCAGTTCGATGCCGCGCCGGTAGGCCCAGGCATCGAGCGCCCGGCTGGCGAACTCGCTCCCGTTGTCCACGGTGATCGAAACCGGCGCTCCGCGCGCCCGCAGCGCCCCCTCTAGCGCATCACCCACCTGCTCGCCGCTAAAGCGGCCTTGGGCCGCCAGCAGCACGCATTCCCGGGTGAACTGGTCCACCACCGTTAGGATGCGCAGCCAGCGCCCATCCACCAGCCGCTCATGCACGAAGTCCATGCTCCATCGTTCGTTGGGCCGTCGCGCGGCGGCCAGGGGCCGCCGCTGCCGGAGCGCCGCCTTGGTCCGCCGCTTGGTGCGCACCGCAAGCCCTTCCTCCCGGTACAGCCGGTAAATGCGTTTGGCGTTTACCCGCCAGCCCTCGCGCTTGAGCAGGACCGTCAGCCGGCGGTAGCCGAACCGCACCCGCGCCGCCGCCAACTCGCGCAGCCGCATCAGCAACGGCTCCTGCCCGCGCCGTACGCTCCGATACCGCACGCTCGACCGCTGCACCCGAAACAGCCCCGCCGCCCGCCGCTCGCTCAGCCGGTAGGCCGCCTGCGCCCACCGCACCAGCTCGCGCCACCGCCGGGGCCTCAGACCTTTTTTCGTAGGGCCTCCTGCAGAATGTGCCGGTCCAGCGACAGGTCCGCCACCAGCCGCTTCAGCTTCCCGTTCTCCTCGCGCAGCTGCCGCAGCTCCCGCAGCTCGCTCAGCCCCAGCCCGGCGTACCGCTTCTTCCACACATACAACGTCGCCTGGCTGATCCCGTGCTCCCGGCACACATCGGCCGCCTTCTCGCCTTCCTCGACCTGCCGCAACGCCCGCAATATCTCTTCCTCTCCGTGCTCTTTCCGTGGCATCTCCCACCGTCTCCTCACTGCCACGCCCAGCCTACCCCCTCCAGGTTCCCCTGGTACAGTTTTTGGGTTTTGGGTCAGCGCCGCCCGCGAGGCCCGGCAGCACGGGGGTCTGGAAAACACTGGCGCCTTGCGGGCCGCTCTGCTGGGTCCATGAATCACCCAACCACCGAATGTTGTACATTTCCAACCCCCAGCCATATGATCCAAAAGCCTCGGCTGCCAACGTCCCGCAGAAAATCCTCCTGCTGGACCGCGACCGCCCGGCCAATGTGAGGCACTGCCTGGTTCCGTCGCGGGTGCCGGTCGACTCGTGGCTAAACTTCGGTGTCACCGACCGCTTTGCCTATTGGAACGATGATCCTGGGAATGTTTCCTCGCCGCTCCCGGTGCTCTACCGTTGGCCGCTCTGTGACTACCCCGGCGCTACGGTCCTCCCAATCACGCCCTGGAACTCGTTTATGACGGTCCTCAGCGACCGCCTGTTTCTTTTCAGACCGCCCGACGGGAATGTTGTGCTTTATCGCCCGGATGGGAGCGTCGAACGAAGGTTCCGGCTCAAGCTGGGAAAGCACGGCGCGGCAAGCGCCCTGCTCAGCCGGAACGGCGCCCGCTTAGCCGTGGACGCCATCACGCAGCGCGGCGGCTTTCCGCTCTTCGATATCGGGACTCATGTCACTAAGGAGCGGTTGATCCTGGTTTCGGCTAAGGACGCAGATCGGCTAGCCAGCGTGCCGGTCAAGCCCGTGGATCGCATGAACGCATTCGTGCTCAGCCCGGACGGGACCCGGGCCGCCGTCCTGACATGGAGCTCCACCGAGGAGGTGCTCACCATCGTTACCGTGCCCAGGAGACGCGGTCCCGCCCGGACCTACCCGACGCGCGGACGGCCACCGACCAGTTAACAGGCCTGGCTGTCCCTGGTACGACCGGCGCCTCCGCAGCCTGTGTTTGCCGCGATTGCGGGGCCCCTTCCGACGTGAAATCATCCCCGAATTTGCCACGGGTAGTGCGCGGTCCAGTTCGGCCCTTGATCGCTGCGTGATTTTGACCTGCCCCCCGATTCCGCACGGGGGAGTCTAGCACTAACCCCAAGCCTGCTGGGAAGCGGGGATGGGGGTGCAGGGGGAAGGGGCCGGTGCTTACGGCCCCCCATGGCCATGGGCAAAGCCGCCGGGGCGTGCGCCGCAGTGAACTCCGCGAGCGTGCAGTAATCTAGGCTACTGCAGGGTGGCAGCTACGCGCCTAGGAGGGCGGGGAACGGGGCGCCGGCTTGGGCCGAACCGCCGCGGTGCGGGGCGGGATGGGGATGCCGTGGCGGCGGCAGTAGCGTTTGGCGTAGGCGATGCGCTGGGCGTCGGTGGGATGGTTGAAAAACCACCAGACGATCCAGCGGGGGGGATTGGGGTCTATTAGGTCGGTGCGGAGATCCTTGCGGAAACCCGTGATGGCGGCCGCGGGATCGGGGCAGTGGCGCAGGCCATAGGCGTCGGCTTGGTGCTCGAGATAGCGGGAGAAGGCATTGATGCCGGGAGCGGCGAGAAAGAACATTCCGCTGAGCAGGAGGGCGATCAGGGGCAGACCGGCCACGTCGGCTAGGCCGCGATAGCCGAGCCCGGGAGCCCAGCGGCCATACAGCCAGAAGCTGAGGAACAAAAAGCCCAGCAGAACGGCGGCGCCGAAGAGGGTGCCGATCCAGATGTGGTGCATGACGTAATGGCCCATCTCGTGCGCCATGACGAACTCGACCTCGGCGGGGGTGTCGGCGCGGAGCAAGGTGCTGTATATGACGATGCGCTCGGTGCCCAGCAGGCCGACGACATAGGCATTGGTGTGGCTGCTGATGCGGCCGGAATGCTGAATATAGATGGCGATGGCGGGAATGCCGGCGCGGTGGGCCATCTGCAACAGCTCGGTGCGCAAGGGGCTGGGCCGCATGCGGGTGTAGCGATAAAACAGGGGTGCGATGAAGACCGGCTCTATGGCCACGGCCAGCACCATCAAGGCCACGCAGGGCACCCAGGCGCGCAGGGCGGCCGTGGACCAATGGCGCGCGGCGCCCCAGGGGCGGCCACGGCCGAGCACCCAGTAGAGCAGCACCGCCGCCAGCGCGACGGCGAACACCTCGACGCCATAGGACTTGCCCCAATCGCTCAGCCAGCCGACCATGCCCTGGCGCTCAAAGCCGAAGCTGCGCTCGCGAAAAAAGCCGAGATAGACGGAGAAGGGGAACTCGGCGACGGCCAGCACGGTCAAGGCGACGGCGGTGAAGGCGGCGATCCCGGACCAGCGCCGGCGCAGGCGGCGCTCCGCCCAATCCCGCAGGCGCACGGCCCAGCCGCTGCGCACCATCCAAAACAGGACGGCGAACATCCAGAGCTGGGCGACGACGCCCCAAAACAAACCGCCGTACCAGTACTGGCGGGCGCGGGCCAGTTCCACCGCCCGCGAGGGCTGGGCCCAGAGCGGCAGGGCGGAGATCCCGAGCAGGGTGACCGCCAGCCGCCACGCATGTTGTCCGAGCTTTCGCATCCTAGTCGCGTCCGCGGGCGCGGTGGCGCATCCGAGGGTATGTTCGGCGTAGCGCCGCGCCCGTCAAGAGGCCGCCTTATAATGGTGAAACAACCTGCCATGAGCCGCAAACTGACTTTTTTGGTCCTGGCCATCTCGTTTCTGCTGGCCGCCTATGTCGTGGCCGGCGCGGCGCTCAACCGCCAGCAGCATCCCGATGAGCCGTTCGTGCAGATGAACGTGTACCAGGAAGTGATGGAATACATCCGCCGGGATTACGTCACCAAGCCGAATCTGAACGAGGTCACGGACGGCGCGCTGCACGGGCTGCTGGCTTCGCTGGACGCCGATTCCAGCTATTTGAGCCCGGCGGAATACCAGGCCTTCTTGCAGGACGAGAAAGCGTCGCACGCTGGGTCGGTGGGGCTGGTGGTCACCAAGCGCATGGGGTATGCGGCCATCGTGGATGTAACGCCCGGCAGCCCGGCGGCGCGGGCGCATTTGATGCGGGGGGATTTTCTGGAATCGGTGGACCACCACAGCACCACGGATCTTTCCCTGGTGGCGATTCGGTCTTTATTGACCGGGCAGCCCGGGACCGCAGTGGAGGCTACGGCCGTGGTGGTGCACCACGTGCAGCCGCGCACTTTGACCTTGCAACGGGCAAAGCTGGCGGAGCCGGCGCTGGATATCCATTTGTATCCCGGGCATATCGGCTACATCGCGGTGCCCGACCTGCGCCAGGGACGGGCGGAACAGGTCCGGAAGGCGCTGGAGGTGCTCAAGCACCGCGGCGCGAAGCGCTTCATATTGGATCTGCGGAATTGCGGCAGCGGCCGTTACCAGCAAGGCGAGAAGCTGGCGAATTTGTTCCTGCGCCAGGGCACCATCACCACGCTGCAAGGGCAGACGGTGGCGAAGAAGGTGGTCGCCGCGCAGGCGGGACAATTCGTGACCGCGGCGCCGATGGCGGTGCTGATCAATGCCGGGACGTTCGGGCCGGCGGAGATTACCGCGGCGGCGCTGCGCGATAACCATCGGGCGCCGCTGATCGGCGACCAAACCAGCGGCGAAGGCTCGGTGCAGCAACTGATCCCCGTGGGCGACGGCTCGGCGGTTTACCTGTCCGTGGCGGACTACTACACGCCCAACGGCAAGCGCATCCAGGGGCGCGGGGTGAAGCCGAGCATCGAGCAGGTGCGCTACGCCGGGGCGATGCCGCAAGCCGACATTCCGTTCGAGGGAATGCAGAATACGGGGCCCGATCTGCAATTGCAAAAGGCGCTGTCGGTGGTGCGCGACGAGACCAAGACGGCGCATGCCTGCCCGCTGCCGAAGCCCGCGGGCGGACAATACGTGGACGCCAGCTACGAGACGCGCCAGGGGGCGTAGGCAAGCGGGTCGGCCGGCGGCGGTGCCAAGACAGACAGGAATTATTTGGCGGGACGGGCGCGGCGGACGGCCGTCATCAGACGGCTGTGAATCGCCGCGGGCAGGGGCGGGGGCGGTTCCGAGCGATAGAGCAGGATGGTCCGGCGGCAGGTTTCCACCAGCTGGCGGCACTTGCGGCAGGCGGCGAGATGAGCCTCAAAATCGGCCCAGGCCTGGGGGCCTTCCTGGTCCAGATAGGCACACAATTCAGCAATTAACTGCGTGCATCGCATGGGGGCGAACCTAAGCTTGGCCCTCCGGGCGGGCCGCACCGGCGGGAAGCGAACCATCCCCGGGGCGGCGGAAATAGCGGCTCAGTTTGTCCCGCAACTGAAGCCGCGCCCGCAACAGCCTTGATTTTACCGCCGGCACGGTGAGGTGCAATGCGTCCGCGGTTTCCTCGGTGGAAAGCCCTTCGACATCGCGCAACTGAAAGACGACGCGATAGGGCAGCGCCAGCGAGGCGATATTTTGGTTCAGCAGATCCTGCAACTCCTGGCGCGCCATTTGCTGCTCGGGATTGGGCCGCCAGTCCTCGACCTCGCGCGGCAGCAGATCTTCGCCGGTATCCAATTCCTGGTCTAGGGGCAGTTCGCGGTCGCCGCGGCGGCGACGGAGCTTCATCAAAGCTTCGTTGACCGCGATGCGCACGACCCAGGTGTAAAAGCTGGACTGGCGCTGGAAGGAATCGAGCTTGGCGTAGGCCTTGAGGAAGGCTTCCTGGAGCACATCCTCGGCGTCGGCTTCGTTGCCGACGATGCGCATGGCCAGGCGGAGAACGCGCGGCTCGTAGCGCTGCATCAGCTGCTCGAAGGCGCCCAAGTCGCCGCCTTGGGCGGCGGCCACCAGCTCCGATTCCGGCACACGGGGCGGAGCGGAGGGGGGCGAAGGATGGGTGGAGGTGCTCACGAGAGGCCTTTGCCTATTTTGCGCCCATTGCAGTGCGGCTGGCTGGGGACGGAGCTGCGGATGATGGCGGCGGGCGAGGCCGCCCGCGCCCCCAGGCTGGGCGCCCCAGGCTGGGATTGGATTGTACCTAGGGCAGGGCTGATCCCGGCGGGCGGCGGCGAATGACAGCCGGGACGGCGATCCCACTTCCGCTGCGGCGGGCGAGCGGCGGCGATTTAGCCCAGAAGGCGGCGGACGGCGGCGTTGACCGCCTTGCCGTCGGCGCGCTGGCCGGCGGCGGCGAAGTGGGCCATGGCGGCTTTCATTACGGCGCCCATGTCCTTGGCGCTGGTGGCGCCGGTGGCGGCGATGGCCTGGCGGACCGCGGCCTCGATGTCGGCATCGCTGACCAACTGGGGAAGATATTCATTGAGGATGGCGATTTCGCCGCGCTCCTTCGCGGCCAGCTCGGGGCGGCCGCCGGCGGTGAACTGCTCGGCGGAATCTTCGCGCTGTTTGATCAGCGTGGCCAGCACCTGCATGACGCCGGCGTCATCCAACGAGGCGCGGCGCTCGACTTCCTTGTATTTCACCGCCGCCAGCGCCATGCGCAGCGTGGAAAGGCGCAGTTCTTGTTTGCCCTTCAGGGCCGCCACCATATCTTGGCGCAACCGTTCCGCCAGGTTCATAAGATCAAGCCTCCGTGTCTTGGGATTGCTTCGCCGCTTGCTTGTGCGCCGCCGGCCCTGAGGCGTCCCTGTGGGGGCGCAACGCCGCCAGGGATAATTTTCCCGTATAGATCGCCATGCCCAGCACCGCGTCGCAATCCAGCGCCGCCAGGGCGGCGATTTCCTCCTGGCTGGCGATGCCGCCGGCGATGCTCAAGCGGTGCGCGGTGGCAGCGCGAAGATCGCGAACGGCGGGCAGGGAAGTGCCCTGCATCAGGCCTTCGGTATCAATGTGCGTATAGAGAAATTCGCCCACCCAGCGAGCAGCCTGGCGAACGGCGTCGGCGGGAGAGATAGGCAGCAAGCGCCGCCAGCCGCCGATCGCGACCTGGCCCTGGCGGCTATCCACGGCCAAAATGAGGCGTTCCGTGCCGAGTGGCGCCAAGCTGGCGAGAAACTCGGTATTCACGCCGGCAGCGGTGAAGGCGGCGCTGCCGACGATGACACGGCTGGCGCCCCATTGTAGAATCTGCTCGGCGCGGTCGCGGGAGCGGACGCCGCCGCCGAAGCGGACTTGAAAGCCGGCCTGGCAGCAGCGGCGAATCAAGGCATCGTTGTTGCCCACGCCCTTGGCGGCGTCCAGGTCAATGACTTGCAGCCAGGGAAAGCCCTGAAACGCCGCCAGCATCTCGTCGAGGCCGCGTTCTAGGGCGAGGCGCTCGCCTT
>DAHUYO010000111.1 GCA_027315185.1 Acidobacteriota bacterium
GACAAAAGGGTGAGGGCTTTTGGCGCGGCGGCCGTCTTGACCGCGACGGCGCTGCTGTTGGCGGCGGCGCCGCTGGCGGCGCAGGCGAAGACGCAGGTTCCACCCCCGGTGCCCGGCGCGCCGCGGGTGGTCGAGCAGCGGATCACAGTGCACAGCCCGGCGCTGGTGGGCAACCTGGAAGGCGAATCGCCGAACCGCACGGTGCTGGTGTTTCTGCCGCCGGGCTATGCTCGCCATCCGCACCGCCGTTATCCGGTGCTCTACGCGCTGCACGGGTTTTTTATCGGCGCGGAGCAGTGGACGCATGAGATTCATGTGCCGGAGACGATCGCCAACGCCTATGCGCGCGGCGTCCGGCCGATGATCGTCGTGCTGCCGGACAGCAAGACGGTCTACGGCGGCTCGATGTACTCGGCCTCGCCGACGGCGGGCAACTTCGAGCGCTTCATCGCCCACGATCTGGTGCGGTACATGGACACGCATTACCGCACCATTCCCAACCGCCTCAGCCGCGGGCTGGTGGGGCATTCGATGGGCGGCTACGGCGCGCTGCGCATCGGCATGCAGCATCCCGGCGTGTTCAGCAGCCTGTACGTGATGAGCCCCTGCTGCCTGGCGCCGATGGGCGGACAGCGGCCCGGCTTCGGCCCGAAGCATCCGCCGTCGCTGGCGAAGCTGCTGCAAGGCGTGACCTCGCCGGCGGACGCGGTGCGCAAGACGCCGTGGTTTTTGCATCCGCTGCTGGCGCTGGCGGCGGCGTGGTCGCCGGATCCGGACAAGCCGCCGCTGTATCTCGACCTGCCCTTCCACAACGGCAAGCCGCGGCCGAGGATTCTGGCGGAATGGGCGGCCAACTCGCCGCTGGCGATGCTGGATCAGTACATCGCCAACCTGCGCCGCTACCGCGCCATCGCGCTGGACGCGGGGGACCATGATCCGCTGCGCTTCGACACCATGCGGGTGCACCGCATTCTGGACAGCTACCACATCGCCAACACGTTGGAGATCTATCCCGGCACGCACACCAGCCACGTGGCATACCGCTTCCAAAACCACGTGCTGCCGTTCTTCAGCCGGCATCTTTGTTATACGGCGCATTGCCGGCCGCGGCGGGCGGTGGTGCGGCCGGTGGCCCAGCGGCGTTAACCGACCGACGAGAACACCGGGCTTGCCGGCGGCCGGGATATTGCGCCGCATTGGCGGCCCGCCCGCGGAAGGGCTTGCCGGCGGCGGGGCCTCGCCCTCCCGGGCAGCGAGCCTGTTTTGGGGCCGCTGCGTAACGCAACGCAATCCGGCCGCGCGCGGCGCGAGCGCACCGTGGCCGCCCGCGAGTTCACCCTCGGGGGCAAGCAGCCAAGTCGAGCGGGAGGGCCGAAGCGCAGCGCAGGCCCGGCGCGGGAAGGCCGAAGCGCAGCACAGGCCCGGCGCGGGAAGGCCGAAGCGCAGCACAGGCCCGGAAAAGCCCGCGAAATTCCGCAGGGCGGCCCGCCCACCAACGCAAGCCGGTGGCATAGCCCGCTGGCGGCTGGCCGATATTGACGACGCGCGCCGCGCCCCGGCCGGCCCCTCTCTACACCCAGCCGGTCAATGTGCGAGCCCGCGGGAACTTCGCGAAGCGGGCGAGCGTAATACAAACGGGTGGCGGCGGGCCTCGCGGGAGGCGGGCCCCGCCGAACCGTCGCGCCCGCAGAAGATGGCCAAATTTTTTCTGTTCCTGATTCTGCTGTTGTTGTGCTGGCCGCTGGCGCTGGCGGCGCTGCTGCTGTATCCCATCGTGTGGCTGCTGCTGCTCCCTTTCCGGCTGGTGGGCATCGCGGTGGGCAGCGCGCTGGACCTGATCGCGGCGATCATTCGCCTGCCGGCGCGCCTCATCCGGGCGCTGTAGCGGCGGGACGTCGCGAGGCCCAGCAACGGATGGTCGCGTTTAGGGGGGGGCCAAACCCCGGCGGATTTGGCGACCAATGGCGACGAGTTGGCGCGATTGCCGGCTTGGGCGCCGCCGGCGGCGTAGAACCTGACACTGCACAATCAATGAGTTGGATGGTAGGCACGAGCGGACTCGAACCGCTGACCTCTACCGTGTCAATTCTCTTTTCACAACCCTAAATCCTTCGGCCCGCGCGCCTTTTCCAACTTCCTTTCCCCGAAAATCTGCCTAATTCCGCCCGGTTTCGGCGACGAATCGGAGACGAGATTGCGGCCAGCACAACAGGCGTTTTTGGTGATGCATGTCACGAACTCCTGGGCCTGCGACACTGCTGTTCGTGCACGGCGCTTCGGAAATCGCTGGGAGCAAAACAGCCTCGCCGGCGGCGTCCCGGCGCCGCAGCTGAGCTTTGACGACAACAACCACATCGTCGGCGCCAGCTATGACGCCTCCGGCGACCTGCTGGGAGATGCAGCCGGCCACAGCTATGCCTACAACGCGAACCATCGCATCGTCTCCGCCGACAGCGGCAACATCCAGTACATCTACAACGCGTTCGGCCAGCGGGTGGAAAAGAGCGTCGGCGGCGCGGCCAAATACTACCTCTACGATCCCGCCGGCAGGGCCGTGACGGTGCTGGATCAGAGCGGGAATTGGTTGCGCGGGGAGATTTTTGCGGGCGGCCGGCACATCGCCACCTACGTCAACGGCACGACGTATTTTGATTATTCGGACTGGCTGGGGACGCTGCGCATGAGCGCGACCCCCGCCGGCTATGCGCAGTCGGAATGCACCAGCGGGCCTTTCGGCGAAGGGATGAGCTGCGCAGGCAGTCCCACGCCATTGCAGTTCACCGGCCAGCAGCACGACAACGAAACCGGGCTGGATCATTTTCCCGCCCGGAATTACACCTCCACCTGGGCGCGGTGGATGGTTCCTGACTGGTCGCCGGTGCCCACGGCAGTCCCCTATGCCAACTTCCTCAATCCCCAAACCCTCGATCTCTACGTATACGCATCGGACAATCCAGTCACTAGAACGGACGCGGGCGGTCACTGCCCGGTGTGCGTATTGGAGGAGCTGGAGACGCTGGCTGAATCTGTCGGCGGAGGTGCGGCAACCGGAAGCGCAACAGGAGCCGAGGTCGGCGCGGCTGCTGGAACGCTCGTAGAGCCCGGCGGAGGCACGGCGGCAGGGGGTGTGAGCGGTGGCGTTATCGGCGGCATTGCCGGTGCGGCCGCGGGAGCCGTGGGTTACGTGATTTATCGCCTTGGTCACGTCGCCAAGTCCGGGAACCCGACTGTGCCCGCGGTGAAGCAGGGCAAACCCGGCCCAAGCGGGAAGCCGATGGTTCACACCAGGCCCAGCCCGACAAGAAAACGGGCATTGGACGCTGCCAGGAGCAGGGGCACCGGTGCCCCGATCGAGCACAGCAATCCCAGGAAGGGACTACCTCACTTCCGTCCGGCCCGCAAGAACGGCGAAAAGATCCCGGGCTGCCATTACACTTATCCATGCAGGTAGTCAGCAATGAAAACGAGACTCGGACAAGTTTGGATGGCGTTAATTGAGGTCGTCCCTGTCAGACCGCAGGGAGCATCTTGGGAAAATGCCGGGGGCGCGTTCACGACGGCCTTGGCGCTTTGCAGCAGCGCCTCTGGGTTTAGGAGGCGCGTGCGGCAGGATCTTGAGGAGAGGGGTCTCCGGGTAATCGGGTTTGTCGATGCCCCGGAGCCGGTGGACGTCGTCGGGAAGGGGCACAAGATCCCACGGAAAACCCTAGCGCTTGCGAGGAAGGCCCAGAGCGGCGACTACGTGTATTACCAGACCTTCGAATTGTACCCGGAAGACGAGCGCGCTGGGTGGCGCAAGCGACCGGGGCTTCCTCGGCGGTCGGGCCCGTGAGCTACGCTCAAACTCTGCGGCGCCGGGCGCATCGCCGGCCCCGGTTCCTCCAAGGGGGCGGGGGGCTGGGCCCGGGGGGCCGCAAGTGTTCCCGCCGCCCGTCGCCGTGGCGACGGGCGCTAGCGCTGCGGCCGGTCCAGCGCGCGCCGGCTGTGATGATTCCCGATAGTGGCGCGGGTCGTCGCCGAGCCCGGCGCGGAGATTGTGGGCCCAGGGCGGGGGCCGGTCGTTCTGGCCCGGCCCGCTTTTCCGTCCAAGGCAAGGCACGAATTGCCCCTTTGGTCCAATGATGGGCAGCGGGCCTGAGGGCTTAACCGGGCGCGGGTGACCGAGGCGGGCGCACCGCCGCATCGTCGGGCATGCGAACCTAATGAACGTCGGGGTCATCGCATGCGCATTTCCAAAGAGGACGGGGGAGAATTTCAGGATGCGGCTGCCGAAATCGCGGCGGCTTTGGTGCGGCCACGGGATTTAGTCGTTCCCAAGGGCGCGCCATTCCCGCTGCTGAGCCTGGGCGACCTTTTGATTTACGGAGCGATCATGGCGCAGATAGCGTCAACGACCGGCCCGGCAGGCAATTCCAGCGAAGGCGCGAGGCGCATTGAGGGTTGGCAGGAGGAATTAACCGCCGCCATGCGCACGGGCAAGCGTATGGATGCGCAGTGGTGGGCGGATTTTCTTTCTCGGGAAATTAAAAAAGACCCCAAGAATGCGCAGGACATGCGCATGGCGATGTTTCAGGCGCTGGCGATTCTGGAAAAACCCCACCTGCTGCGCCGCGCCATCACCAAACTGGTCAAGGAAAGACTTCCGGCCGCGCCCGAAGGCGGGCAGCGCTTGATTGGAGCGGGTCAACTGCCGGATTTATTGCGGCGTTCGGACCGCTGGCTGCCTATCGCCAAGGCCATCGCGGGCCTGACCGGCGGGGACAGCCCCATTTTTCTGCCGGAAATCCTTGGCGTCCTGAGGCGCCGCTACCCCAAGGAATGCGCAGTGCTGGAGCGGTCGCCTGCGCGAGTGGAGGCGATCCTGGACCATCGGGCCGTCGCGAACGTCAAGAGCCTGGACGCCAAGGCGCGGGGGCTGGCGGACGCGCTGGCGGGAGCGGAGTTCAACCTCAGTCCGGCCTATGCGGTGAAGCGAGCGCAGGCCGAGCGCGCACGCTTGAGGGCACCCAAGGCCCAGCGAAGCCGCCGGACACCCTAGCCCCGCTATCGGTTGCGCTCGGTCTCAGCCCCTTCCACGAACGACAACGCGCGAGTCATGTCGCTGCCCGGAACGACATAACCTGCCGGGTTCTCCCCCGGGCCGCGTCCCTCCCACAGTGGAGTTGCAAGACAACTCCAGTCCATCGGGAGGGGGGTGGTGGCGCAATCAGCGAATCATTCTGCGCAGCAAAGCGCATCGAATGACGGGCGCGGGCCCCAGCGCGGCTGCGCCGCGCGTCCCGCTTGCGCCGATGCCCGCTGGCATCGCGGTGTGATCCCGGGCGGTCCGGATCATCCTTTACCGGAGCATGCGCAGGACGCTGCGCACGTCAGCTCGCACGCCCGCCTACTGGCCCAGCGGCGGTGGGGCACGCCGAATGCAGGCGTAACGGGCCCAGGGTCGGCGAGCGCGAGCACGGTGGGCGGTTCCCAGAGGCATGCGCATGCGAGCGCAGACGCATGCGAAGCGGCCCCGAAGAGTCTGGCAGGCGACGCAGGCTGGCTGCCGTGGCTGGCCCTCGGCGGCAGCGTGGCGGCGCTGATCGGGGCGGAGGCGGAGCGACGGCGGGCCAGCGATGCAGCCCAAACGCGCCCGACCGAAGCCGGCATTCCATTTACCGCGTTTGTCCTCTACATCGTTGCCGCGCTGTTGGCGGTCCTGGCGCTGTACCTGTTCGTCCGCCGGGCCTAGATGGGGTAGCCGCGTGGCGTATATACTGCCCACGGAAAAGGCATGCGGGCTCGGCCAGCAAGGAGGCTGGCAACAAGCCATGGCCCGCAGACGCTATCAGCAAGGCAGTATCCGCAAACGCGGCCAACGCCGCCCGGTATGGGAGCTTTTGTGGTGGGAAGACGTTGTGGGACCGGACGGAATCATCGTCCGGCACCGGAAGTCTGTGATCCTGGGTCCTGTTGTGCAGTTGACACTGCGCCAGGCCCGGAAGCTGGCGGAAGAATGCCTTCGCCCTCTGAACCAGGGCAAGATTCTGCCCCAGTCCACGATCACCTTCGGGGAGTTCGTGGAGCGGTATTACGTTCCCCACGCCCTGCCCGCTCTCAAATCCTCCACGCAGCAGCGTTACCGTCAAACCTTCAACCATCATCTGCTTCCCGCCTTCGGCACATGGCGGCTCACGGACATCTCGGCCCTGGCGACCCAGCAATACGCCCTGGCCAAGATGGACTCGGGGCTCAGTTGGGAGATGGCCAGCCATTTCCGCAACCTCATCTCGGCGGTGTTCTCGGCCGCCAAGCAATGGGGGTATTTTTCCGGCGAGAATCCCGCCCGTGGGGTTCGGCTGCCGGAGAAAAAGGCGGTCCGGGAAAAGCATGCCCTGACGCTGGACCAAATCCAGCGGTTATTGGGTACGCTCCGAGACCCGGCGCGCACGATATTTCTGGTCGGGATTTTGACCGGCATGCGCATTGGGGAAATCCTTGGGCTGAGGTGGCAGGACGTGGACTTCGCTTCCGGGCGGATTCACATACGGCAAGCCTGCTATCGGGGCCAGATGGACACGCCCAAGACCCAGGCCAGGCGGCGTATTATTCCGCTGCCGCGCCAGCTGGCCGAGGCGCTGCTGCGCTTCGCCAAGGGCGAAGCGGACGGTCTGGTCTTCCACAGTTCCAGGGGCACGCCCTTGGGCGACACCAATTTGCTGCACCGGCAACTGAAGCCTGCCGGGGCAAGATTGGGCATGCCCTGGCTCAGTTGGCATGCGCTGCGCCGCACCCACGCCACGCTGTTTCAGGCCGTGGGCGGGACCTTGCGGGAAGCGCAGGCGCAACTGGGCCACTCGCGAATGGCGACGACCCTGGAAATCTACACCGTGCCGCTGGCCGAAGCGCAGCGGCGAACGGTCCAAACCCTGGCGGATTTGGCGACCAATGGAGACGAGTTGGCGCGATTTCTGGATGGGGCGCCGCCGGCGGCGTAGAACCTAACCCTGCGCAATCAATGAGTTGGATGGTAGGCACGTGGGGACTCGAACCCCAGACCTCTACCGTGTCAAGGTAGCGCTCTAACCAGCTGAGCTACGCGCCTACACCGGTGGGGACGGCGGCGGCCGCAGGCCGCGCCGTTGCCTGATCTTAGCATGCGGAGGGGGACGGCCCGGGGCGCCGCGAAGACCCCGAACGCGGCGAAGACTCGCGGACGCGGCGAAGCCCCGGGCGCGGACGCGAGCCAGCCCGGCGGAGCGGGCGCGACGCAGTTGCGGGGCACGGCGAACCCCCCAAGCGCGGGCGCTACGTTACCAATTCCGGTCGCATGCGGGCTGAGCCGGGCGCGACGGCGGGGAAAGTTTGCCGCCCGGGGCGGGGCAGTGATATGGTGAAAGCCGAATTCCCTGGGAGGCGCGTCGCATGGCCGCGAACGATGGCGTGGAGAATCTGGGCCGGGAGCAGGCGAAGCCGGAGACGGCGGGGGCGGAAGACCCGCAGGTTCATTACATCCTGCATCATCCGGCGCATGGGCTGAACCGGCGGCAGATGGTGCGGCGCATGCTGGCCGGCGCCGGAGCGGCGATGGCGCTGCCGGCGATCGCCGCCGCCACGCCGGGCGCGCCGAACGGCCCGACGCACGAGTATGGGACGGACCTGACGACGGAGATGGAGCAGCGGCGCACGGGCCCGTGGACGCCGCTGTTTTTCGAACCGCACCAGAACGCAACCTACACGGTGCTGGCGGAGCATTTGGTGCCGGGCTCGGCCGCAGCCAAGGTGAATGAGTTCGTGGACCTGCTGCTGAGCGTGGATTCGCTGGAGCATCAGCGCGAGGTGACCAACGCCATCTCCGCCTTCGACGCCATGGCGCAGGGCCGCTGGCGGCGTCCTTATAAGGATTGCCCGGCGCGGGCGCAGGTGCTGATGCTGACCTGGGCTTCGCAAGCCGAGCCCGGCGAGGCGGAAACGCACGAGCCGGCATGGGCGTCCAAGGTGCGGCGGGACGAGGAGCCGGCGCCGCGCCGCGTGACGCTGCGCGACCATTTCAACACGCTCAAGCGCTGGACCGCGGAAGCCTATTATTCCTCCGAAGCGGGCAAGAAGTCCCTCGGCTGGACCGGGCAGGTTTACTTTAGCGGTTATCCCGGCTGCCAGCTCAGCGCCCGCCGCCAGATCGGGGCCTAGCCGCGCCGGCATGGGCGAGTAGGGCCGCTGCGGGACGGTGCGCCCCCCTGGGGATGCGCCGCCGGCCATGAGGACGCGCCGACGCGCCGCCGGCGCTGGGAGCGCGGGCCGCCGGCCCGCAATCCGGTGCGGACGAGGCCGTCCGCGCCCCCAGAAAACGCCGCGGGGCGGCCCGCCTCCGGCCAGCGCGGCGGAGCCGAGATGGAACTTGCCGGGAGCCCCCCCGGTGGGGAGGATTGCGGTTTGCCCGGAACTAGGGTAGCCTGTACACTGCGTTTGAAAGGTCGCCGATCTGGACCAGATCACGAGCGGCTGCTTCGCCTCTCACCTCCCCCATCCCTTCCGTTTGGCGGAATCCCGATCTGACCGGTAACAGCTTCAGCTCAAATAGCTCAACCGTTCGAGGACTAGCTTGAAAAGTATTTTTGTGGGAAACCTCTCCTTCAGCACCACCGAGGAAGAACTGCGCGGAATGTTCGAAGCCTACGGCACCGTGGACCGGGTCAGCATCATAACGGATCGCGACACCGGCCGGTCGCGGGGCTTCGCCTTTATTGAAATGGGTAATGACCAAGAGGCGGACAGCGCCATTGCGGCGACGAATGGCAGCACCGTTGGCGGCCGCACGCTGAACGTCAACGAGGCCCGGCCGCGGAGCGAGCGTGGCGGCAGCGCTCCTTCGCGGGGCGGCTACGGCGGGCGCGGCGGCGGCGGGCGCGGCGGCCATCAGGACGACTACCGCGGCCACGCGCGGCAGCCGCGCGAACCCCGCTGGTAGCATAGCGGGCGCTAAGCTTTTTT
>DAHUYO010000112.1 GCA_027315185.1 Acidobacteriota bacterium
GGCCGCCGGGGCTGTTCTAGGGCTAGGCGGAAGCGCAGGCCCAAGGCGCGGCGGACTGCCAGACGGCCAGGGGTGGAACGGGAGGCGACAACGGCTCGAGACGGACGAGGGAGTCGGGCGACGCGAGGTAGCGGGCGGCGGTGGGACTGCCGGTGGCGGCTTGATGCCAAGCGAGGACACTGAGCAGCGCGGCGCGCTCGGCAGGCTCCAGCGCCGGGGCGGGACGGAGGAAGCCGTCGTGAATGCGGCCTGGCGCCACGGCCTCGGCGGGAACGTAGGCGAGGCCGCCGGTCATGCCGGCGCCGAAATTCGCGCCAAATGGACCGAGAACGATGACGACGCCGGCGGTCATGTATTCGCAGCCGTGCTGGCCGACGCCTTCGACAATGGCCAGGGCGCCGCTGTTGCGCACGGCGAAGCGCTCGCCGGCGCGGCCGGCGATGGCCACGCGGCCGGAGGTGGCGCCATAGAGCACGGTATTGCCGGCGAGCACGTCGCCGCGCTGCGCGGCGGCGGCGCCGGCGTGGATGGCGACATCGCCGCCGCTCAAGCCCTTGCCGACGTAATCATTGGCCTCGCCGGAGAGGTGAAAGCGCACGGTTGGAATCAGGAAGGCGGCGAAACTCTGCCCGGCGACGCCGGTAAAGTCGCAGATGACGAGCGGCTCGGCGCCTGGCGCTCCAAATTGCGGCCGCCAGCGCAACAGCTCACCGCTCAAGGCGGCGCCGGTCGAGCGGTCGGCGTTGGTCAGCGCACGGCGGAAACGCAGCGGCGCGGCACGGTGCTCCGCGGCGGCGCGGGCCAGGGCGCGCTCCCAGTGTTCTTCCGCTGGAGCGGTGGGGGTCATTGGGCGACGGGCTCCCAGGCGGGAGCGCCGGGCGCGGGCCGGCTAGCGGGACGCCGCGGCGGCAGCGGCGCGGTGCGCATCCCCGGCTCGGGACGCAATAAGGCATCGGCGGCGGGATCATCGGAGCGCAGCCAATCCACGCGGCCGCGAATTTGCTGGAGCGACGCCACGCCCCACGCGGCCAAGGCTTCCCGCACCTCCGCGGCGACGGCGGTGAAATAGGCAATCAGCATCTCCGGCGAACCGGCGAACTTTTCCCGCAAGGCGGGTTGTTGGGTCGCGATGCCGACGGGACACGTGTTGAGATGGCATTGGCGGGCCATGACGCAGCCCAAGGCCATCAGAGCGGCGGTGCCGAAGCCGAACTCGTCGGCGCCGAGGAAGGCGGCGATGAGGACATCCCGGCCGGATTTGAAGCCGCCATCGGCCCGCAGCCGGACGCGGGAACGGAAGCCGGTGGCGAGCAGGGCTTGATGCGCCTCGCGCAGGCCCAATTCCCAGGGCAGGCCGGTGTTCTTGATGGAGCTCAACGGCGATGCGCCGGTGCCGCCGTCGTGGCCGGCGATGGTGATGACATCCGCGCCGGCCTTGGCGACGCCGGCGGCGATGATGCCGACGCCCGCGCCGGAAACCAATTTGACGCCGATGCGGGCGGTGGGATTGATGGCGCGAAGATCGTGGATCAGCTGGGCGAGATCCTCGATGGAATAGATATCGTGGTGGGGCGGGGGCGAGATCAAGGCCATGCCGGGAACGGCGTGGCGAAGTTGGGCGATATAGGGCGTGACTTTGGCGGGCGGGAGTTGCCCACCCTCGCCGGGTTTGGCGCCTTGGGCGATTTTGATTTCCAGCTCGTCGGCGGCGACCAAATAACCGGCGGTGACGCCGAAGCGCGCGGAGGCGACCTGCTTGACGCGATGCCGCTCGCTGGGCGGCAGGGTGGCGTCCTCGCCGCCTTCGCCGGTGTTGCTGCGGGCGCCCAGGCGATTCATGGCTTGGGCCAAGACGGCTTGGACTTCGCGGCTGACCGAACCCAGGGACATGGCTTGGGTGGAAAAGCGGGCAAGGATGTCGGCCAGCAGCGGCTCCGCCGGAGCGGGAACGCGAGGCGCGGCCTCGGCATCCGCAGCCTCCGCCGTCTCGGGCAGTTGCAAAAGATCCCGCAATGCCGTTTGGGGACGCGCGGCCAAGGCGGCGACGTAGTGACGGTAGCCGTCGGCGCTGGGCTGGCGGACAAACGCGTGGAAGCGGCGGATCAGTTCCGGGCTATTCGCATGCGGCTCACCGCCATGGCGGAAGCGAAACAAGCCGGCATCATGCGGCGGCGCGGCGGCCGGCGCCGGCGGCGCGGCGGCCGGGGCATACGCGGCGGCGTGGCGCTCGACCGTGTCGGCGATCAGGTCGTCCAGGCCGACGCCGGTCCAGTAGGCGGAAGCGCCGGGAAAAAACCGCGCGGCCAGCGCCGGGTCCAGTCCCAGGGTGGAAAATAACTGCGCATGGCGATAACCCGCCATGGTGGCAATGCCCACGCGGGCGAAAACCTTTTTCAGGCCCGCCTCCAGGCCGTGGCGAAGGTTGGCGGGACCTTCGGGGTGAGTGCGGGCGGCCCATTGCCAGGCCAGCCAAGGGTGCACGCCGCTGGCGCCGACGGCGATCAACAACGCCATGTGGTGCGTGTCCCAGACCTGGCCGGTGCTCACCAGCAGCGGCGTATCCAGCGCGCCGGCATCCCACATCGCTTGCGCCGCGGCGGCGGTGGCCAGCAGGATTGGGGCAGCGCAGCGTTCCGGAGCGACGGCGGCGTCGGAAAGCAGAATCGCCGGCGCGCCGGCGGACAGGCGGGCGGTGACGTCGCCGCGGATGCGGTCGAACAACTCGTCGCCGGGCTCGGGGTCGCGGTCGGGAGCGAAGGTGATATCCACCGGTTCGGAGGACCACCGCGCCAGATCCTCCGGCGCCAGCACGGGAGAAGCCAGGACCCCGGCAGGATAGCGAACCGCCAGGGACATGGCCCAGCCCTCGCGCAGGGAATCCATGGGAGGATTCGTGACCTGGGCGAAATGCTGCTTGCAGTAGTCCCACAGCAGGCGGCGGGAGGAGAGCACCGCCGGAGGCGCATCATCGCCCATGCTGAAAACGGCGGCATTGCCGGTGCAAACCAGCGGCTTGAACAGCAACTGGAACTGATCCTGCGTGAATCCGAAGGCGACGGCTTGGAGCGGGTCGGGCGCGGAAACGGGCATCGGCGCGGCGGGAGCGGCGGCTGCCGCCGGCGCCGCCGGCATGTCTTCGCCGCGATCCAGGTCCAGCGACACCTCAGACGGGGTTTGATGGTGCACCGCGCTGGTGGCCAAATCCACCCAAAGCCCTTCCCCAGGGCCCAGCCGGCCGCGTTCGACCACTTCCTCGCCGCCGAGGTCCACCACGCCGGCTTCGGACGCCACGACCAGCAGGCCGCCCGCGGTGCGCAGCAGGCGGAGCGGACGCAGGCCATTGCGGTCCAAACGCACGCCGACGGTGCGGCCATCGCCGTAGGCGAGGGCGGCGGGGCCGTCCCAGGGATCGGCGTCGCAGGCTTCGGGCTGACCGCTGATCGCGGGGACCAACGCGGCCAAGGCATCGGGCGCCGGCTGGCCCTGGCGCAGGCGGATCTCCAGCGCGTTGTCCAGGCTGGCGGAATCGCTGCCGCCGGCATCCAGCGGCTGCCACCACCCGCCGGCGCCGAATTGACGGCGCAGGCGCGGGGCACGCGCCTGGAGCCAGCGGCGATTGCCGCTGACGGTGTTGATTTCCCCGTTATGGGCGGCAAAGCGGAAGGGCTGCGCCAACTGCCAACTGGGATTGGTGTTGGTGGAATAACGCTGGTGGAAAACGGCGAACGGAGACAAGAAGTCGGCCGCGGCAAGGTCGGGATAAAAGCGCGGCAACTGCGCCGGGGTGACCAGGCCCTTATAGACGATGGTGCGAGCGGAAAAGGAGGCGAGGTAGGCGCCCTTCGGGGCGGTGGCCTCGATGCGCTTGCGCGCCAGGAACAGCAGGCGCTCGAACGCTTCCGGGTCGTCCGCGGCTTCGCTGCCTGCGGCGGGCGCGGCAAAGCATTGCCAGACGGCGGGACAGATACGGGCGGAGGCGGGGGCCAAACATCGCGGCTCGACCGGAACCTGGCGCCAGCCGAGAAAGCGGAGCCCGGCGGTGCGAACGGCGGTGGCCACGGCGAAGCGGGCCGCTTCGGCGCGGGCCACCGGCAGAAATGCCATTCCCACGGCAAACTGGGGCGGCAAAGTCAAGCCGGAGGCTTGGGCGCGGGCGCGGAAAAATCCGGCGGGCAGCGCGGTTAGCAGGCCGGCGCCGTCGCCGCCGCAGCCATCGGCGTCGGTGCCGCCGCGATGCGCCAAGCGGCACAGCGCCGCCAGGGCACGCTCCACCGGCTCCCGCGTCGCGGCAGGTGGGCCGGAGGGAGACAGGCGGACGAGAAAGCCCGTCCCGCAAGCGTCATGATCGGCGGCAAAGCGCACATGTCTAGCTAAAAACGTATGGCGGCAAATGTACAATGCAACGTTTCAATGCACCGCATAGGGAAAGCGTAGGGATCGGTCGGGCCCCCGGCGGCCCGTTGGCCCTGCCCCGGCCGGCCAGCCTGGGCGTCAAGGCGGGCAAGCCATTGACGGGCGCGGGGCGCGGCTTCCGCGCGCTGCGCCGAAGGGCTAGGATTAGCCGGCGATTTGCCGGCGACCCGCCGGCGACAGGCCGCCCGAGCGCGGCCGCGGCGGATTGCACCGCACGGAGACGAAAGCGCGGGGAGGGGATTTCGGCCGACAGCCTCGGGCGGCTGGCCCACCACCGCAATTTTGGTTGCAGCGGCGCTGCGGCGGGCTAAAGGCCGCCGGCACACTGGCTGAAGCCTGTTCCATAGGGCGATGCAGCGTGATTTGCGCGCCCATTACGGCAGGTGGGCGGACGGGCGGCGAGGCGGGCGGCGGTGGCCACAGGGAGAAAACGGGCGGCGGCGGGCCGGCGGCGCGCCCCAAGAGCGAGCGGCCGAGCGCGGGAGCGACGGCGTGATAGGGTGAAAAAGAGCTATGACCGCCCCCGCACCGGCGCAAACGGAAACCGAGATCCGCGTGGCGCACAGCCCGGACTCCGACGATGCATTCATGTTTTATGCCCTGGCGACGAACAAGCTGGCGACGCCGGGTCTGCGCTTCACGCACGTGCTGGCGGACATTGAAACGCTGAACCGCCGGGCGCTCGCGGGCGAGTACGAGATCACCGCCGTCAGCTTCCACGCCTATCCTTATTTGCAGGACCGTTATCGCCTGCTGGCCCATGGCGGCAGCGTGGGCTATGGCTACGGGCCGATGATCGTGGCGCGGCGGGCGATGACGCCGCGGGAAGCCGTGCGGGGCGAGGTGGCCATCGCCGGAGAACGGACCACCTCGGCGCTGTTGTTGCGCCTGTTTGCCCCGGAGACGCGGACGCGGGTGATGGCGTTCGATCAGATCATTCCGGCGCTCCAACGCGGCGAGGTGGAGGCGGGCCTGCTGATCCACGAGGGGCAGCTGACCTACGCCAGCGCGGGACTGCACAAGGTGGTGGACCTGGGGCAGTGGTGGCTGGAAACCACCGGCTTGCCGGCGCCGCTGGGCGGCAACGTGATCCGGCGGGATCTGCCGCCGGAGCTGGCGGGCCAGGTTTCCGCGCTGTTGAAGGCTTCCATCGAATACGGCCTGGCGCACCGCGGCGAGGCGCTGGCGCATGCGCTGCAATACGCCCGCGATATGCCGACGGATTTGGCGGACCAGTTCGTGGGCATGTATGTGAACCAGCGGACGGTGGGATATGGGCCGGAGGACCGACAAGCGATCGAGACGCTGCTGCGCATGGGGCATGAGCGGGGCATCATTCCGCATGCGCCGCGGCTGGATTACCTCGAGTAGCCGCGTCCTGGAGGCGCCGGGAGCGTGAATGCCTGGCGCGGGCGCCAGCCCGCCTGCGGCGGGCGTCCCGCTGGGCGGAAAATTCGCGGCCTGACCGCGCCGACTTTGCCCTCAGTGCAAACCGCGCGCCCCCCGACTAGCGTGTTGCGCGACCACGGTGAAGAGCGCCGTTCGCTACCATCGGGCGGAGGCGGCTTCCGGGCCCGATTGCGAGCGGGGTCATGCAAGCTAGGAAGGATATTCTGCCGCGAGGCCGCTGGAAGCGGCGGCGGGTTCTGCCCTTGGACGCGGCAAGTCATCGCGGAGGCGATTTGGCGGAAGGCGACAACAAGGTTTCCCCACTGGCGACTGCGTCAGGCGGTGGCCGCGCCGCTAGCCCCAATCCGTACGGTCCCGGACCGGAGCTGCGCCGCAACGTGGTGGTGCTGGGATTGTCGGCGCTATTCAATGACATCGCCAGCGAGATGGCGTACTGGGTGCTGCCCTACTTTTTGACCGTGCTGGGTGCGGGGCCGGGGTGGCTGGGGCTGATCGAAGGCGTGGCTGAGAGCGCGGCGAGCTGGGTGAAGGTGTGGTCGGGGCGCTGGGCGGACCGCACGCAGCGGCGCAAGCCGATGGTGGTGGCGGGATATTTGCTGGCGAACGTCATGAAGCCGCTGCTGGGCTTTACGCACGGGGCAGGACAGGTGCTGGGAGTGCGGGCGGTGGAACGGGGCTCGAAGGGCCTGCGCTCGGCGCCGCGGGACGTAATGATTACGGAATCCGCGGCGCCGGGGCAGGTGGGGGCGGCGTTCGGACTGCGGCAAGCGCTGGATTCGGCGGGAGCGGTGATTGGGCCCGCGCTGGCGTTTTGGCTGATGCTGGCCGGCCGCCAAAACGCGCGGCTGGTATTTTGGGCGGCGGCGATTCCCGGGGCGATCGCCGTGGCGCTGGTATGGGGCATGGCGCGGGAAACGGGCGGGCGGCGCGGCGCCAGGGCTGGCAACGGTGCGAAACAGCGCGCCCAGCCCGCGGCTCCGGCGCCGGCGCACGCGCCGTTTTCCCCCGCCTTGCGGCGGGTGCTGGCGGCGGCGGGATTGTTCGGCCTGGCCAACTTCAGCGATATGTTCTTGATTCTGCGCGCGCAGCATTTGGGCTTGGCGCCGGCGCTGGCGCCGCTGCTCGGGCTGGTGTTCAATGTGGTGTTTGCGGCCCTGTCCTATCCCTTCGGCCGATTGAGCGACCGCTGGCCGCGGAAATGGCTGGTGGGAGCGGGATACATCATTTTTGCGGCGGTGTATTGGGGATTTGCGCGGCCGGAAAGCGCGGGGGCGGTATGGGGCTTGTTCGCGGTGTATGGGCTGTACCAGGCGCTGACCGCCGGAGTGCTGAGCGCCCTCATCGCCGATTGCGCCACGCCGGCGAACCGCGGGCGGGCCTTTGGCTGGATCGCGGGCGTTACGGGTATCACTGGGTTTGCCGCTAGCGCGCTGGCCGGAGCGCTGTGGCACTGGCACGGGGCGGGGCTAGCGTTTGAGGTGGCGGCGGCGTTGGCGCTGGCCGCCGCCGCGTTGGTCTTTACGCTGCCGGAACGGCCCCGCCCCGCGTGACGGGCATCGAACGACCGGTCCCGGATGGCATTCGCTGGGTAACGGTGGGCTGGCCCGGAGGCCAGTCCGCAGCATGCTAGAGTAAGAAGAATTATTCACCCGGGCCGGCGGGAGCGAATCTAGCCGGTGCATCAGTAGCTAGCAGAGCCGATTGCATGGGCGTGCGCTCCGCCGCCAAGAGGGCGGTCGCGTCCCGAGTCTTTTCACCTTTCCCGAATCCATGAGCCCAACTACTACCGCAGCAGCCATCGAACCAGCCACCGCCGTGAACGCGGCGCCACCGGAATCCGAGCGTCCTTGGGAACAACCCTGGTGGAAGCCCGCCAAAGGGCAAAGCGGCGTGTTCGCCTATCTGATCGCCATTCATGCGCTGGCGCTGGCCGGGCTCATTCTGTTTCCGCTGCCGGGATGGAAGGTGTTCACCTGGCTGCTGGTGCTGGGCGGCTTTGGCGGCCTGGGCACCACTATCGGCTACCATCGCCTGCTGGCGCACCGCACGCTGAAGACGAAGTCCTGGATCGAACAATTCCTGATCTTCGCGGCGATGTTCAATGGATCGGGCTCGCCGGCGAGCTGGGTCGCCTATCACCGGCTGCACCACTCCCGCACCGACACCGAAGACGACATCTCCAGCCCGACGCACGGCGGGTTCTGGTGGGCGCATCTGCGCTGGCTGTACCAAAGTGAGGCGGTGGATGGGACGCAGTGGTGCCCGGACTTGATGAAGGGCGGATACCGCATTTGGTACTACGCCCAGCCGCCGATCTTGCTGCTGTCGCTGTTCTGCGGATTCCTGCTGGGCCTGGGCTGGGCGGGATTCTTTTGGCTGGGCGCGGTGCGATTGGTTTACGCGCTGCACGGGCAATGCTTGGTGAACAGCCTGACGCATTTGGGCGAGGCGCGGGGCAACGGCGACCGCAGCCAGAACGTTTGGTGGCTGGGTCCGTTGCAACTGACCGCCTGGGGCGAGAACTGGCACGGCAATCACCACACCGCCGCCGGCTTGGCCAAATTCAGCCGGCATTGGTGGCAGGTGGACATAGGCTGGTACGTCATTTGCGGGCTGGAGGCCCTGGGGCTGGCGTCCGGCGTGAAGCGACCGCACGGCGCGGGCCGGTAGCGCCTAGGCGCGACGCGACTGCAGCGCGCCGGCCACGGCCGCCTGCCATTCCGGCCCACTGGCTGCATCAACTTTTCCGGCGGCCTCAACCTCCGCGTTGAACTCGGGCGCCAATGCCGTCCGCTGATAGGTGACCTGCACGCGCGTGCGGGCCGGCCCCGCCGTCAGCTCAACGCTCACCGTGGTGACCATAACTCTGGGGACGAAGGCGACATACCGCATGCGGCCAGCCGCCAAATCGAAGAGGGTGTTG
>DAHUYO010000113.1 GCA_027315185.1 Acidobacteriota bacterium
TGGCGACCTTGCGGCTACAACCTCTGGACACGGTCTGCGCGGTGCAGATGGATTTGGCGGTGGGGTTCCCGGTCATTGACCTGTTGCTCGGCGGCCAGGGCAACGCGGACGTCCAGATCCGCCCGGTGACCGACATCGAAGAGGGGATCTTGGAGAACGTGATTGGACTGGTAGCGCGGGAGCTGGAGGCGAGCTGGCAGCCGGTGCTGGAACAGGAGATTGCTTTCGACCAGCATTGGCCGGAGGCGCAGGTCCACCAGTTCTTGCCGGGCAACGCCAAGATCTTGGTGCTGACCTTCGCCCTGCGTCTGCCCGACGCGGAGGGCGCCGTGCACATTGTCCTGCCGGCGCTGGCGGCAAGCGTCTTCTTGCGCAAGTTCTCCCAGGAACGGTCGCAACGGCGGCGCGCGCCGGAGGCGGAGGCGCACCTGCGGGCACGGCTGCTGCAATGCCCCTTTCAAGCCGAGCTGCGGCTGCCCAGCAGCCGGGTGACGGTACGGGAGCTGTTGGCGCTCGAGGCGGGGCAGATTTTGGCCCTCGACCAGCCGGCTGAGTCGCCGGCCTGGTTGACGGTGGCGGGCCGACAGCTGTTTTGGGCAAAGCCGGCGCGGACCGGCGGGCAAAGGGCGGCGCAAGTGGAACAGCGCGCCTGGGAAAAGGAGGGCGGACATGGGGAAGGTTGATCGCGTGATGTACCCGGAGGCGTGGGCGCAGGCGCTGGCCGCATGCCTGGCGGCGAAATTGGGCTTAGCGAAAGCGGCGGACCTGGCGCCGACGCTGCGGGCGGCGGAGCAGGAACCGGCGGGCTGGGTATTTTTTCGTTTCGCGGCGGGCGCAGAGCGTGAATCCGCGCTGGCCGCCGACTTGCCCACCTGTGCGCGGCTGGCGCACATCGAAGCGGGGCAACCCGCCACGGGTGGAGCGGCGGAACTGAGCGGGGAAGGACGGGAGGCGGTGGCCGCGCTGCTGGAGCGGGCGGCGGCGGCCGTCCACAAAACCACGGGCATAGAACTGACCCCCGTGGGCGGCGAACCACCGGCGTGGCGGGCGGCGGAACGGGCGGAGCTCGCCTTCACTCTTCCCGGCGGCGGCGGGCTGGTCTTGACGTCCCTGATCAACGCAGCGCTGGCCGCTGCGTTGAACCAGCCGATGGCGCCGGCGGAGGCGGACACGACCGGCAATGAACACGCTCCGGTGGAGAGCTCGGCGGAGCCCGGGCCGGCGGCGCCGGCTGCCCCATTGGCGGAAGCAGCGGAGCAGGGGAACACTGGACCCGCGGACGCGGAAATGTTGGTTCCCGCGCCGGCGGCCGCTAATGCCGATGGTGACGCCCTACCCGGCGACGGAGGCAGCGAGGACGCAGGCGAAGCAGGCGAAAGCATGCCCCCACTGGAGAAGTTGGGGCTGCTGATGGATGTGCCGCTGGATGTGACCCTACGATTCGGCGCGCGCCAGATGGTGTTGAAGGAAATTTTGGAATTGATGCCGGGTGGCGTGATTGAACTCGACCGGAACGTGCAGGACCCCGTGGAGTTGATGGTGGCCGGACAGGTGGTGGCGACGGGGGAAGTCGTGATCGTGGACGGCAACTATGGGCTCCGGGTGGACCGGATTTCCAGTCCGAGGCAGCGCCTCTCCGGGCTGTTCTAGATAGGGACGGGGCGGTTCGCGCCGCCTCGCTGCGTGGGCCTTTCGCGCGGGCTCGGTCCGGGTAGCCGGATATGCGCGCTCGTCCTCGCTCGGCCCGCCTCCCGCCGCCGGCCGGGGCGCGGGCCAGGGGTTCGATGGCGGTTCCGCGGCTGGGGTACAAATGTCGCCGTTAAAGGTCGGGACCGAGCTGATAGCCGACGCCACGAATGGTTTGAATCAGCGCGTCGGGGCCATGATCGTGCAGTTTGCCGCGCAGATAATTGATGTACACGTCCACGACCTTGGTGTCCGCCTGCGAGCTTAGGTCCCAAACATGCTCCAGGATCATGGCGCGGGTGACGCGGCGATGAGCATGCAGGGCGAGAAACTCCAGCAAGGCATATTCCTTGGGAGTTAGTTCGACGCGGTGGCCGGCGCGATGGACGGTGCGCTCGACCCGATTCAGTTCCAAGTCCGCCACGCGCAGGATGGTGGCCATGGCGTTGCCGCGGCGCAACAGAGCCCGCACGCGGGCGGCGAGTTCGGAAAAGGAAAAGGGCTTGGTGAGGTAGTCGTCGGCGCCCAGGTCCAGGCCGGCGACCCGGTCGCGCACTTGGTCGCGAGCGGTTAATAGCATGACCGGAAGAGAGGGCTGTAGCTGGCGGAGGTAGGCCAGCAGGTCGAGGCCGCTCAAACCGGGCAGGTTGACATCCAGGATCGCTAGATCGAAGGGGGCGGGTACGGCGGCGTCGGGATGATCCGGGGCGGCGCTGGCGGCGGGGTGCACGGCGGCGGCGGCGGCGTCTCGGGCTTCGGTGCCGGTGGGACAGCAGGTGACCTCATATCCATCCGCCTGAAGACCTTTGGTGAGAAAGAGGGCGAGCGGTTCGTCGTCTTCAGCGAGCAAGATACGCATAGGGTCCCGAACTTACAAATGCCGATTCTCCGCTAGGGACGGAACAGTGTCAACGGCGGCGCGGAACGGGAACCGAGAGGCGGCGGGGAGCGCGGGAGGGAGAGAGACAACTTCCGGAGCGCGATTGCCGGGCGCGGCCACGGTGGACAGCGCCTCGAAAGTGCAAGCGATTGCGCGCCGCGAAGCACGGAAATGCACATGACACGCAAGGATTTGCGCGGCCATGAGCGGTGGCGGGAAAGATGCCGCCCGGGGAGGAAAATGGATTGTTCCGGGGGTTAGAAGGGCTTAATATGGCTGTCAATTCGCCTCGCGGTTTTCCCTTGCGAGACGCCAGCGCCACTGGCGGAGATGGACCGGAATTTGGTTGCGCCATGCTCGAAACTCGATTTCTGATTGCCCCAACTCGGCTGGAAACGTCGGAGTTGCGGGCGGTGTTGCCACGCCTGGGAGCGGAATGGAAACCAGCGTTGCTGGAAGCCGAGCGGGCCTTTCTGCGCTGCGCGGGAGTGGAGGGCGCGCCGTTGGCGGCGGTGGTGCGGAGTGGCGGAGCGGCGAACCGGCAGGAGCATCTGCGGACGGCGATTGGCGCGGAGCTATTCTTTCGTGATCGCGATGTTTATTATCTGATCACCAAGCCGGAGGGCCGGGGCTTCTGGCGGCCGCCGGCGGCGGGCAACGAAGGCGCCGAGCCGGAGGTGGAAGCGGGATTGATTTCGCCGACTGCCGCGGGAATGCAGGAGCGACTGGAGCGGTTCGCGGAGGCGCTGCGCGCGGCCTATGGCGAGGGCGGAGAGCGATTCGCCTGGCGCAAGGATCTGCCCACAACGCCGCGGCTGGCGGCGATGGTGGCGACCGAAGAGGGCGGCGCCGGCCGCTTGACGCCGGCGCGGCTGGGCTTGGTGGAGTTGGAATACGCGCGCATGCTGGCGGTGCCGCTGCCGCGGCGGATTCTGCGCGATCTGCTGCGGGCGGGATTCGCGCGGGAGCGGGATTTGCTGGCCCTGGAGCAGGCGGATCCGGAAATGGTGCGGCGGGCGGTGGAGGAATTGCAGGAAGTCGGGCTGGTGGAAGCGGAATTTCTGCTGGAATGCAAGCAGGACCGGCATCCGCTGATTCGAGCCAAGAGCCGGCGTCAACTGGAGTCCGCGGAGGTGGCGGCGTTGAGCTGTCCGGTATGCCGCGCTCCGTTTGGGTCGGAACTCGTAGTGTCGGTTTTTTCCCCCACGGAAACGTCCCGCGCCATTTGCGGGCAGAGCCAATGGCTGCGCATCTGGCTGACGGACCGGTTGCACCAAATGGGCGTGCCGCTGAATGCGCTGCGCTGGCGCGAAACCGGCGGGCAGGAACATGCCGAAGTGCTGGCGGAGTTTTTGGGGCGGTTGTGGATTTTCGCGCTGAAGGACGGTGCCTGGGGCGCCGATGACAGCTATGCGCTGAACTACCGCCGCGTGCGCAGCGGCGCCGACCATGTGGTCGCAATCGCCACCGGCGGCATCGCGGGAGAAGCCGCGCGGCTGCTCACGGAGCCGGGGGAAGACACGCCGCCCGCGGCGGCCTGCATCAGCGGGCTGGAGGCGGCGCCGGCGGCCCTAGAACGCGAGTTGGCCGAAGCGGCGGCGGAGTACGCGCGGCGGCGGCTGCGGCCGGTGGAAGAGATCACGAGTTTTGACCTCAGCGCGCTGCCCGTGTGGCGGCAGGTGAACAGCGGCGGCGCGATTCGCGTGGTCCGGCCACCGCTGGCGGCGGGGGCATAGCATTGCTGGGCGCTGGCCCCAGCCCCACCCGCGGCGGCGCGTCCCCCGCGTTCCCTAGCGGGGGGCCGAGCCACGGCGGCCCGCAACCTTGCGGCGAGAGGGTCCAACCGCCTCGATCCGGGGTCGCTCGGCCACGGCGTCTGGCCGGCGTAGCCCGGCCAACCTCAGCGAACCGAAGAAGCGGCGCGGTCGCGCGCGTGCATTTCCTGCAAAACGTAAACGGAGGGACCGGAGGCGGAGCTGAGGGCGGTAATGGCCTCCACCGCCGCTTGGGCGGCGGCAATGGTGGTTATGGTGGGAACGCGGTAGGTGACCGCGGCGCGGCGAATGGCCTTTTCATCGAAGAAGGGTTCCATGCCCGCTGGGGTGTTAATAATTAGCGCGACGCGGCCGCCCTTGATCAAGTCCACCACGTTGGGCCGGCCTTCCTTAACCTTAAAGACCGATTCAACCGGCAGGCCGGCGGCGCGGAGGGCGTCGGCGGTGCCGCGGGTAGCCGCCAGGGTGAAGCCGAGTTTCACCAGTTGGCGGGCCATTTCCACCGCCTTGGGTTTGTCGCGGTCGCGCACGCTGATAAAGGCGGCGCCTTGGGTGGGCAGGCGCTGGCCGGCGGCGATCTGGGCCTTGGCGAATGCTTCGCCCAAGGCGGGCGCGACGCCCATGACCTCGCCGGTGGAATGCATCTCGGGACCGAGAACGGGATCGGCGCCGGCGAACTTGCTCCACGGGAAGACCGGGCTCTTGACGCAGAAGCGGTCGCCCAGCGGCAGCATGTGGGCCGCGAGGATTTCGGGGGGGAAGAAATCGCGCAGCTTGGGTGCAGGCGGCGCGGCGCCGACGGCGGTGGCGGGTTGGCGGGCGGCGGGGACGCTGCCGGTCATCAACAAGGCGGCGATTTTGGCCAGCGGCACGCCGGTGGCCTTGCTGACGAAGGGCACCGTGCGGGAAGCGCGGGGGTTGACCTCCAGGACGTAGACCTGGCGCTGGCCCCGCGAGCCGCGTGCGAGAGCATACTGCACGTTCATCAGCCCTAGGACGCCAATTTCCCGGCAGAGGCGGACGGTGTAATCGCGCAGCAGATTGCGCTGCTCGGCACTGAGGCTGAAGGGGGGCAGGACGCAGGAGCTGTCGCCGGAGTGGATGCCGGCTTCCTCAATGTGCTCCATGATGCCGCCGATCACCACGTCGTCGCCGTCGGCGAGGGCATCCACGTCCACTTCGACCGCATCCTCCAAGAAGCGGTCAATCAGCACCGGGCGGGCCTGGGAATATTCCGTGGCCTCGCGCATGTAGCGTTCCAACTGCTCCCGTTCGTAGACGATGGCCATGGCGCGTCCGCCGAGCACATAGGACGGGCGGACGAGGACGGGATAGCCGATGCGCGCGGCGACCTCGACGGCCTCGGCCACGGTGGTGGCGGTGCCGTTTTCCGGTTGCGGGATGCCGAGCCGGTCCAGCAAGGCGCCGAAACGGCGGCGGTCCTCGGCCAGGTCAATGGCGTCGGGCGGCGTGCCGATGATGCGGACGCCGGCACGCTCCAGCGGTAGGGCCAGGGTGAGCGGCGTTTGGCCGCCGAACTGCACGATGACGCCGTCCACATGCTCATGCTCCAGCACGCAGGAGACATCCTCGAAGGTGAGCGGTTCGAAATAGAGCCGGTCGCTGGTGTCGTAGTCGGTGGAGACGGTCTCGGGATTGCAGTTGATCATCACCGTCTCGAAGCCGCGCTCGCGCAACGCATAGGCGGCGTGGCAGCAGCAATAATCGAACTCGATGCCCTGGCCGATGCGATTAGGGCCGCTGCCGAGGATGGCGATCTTAGGGCGGGGCGTGGGCTGAGCTTCGTCCTCCTCCTCATAGCTGGAGTAGAGGTAGGGCGTGTAGGAGGCGAATTCGGCGGCGCAGGTGTCCACGCGCTTGTAGACGGGCAGCAGCCGGGCGGCGTGGCGGCGGGCGCGGATGTCGGCTTCCTCGACGCCGGTGAGGGCGGCCAGGCGGGCGTCACTGAGGCCGGCGCGCTTGGCCTGGCGCAGCAGGTCGGGCTCCGGGCTGGGATTGCCGGCGATTTGCCGTTCCAACGCCGCGATATCTTGCAGTTGGCGCAGGAACCAGGGATCAATGTTGGTGGCGCGATGCGCCTCTTCGATGCTCATGCCCTGGACGAAGGCGTGGCGCAGGTAGGTGAGGCGATCCGGATGCGGCGTCACCAAGCGGGCCATCGCCAGGCGCGGATCCACCTCCAGTTGGCCGCGGCGGCGGCCGGTTTCCAACGAGCGCACGCCCTTCAGCAGCGCCTCCTTGAAGGTGCGGCCAATGGCCATGACTTCGCCGACGGATTTCATCTGCGGGCCCAGGGTGGGGTCCGCGCCGGGAAACTTCTCGAACTGCCACTTGGGAATCTTGACGACGACGTAATCCAGGGTGGGCTCAAAACACGCGGGCGTCTTTTGCGTGATGTCGTTGGTGATCTCGTCGAGACGATAGCCGACGGCGAGGCGGGCGGCGATCTTGGCGATGGGGAACCCCGTGGCCTTGGACGCCAGCGCGGAGGAGCGCGAGACGCGCGGGTTCATCTCGATCACGATCATGCGGCCGGTTTTGGGATCGAGGGCGAATTGGATGTTGGAACCGCCGGTGTCCACACCGATCTCCCGGATGATGGCCAGCGCGGCGTCGCGCATGCGCTGGTATTCCCGGTCGGTGAGCGTTTGGGCGGGAGCGACGGTGATCGAGTCGCCGGTGTGCACGCCCATGGGATCGAAGTTCTCGATGGAACAGATGATGATGACGTTGTCGGCGCCGTCGCGCACGACCTCCAGTTCGAACTCTTTCCATCCCAAGACGCTGGCCTCGACCAGGCATTCATGCACGGGAGAAAGATCCAGGCCGCGCGCCAGGATGTCGGTGAACTCCTCGCGGTTATAGGCCAAGCCGCCGCCGGTGCCGCCGAGGGTGAACGACGGGCGAATGATGACGGGAAAGCCGCATTCCTGGGCGAAGTCCAGGCCGTCGCGGAGATTGTTGACCAGCCGGGAGCGGGCGCTTTCCAGCCCTAGACGCTGCATGGCGTCCTTGAACAAGAGCCGGTCTTCCGCCTTCTTGATGGCGTGCAGATTGGCGCCGATCAGTTCGACGCCATAGCGCTCCAAGTCGCCGGCGTCGGCCAGTTCGACGGCGAGGTTGAGGGCGGTCTGGCCGCCGACGGTGGGCAGGAGCGCGACGCCAGGGCCGGCCTCCCGGCGCAGGATCTCGGCGGCGTACTCGCGGGTCAGCGGTTCGATGTAGGTGCGGTGGGCCAGCTCCGGATCGGTCATGATGGTGGCCGGATTGGAGTTGATGAGCACCACCTGGTAGCCATCGGCCTTCAGCGCCTTGCAGGCCTGGGCGCCGGAGTAGTCAAATTCGCAGGCCTGGCCGATGACGATCGGACCGGAGCCGAGGATCAGAATCTTTTTTAAATCGTCGCGGCGGGGCATCGGGAGATTAGCGGCTCGGCCCGCGCATCAGGCGGACGAATTCGTCAAACAGATAGTGAGAATCGTGAGGGCCGGGAGCGGCCTCGGGATGGTATTGCACGCTAAAGAGCGGCAGGGAACGGTGGCGCAGTCCCTCCAGGGTCTGGTCGTTCAGATCCCAGTGGGTCGGCTCGGCTTCGGGCGGCAAGGTATCGGCGTCCACGGCGAAGTTGTGGTTATGGGCGGTGATTTCGACCCGCCCGGTGGCGGAGCGGCGCACCGGATGGTTGCCGCCATGGTGGCCAAACTTCAGCTTGTAGGTCTTGGCGCCGAGCGCGCGGCCGATTAACTGGTGCCCCAGGCAGATGCCGAAGATGGGCACGCGGCCGAGCATTTGGCGGATGGCGTCATGGGCGTAGGCGCAGGGATCGGGATCGCCGGGACCGTTGGAAAGAAAGACGCCATCGGGGCGGAGGCCGAGGGCATCCTCGGCGCTGGTGGTGGCGGGAACAACGGTGACGTCGCAACCCCGCTCGGCCAATTGGCGGAGGATGTTGCGCTTGATGCCGAAGTCGAAAGCGACCACGCGGAGACGCGGCGCGTCTTCCGGCGCGGCGGGCGGCGCGGCAAAACGGTAGGGTTCCGCGGTGCTAACGGCGCGGGCCAGATCCCGTCCCAGCATGGATGGGATTTGCCGCGCCTGGGCGATCAACTCACTCCCGGCCACGGTGGCGGGGGCGATGACCCCGCGCAAGGCGCCGCGTTCCCGCAGATGCCGTA
>DAHUYO010000114.1 GCA_027315185.1 Acidobacteriota bacterium
CAAAGCGTGCCCTCGTTGACCGGGCTGGCATAGCTGCCCTCGATGTCAATGATCCGGCCCGCCTTGACGTAGACCTTCTGCGCGCAGCCGACGGCGCAATAGGGACAGATGCTGTCCACCTCGGCGGCCCCGCGCAAGCGGGAGTGTTTGGCCGCGGAATCCGGGCTGAACGGCTGGGCCATCGCTCCTCCGGCTTGATTCGATGCCATCGGCCCACGGTTGTACCGCCGGCCTCCGCCGCGCCGCGCCTCCCCGCGTTCGGGGGTCTTCGCTTTTTCTTCGCCGCCACGGAGGACGTGCTATCATCAGCCCTTCCAGCGATTTCGGAGATGCTTATGGCCGATGACCGCAGCCGCGCGATAGACGCCGCGCTTTCACAAATCGAGAAGCAATTCGGCAAGGGTTCGATCATGCGCCTGGGCGCGAAGGATGCGATCGGGCCCATTGCCGTGATTTCCACCGGCTCGCTGTCTTTGGATGCGGCGCTGGGCGTGGGCGGCATGCCGCGCGGACGGGTGATCGAGATTTTCGGTCCGGAATCGTCGGGCAAAACCACCTTGGCGCTGCAAGTGGTGGCGCATGCGCAGAAGCAGGGAGGCATGGCGGCGTTCGTGGACGCCGAACATGCCCTGGACCCGGCGTATGCGCGCAAACTGGGCGTCCAGGTGGATGACCTGCTGATCTCGCAGCCGGATTACGGCGAGCAGGCGCTGGAGATCGCCGAGGCGCTGGTGCGCTCCGGCGCGATTGACGTGCTGGTGGTGGACTCGGTCGCGGCGCTGGTGCCGAAGGCGGAGCTGGACGGCGAGATGGGCGATTCCCACGTCGGCCTACAGGCGCGGCTGATGTCGCAGGCGCTGCGCAAGCTTACCGGCATCGTCTCCAAGAGCCGCACCTGCCTGATCTTCATCAACCAAATCCGCGAGAAGATCGGGGTCATGTTCGGCAATCCGGAAACCACCACGGGCGGCCGGGCCCTGAAGTTTTATTCCAGCGTGCGCGTGGATATCCGCCGCATCGCCGCCATCAAGGATGGCGACACGGTGGTCGGCAACCGCACCCGCGCCAAGGTGGTGAAGAACAAGGTCGCCGCGCCGTTCCGCGAAGCCGAATTCGACATCATGTACGGCGAGGGCATCTCCTATGAGGGCGATCTGCTGGACCTGGGCGTGGAAAAGGGCGTGGTGGATAAGTCCGGCTCATGGCTATCCTACGGCGGCGACCGCATCGGCCAAGGGAGGGAGAACGCCAAGCAGTTCCTGCGCGAACACCAGGACGTGGCGGCCAAACTCGATGCCCAACTGCGGCAATCGCTGGGCCTGACGGCTCCGGCCAACGGCGGGGCCGCGCCGAACGGCGGAGACACCACCAACGGCGCCGCCCGCGCCGCCGCGGCCCCCGAGCCGCGTCCCAGCACCGGCAGCCGTCCGGCGCCGCCACCACCTAGCCGGCGCTAGGCCCGCCCGGAATCCGGCGCCGCTAAGCCGGCGGGAAACAGGCTTGCGCCGCGCCCAGCAGTGCGGCGGCATCCTGCGTCGCAACCGTTCGTAGCCGCGCGCCCGCTCGGGGATAGCGACAGACGAGGATTCCCCCTAAAAGATGAATTTCAGGGCCAGCTGCACGCGCCGGGGGAAGTTCTGCTGAATGAACGGCACCGTACCAAACCCGGTATAACTGCCGTTCGGCTGCCGGACCGGTGGCCCGTCCGATGGGTTGGTGTCCGGCCCTGGGAACAGCGGCGTGTTGAAGAAATTGAAGGCCTCGACCCGGAGCTGGAGATGTTTGTCCTCCGATTTGCCCAGGTAAAAGTTCTTCATCGCCGACAGATCCAGGTTGGGGATATTGGGCTGGCGCAGGTATTCGATCTGATCCTGCAGATTGCCCTGACCCATGTTGGGAATGTTGGTCCAGCAACTGGTCGGCCCGGCGCTGCCGCAGTTATAGATCCACTGCTGGTAGGTCGGTCCGCCATCGGGCACCATGCTGTGCTTGCCGGTGTACCACAAATAATTGGGCAATCCCTGCGGAAAGCCGGTCGAAGCGTTGAACACCCAGTCCGTCCGCCATCCGTTGATGACCGTGCCCAGCAGGCCATGGGCGTTGGACAACAGCTGGCTGCCACGGCCAATGGGCAGGTCCCATTCCCCGGCCCAGGTAAAAACGTTGGTGCGATCGTAGCTGGTCGGCTCATCCAGCGGCTGCGGATCCTGGAACGGCCAGCCATTCAAATAATGGGTTTGTTGCATGTCCTTGGAGAAGGTGTAGGCGACCTGCATGCTGAGCCCCCGGCTGGCGCCGTACATGCGTTTGTTCAGCTTGACCTGCAACGAGTCGTACTCGCTCTTGCCATAGGGATCGGTATAATCGCCGACCAGCCCGAACTGGCTGAGCGCGACCATCAGGTTGTCGGCGTTGACGGTGGGCGAAGAACCCAGCCCGCTGCTGGCCGGCACCACGCCGTAATAGGGGTTCGGCACCTGCTGCGTCATCTTGCTGGCCAGCGCGGCGCTGTAATTGTTTTGCTGCAGCTGGTAGTAACCATCGCTGAGCGGCAAGGTGTTGATCCAAACGAACGCGCCCAGCGTGCGCAGATTCCGCGAGTGATTGCCGGAGTATTTGACCGAAAGCATCATGTGATCCGGCAGCGCCCGCTGTATGCCCAGCGACATCACCGTGGCGCGGGGAATCTTCCGCCCTGGGAAGTCCAGCGCCTGGGTGTTGCCTAGGTTCGTCTCCAGGCCCAAGCTGGCGCCGGCGGGCTTTTGAGCGCCATTGGGGAACGGCGTACCGTTGGCGAAGTAATTGGTCGGAGTGATGCCGCCGTTATTGGAGGACACATACGGCGTGCTGATGCTGAAGCCGGACTGCGTCCCGGCTTCGATACCGTAGGCGAACACCCAGCCCCAGCCGCCGCGCAGCACCGTCTTGGGATTGATTTCATAGGCGAAGCCGACGCGCGGCGCCAGATTGCCCCAGTCCACGTTGTACGCGTTGCGCGGCTGGCCGTTGGCGCCGGTGAACTCGATGCCGCCGCGCACCGGGTACAGGCTGGCGGGATTGATTCCCGCCGCCTTCCAGGCCGCAATGTTGCTGGCGTTGGCCAAATTCGCCTTCAGCGTGGCGTTGTTGCTAATGGGGTTGACGCAGCTGAGGCACATGCCTCGGTTCAAACGGTTGTAGCGGTCCGTGACCCCGCCCTCCACGTCATAGCGCAGGCCCAGGTTGAGCGTCAGCCGATGGCTGACGCGCACATTGTCCTGGCCGTAGACGCTGAACATCGGAAAGCTTTCCGCCAGCGTGTCGTTCCAGTCCACGGCGCCGCTGTCGGGATAGCCTAGCAGCAGGTCGCCGATGACGTTGCCGTCGGTGATGCCCGTCAGTTCATTGCGCTGCGTGGGGTTGTACTGCGTGTCGCCGGTGCCGAAGGTGAAATAGCCGTTGGGCCGCCCCACGGAGGCGGGATCGGAGAAATAATAGTCGCCGAACTCGCCGCCGAACTCAAACTGATGGTTGCCCGCGGACTTGGTGAAGTCGGCGTCCAAAACCAGATTCTGCTCCACGTCGTTGCTCACGGAATTGCCGATGATCTGCGGGTACTGCTCGCTGAAGCTAATCTCCGGCAGCAGCGCCAAGGAGGTGGTCCCGACAGTCGGCATTTTCAGACCGATGGAGGTGGGACTGGGCGTGCTCAGCGGACCGTCGGGAAAATGGTCGGTGAAGCGGGAAAGGGAGAGCTTGAAATCGCCAACCAACGTGGGCGAAAACACGTGGGTCATGTCCTGGCTGAAGACCAGGTCATGGCGGCTGGTGTTGATGTTGCCGTTTTCCGCCGGGCCCGTGAAGCCGCTGCTGTTGCGAAACTCCGTGCCGCCCTGCCACTGGAACAGCGTGTACCAGCGCGTGTTTGGGCTGCTGGTGTAATCCACCCGAACCATCGGCTGGTAGTAGCGATATTCGTCCGGCGTGGTCGCCGAGTAGTTGTTTTGCAGCGAGTTGGTGTTGATATTGGGCAGCGGAAACAGGTTCAGCAGTGCCGCCCCGGCCGGATTGATGCGGTTGGCGGGAATCGTATCGTTCGGGAACTCCGTCCGGCTGTAGGCGTTGCCCGGGCAGTTGCCGATGCTGCCGCCCGGCGCCGTGCAGGTGGTGGTGGCGGGATCATAAACGGTGTAGCCGCTCTTGGTGAAGTTGACGCCGCTGGTCACCGCGCCATTCGACATTTGCGGTCGCAGATACGCGGGCGGAACGCTGGTGACGGTGGTGAAGGGAATGTTTTCCCAATAGCCCTCGAAGCTGCCAAAGAAGAACAGCTTGTTGTGGACGATCGGGCCGCCGAAGGTGCCGCCGTACTGGTGCTGAATCGTATTGGAGCGGGCGATACCGTTGGCGTTATTGTCAAACCGGTTGGCATCCAAGGCGCCATTCTCCAGGTACTCATAGAGATCGCCGTGATAATGGTTGGTGCCCGACTTGCTGACCATCGAAACCGTTCCCCCGCCGGTATGGCCATAGCGGGCATTGTAGTCATTGGAGATGACACTCACTTCCTGGATGGCGTCCACGTTCGGCGCCACCATCCAAGAGCCCTGGGACCCAAACCCGGTCATGGCGGTGATGTTGGTGCCGTCCAGGGTGAACATCTGATAGCCCTGCACCGCGCCGCCGATGGTGTAGTTGTTGCTAACATCCCATCCGCGGGTGCCGGAATATCCGCTGGCCCCGAATTGGGTTTGCAGAAACTGGGTGCCGGGGGTCGTACCCAGCAGCATGTACACCTGCCGTCCATCGAGCGGCAGATCCTTCACTTCCCGCTGGCTGATGACGCTCACCGACGATGCGCTAGTCATGTTGAGGAGCGGCG
This sequence comes from Acidobacteriota bacterium, assembly GCA_027315185.1. GTDB lineage: Bacteria > Acidobacteriota > Terriglobia > Terriglobales > SCQP01 > JAKAUF01. The sequence continues at coordinate 4,862 of DAHUYO010000114.1, forward strand.
CCACGGAGCTGACCGTCACCGACTGGGTGACCGATCCCACCACCAGTTGGAAATTGAGCCCGGTGGTGCGGGTCGCTTGCAGGACCACGTTGCGATCCGTCGCGGTGCGGAAGCCCTTGGCCTGAACACGGACTTGGTACGCGCCGGGCAAAATGTAGGGGATGAAATAATCGCCGTTTCTAGTGGTAACCGCGCGATAGATCTGATGGGTCTTAATACTGGTGGCTGTGACCGTCGCACCGGCCACCGCCGCACCGCTGGGATCGGTGACCTGGCCATTCAACTGGGCGCGGAAGTCTTGCGCCCGGACTGTGCGCACGGTGCATAAGACCACTAGGCACACCAAAATTCCAGCGCTGCATTGTACGAAACGGCGGCATCCGAGCATAAATCCTCCCCCAAATGGCAAGCAGTATGTGTTGCGCAGCACGCGCGAACTGCGTGATCGCGTGGATTCTTCGCCCCGCCATGGCCTGCCGTCAATGCCCCCGGGATGTTTTGCGTATTCCCAGCTAAGCGGATGATTTAGGAGACCTTAGCTTGCACATCGGAATGGGCGACCATGGGCTGCGGGCGCGCCTGTGACGCTGGCGGCAAAACCGGCGCGCGAAGGCCATGCCGCTCCGCGGCAAAATGGCACGGAAATATTCGGCAGCGGGGGCTGGCGTGGGACCGCGGTCGGCCCCAAAGCATGCGCCGGCAACGGCGCCGGCGGTTCGCCGTCCGGCTTTCGGTTCCCGCCGTCCGGAGAGCGGCTGCGTGCCAGGCGCCCATTCGCGGACTGGAGCGGTGAAGGTTGCGGCTAGGCGGGCCCTCGTCTCGCCCGCCTGCCCGGCGGGAAGAAGCGCGGCGCGGCCGCGCCGGGGCCAGCGCCAAGTAATTCGCCCGGCACCGCCACTATCTAGGGCCAGGAGCGGCGCGCTGGACGGCGGCGACATGCACGCGGCGGAGCGAGGCGAGAACCCGTCGGCTCTGGCGCGCCTGCCACAGCAGGCCCATTTGTTGCGCCCGCACGGCAAGCGTGTGCAAACGCGCCACCGCGCGGGCACGGGCCGCCGCGCCCTGGGCCGCCGCCAGCCGCGCCGCGATCCGCGCCACATAGAGCTGTTCGCCGATATTATGGCGGCCCGACAACAGGGACTGGGCTTGGGCCAGCAGGCGCCCCGCCGCGGCCCGTTCGCCTCGCCGCCAGGCGATCCGCGCCTGGACGGCCTGCGCCGTCGCCTCGCCCGGAATCACGCCCTCGCGTTGCAGCTCCCGGCCCGCCGTGGCCGCCAAGGACGCCGCGCGGGCCCAATTTCCCTGGCGCAGGTCCATGCGGGCCAACAACAGCTGGATCTCAGCCATGCTGCGGCGGTTCCCGATGGCGGCAAATACGGTCAAGGCCCGGGCGGCTTGGCGCCGCGCTTGTGGAACCAGGTTCTGCCGAAACTCCGCCCGCGCCAGCCCCATCTCCGCCAGCGCCGCTTTGCTGCCGTCGCCGATCCGGCGGCAAATCGCTAGGGCTGCGACGAAGTCGGTTCGCGCGCGCGCGGTTTGCCCGGAGGAAAGCCGCGCAAACCCCAGATTGGCTGTGGTCAAGGCGACGCCGTCGGGGTGCTGCACCCGCCGGTAGATCCGCCGCGCCCGGCGGAAGTGCGCCGCGGCGGCGGCCGGCCGGCCCAGGTGCTCCTCCGTGCTGCCGACGTTGTTCCATTCCGCCGCGATCGAGTCCTGGCGTCCGGTCCGCTGATACATGGCCAGGGCGCGGCGGAAGGTCGCCAGCGCCCGCGCGGAATGCCCCAGGTCCCCGGCGCCAATCGCCTCCAGCGTCAGCGCCGCCGCCACGCCGTCCACATCGCCATCGGCGGCGAACTGGCGCTGGGCGCGCAGGCCCGCGGCCAGGCCGGCGCCGATGCCGCCGAGATTTTCCTCCGCCCAGGCTTCATCGCTCAGCGCGCGCGCCAACAACAAGGACGCCCCATTGGCCCGCGCCTCCGCGGCGGCGCGTTCCGCCGCGAGGCGCATGCCGCGGTAATCGCCTAGCGATTCCTGCGCCGAGGCCACCGCCAGCTCCAGCCGCGGATCCGGAGGCGGCGCTCCCGCCTTCCCGCGCGTGGCCAGCCGCCGCAGTCCGGCCAGCGCCTGGCGGCCTTGCCCCGCGCGCGTGCGCGCGTGGGCCAGCGCGAGGGCGTAATCCACGTTGTCGGGAAAGAACCGGCACAGCGCGCGATAGATGGCGATCGCCCGCCGCCAATGGCGCGACAACTCGTCATAGCGCGCCTGTAGCAGAAGCCGCTGCCGGCGATTCAGGCCCGGCGAGAGGCGCAGCGCCTCGGCTGCCTCCGCCAGCGCCTGATGGTCGTAGCCCAAAATGCGCCAGGCCGTGGATAGAGCCGAATGCGCCAATGCGTTCTTGGGATCGGCCGCCACCGCCCGCAACAGCCAGCGCCGGGCGGCGATGGCGTCGAAGACGCGGAGGTGCGCCAGCCCTTCGGCGTAGTCACGCACGGCGGCGGGCGTGGCGGGCGACGCCCGCCGGACCTCCTCCGCCTGCGCCGCCGTGACCGGCCCGATCCCAAGGCCGGCACGCAGACGCGCGCCGGCGTGGGCCACCAGGGTCAGCAGGTGAGCGGCGACGCCGTTCTGGTGCAGCGCCAGCAGTGTGGCTCCGGTGCGAGTATCCTGCACCAGCAAATCCAACCGCATGGGTCCCGTCGCGCGCGGACCCAACAGGGCATACGAGCCCGCCACCACTAGGTCCGCGCCGCTATCCCGCCGCACCCGCGCCAGGCTGCGCGCGGTCAGGCTTTCTCCCAGCGGCAGATGCAGCTCCGCCCGCATGCGCGCCACTCCCTGCTGGGGCACCAGCCGCAGCTGGTGGCCGGCCGCCAACTCGGTGGTCAGCCAGTCCGAAAGGGCCGTCGCCAGCCAATCCGTATGCGGCCGCGCGGAAAGGTTGTGGAAGCCCAGCACCGCCACCGCTAGCCGCGGAGCGGGCCCCGGCAGCCGTGCGCCTCGGCCAAACGGCCAGCGCCCGGCGGCCAGCCAGCCTTCCAGCACGCCGACCACCGGCAGCGCCAGCAGCGCCAGTGCGGCGACCCAGCCGGCGAGGCGGATGGCGCCGGCGCGGGTCATGCGCCCTCCATGCGGAACGAAGTCTCGAGAA
>DAHUYO010000115.1 GCA_027315185.1 Acidobacteriota bacterium
TTTTTCCTTTTCCTTCCCGCTCGTCCGGCCGGGCCTCGCGGCGTTGGCGCTTCCGCCCAGCCGCGTATTCTCCGCCATTGTCTATCCTTCCGTGAGGTATTGACCCGAGCCGCCTGGGGCGGCCCTGGCCGGAGTGCGTTTTCCCCTTGACCCCAAGACGCTTACATCCTAAGTTGGATGGTTGCGTTTGTGGGTCGAACGAGCCGGAGGAAACGGTCGGTCCGCCGCGAGCGAGCCCTTTGTTCGTTCCGCGTGGGTCATTCTCCTGGTCTCATTCATTCCGGCGCGTAGCGGTTGGGCACGGCATGTAGGCGCGCCCTGGCCGAGCCGCCTTCCGCCGTTCACCCCGCGCGCGGCGGCACCATTTGCCGTGCCGCGACCGCCTTGCCGGACGTGAGGTCCGCGTGGCATAGGAAGGGATGAGTGTGAAACTGAAACAACACTGGCGGTTAACCGCGATCGTGGTGATTCTGCTGGGTTTTGCCGGGTGGAAGGGCCTGGGCCAGTTCACCAATGTCGGCTACTCCCCGGTCCAGCCGATTCCCTTCAGCCATCGCTTGCATGCGGGCATTAACCATATTCCGTGCATGTACTGCCACGCCGGCGTCGAGTACTCCAGCCAATCGCCGATCCCGCCGCTGAACGTCTGCATGGGCTGCCATTCGGTGGTGGACGCCAACCGGCCGCTGATTCAGCGCATCGCCAAGGCCTACGCCAGCGGCACGCCGTTCCGCTTCGTCCGCGTCTATCAGCTTCCGGAGTACGTGAAGTTCCGGCACTCGCCGCATATTGACGCCGGCATCGCCTGCCAAACCTGCCATGGGCAGATCGAATCCATGAATCAGGTGACGGAGGTGCATCAGTTCGCCATGGGCGAATGCATCAACTGCCACCGGGCGCGGAACTACATGCCCGCGGCGGCGATCCGCAAGCACCGGGATTATCAGCTCGCCTACTTACCGTCGCTCGACCGGCATATCAACGCGCCGGTGGACTGCAATACCTGCCATAACTAATGCCGCAATGAGCGTGATCCCGGCCGACACTTCCGATTTCAACGAGCGCACCAGGATGGAACATCAAATCAATCAGGCGGAATCCGAACCCAACCGGCCCGGCGCGCGGGCGCTAGGCGCCGCGCCGCGCGCCGGCGGAAACGAGGGACCGGTCGCGGCGGCCGCCGGCGCGGAGCCGCGGGCCGAGCAGCGGGAAGCGGGCGATGAGCCGGCGGCATGGGCGGCGGCCACCGGAGCCAACGCCATCGCGGCGGCCAGCGGCGAAAACGAAGAAGAGCCGCGGCTGTGGACGACGCTGGAGCAACTGGCCGGCGATCCCGCCGTGGCGGCGCTGGCGGCGCGGGAATTTAAAAACGATCCGCGTCCCAGCACCGCGCCGGGCCTGTTCCCGATCATCGGCCAGAGCGCCGGTCCCGCCGCGCCGGCGGCGGCGGAGGATGGCAAGGGCGGCGTGGACCGCCGCAAATTCCTGCAATGGTCCACCGCCGCCATGGCGCTGGCCACCGCCGCGTGCACGCGCAAACCGGTCAGCTATTTGGTGCCGTACGCGCAGCAGCCGCCGGAGATCATTCCCGGCATGGCGAACTTTTACGCCACCACCTGCCAGGAATGCACCTCCTCCTGCGGCTTGGTGGTGAAGACGCGGGACGGGCGCCCGATCAAGGTGGAGGGCAATCCGGAACATCCGTTGAACCGGGGCCGCGTCTGTGCCCGCGGCCAGGCGACGTTTCTGAATCTCTACGACCCCGACCGCCTGCCGCATCCGATCCGGCTGCGCCGCGGCCATGTCCCGCCCCCGGCGCCGGGGCCGCGATCGCCGTACGTGCGGTTCAACTCCGCCTCGCCGATGCAGAATTATGACCTCGATGGCGACCGCGGCACCGTTCCGCCGCAAATCACGCCCGGCGAGCCGGTTTCCTGGGGGGAGATTGACAAGGAGATCGCCGCCGCCCTGCGCCGCGCCGGCGCCAACGGCGTGCTGCTGACGGGAACCTTGCACGGGCCGGCGCGCACGCAGTTGATCGCCGAGTTTACGCAGTTCTTCGGGATGCGCCACGTCGTCTATGACGCTTTCAATCCCGACGCCCTGCTGGCCGGGCAGACTGCCGGCTATGGGGCCGCGGTGGTGCCGCGCTACTTCTTTGACCGCGCCGAAATGGTGGTGACCTTCGGCGCCGATCCGCTGGCGCAGGGCGCCTCGCCGCTGGAGTATATGTACGGCTTCGGCCATCAGCGCAAGCTGCGGCTGCGCACCGGCGGCAGCCCGGTGGAGGCCAGCTTGGCCGCCCGCAAGAGCGGCTACCAAGGCCAGCGGATGTCGCGGGTGGTGGCCTTCGAGCCGGCGATGTCACAGACCGGGCTGAACGCCGACACGCGGCATTACGTCTTGCCGCAGGATTTGTTGCCCGTCGCCCTGGCGGTGGCGCATCAATTGGTGGTCGTGGATAAGCGTTCGGCGTTCGCCAATAACCCGGCCGTCACCGCCGCCCTGGCGCCCTACGCGCCGGCGGAGATTGAAAAGGCCGCGGGGCTGAAGTCCGGCGTGGTCGCCCAAACCGCCGCCGAGTTGTGGCAGTACCGCGGCAAGGGGCTAGTCTACGCCAGCGGCTTGGCCGCCGGCACCGTGCTGGCCGCGGAGCTGGAGGCGGTGGCCGGCTTCCTGAACTCCGCGCTGGAGAACGAAGGCGCCACGGTGGACGGCGCGGTCAGTCCCAGCCAGCAGATGCAAGGCTCCAACGCCGACATGCTGGCCCTGTGCGACGACATGCGCGCCGGCAAGGTGCAGGCCATCGTCATTTACGGCACCAATCCGGCGTACACGCTGCCCCAGGCCGCCGATTTCGCCGCGGCCCTGGCCAAGGTGCCGTATGTGGTGGTTCTCGGGCAGCGGCTGGATGAGACGGGCCGCCTGGCCAATGTCGTCCTCACCTCCCTGCACGGGCAGGAGAGCTGGGGCGATGCCGAGCCGCAAAAGGGCCTCTACAGCCTGGTGCAGCCGACCATCGCGCCGCTGTTCGACGGCCGCGCCTTCGAGGACAGCCTGATCTCCATCGCCCGCACCGCGGGCGCCACGCAGTTCGACCGGCAGGCTTCGGCCGCCCCGGCGGCGGCCGCCGTGCCCGCGACCCCAGCGGCCCCAGCGGCCACTGCGGCCCCCGTCGGCAAGGCGGCGGCCGCCAAGGGCAAGACCCAAGCCGCCCAGCCCGCGGCGGCGCCGGCGGCGCCGGCCAAGCGCGAGCCGATGGACTTCCATGCCTACATCCAACAGGTGTGGAAGCAGCAGCTGTACGGCAAGTACAAGGTCGCCGGCAGTTGGGAGGACTTCTGGACCGGCGTGCTGCGCCAGGGATACTTCGACCCCATGGCGGAGCAGCGCGCCGCCGCCGGCCAGCCGCGCAGTTATCGTCCCGCGGCGCTGGCCGCCGCCGCCCACGCCGCCGCGGCAACGGGCCCGCGGCCCAGCGGCGACGAGTTCGCCTTCAGCTTGGTGGTCAGCCCGATGATGGGCGATGGCCGCTGCGGCAACAACGCCTTCCTGCTGGAAATTCCCGATCCGGTCTCCAAGGTTTGCTGGGACAACTTCGTCGCCGTCTCGCCGGCCACCGCCAAGCGCCTAGGCTGGGAACACGGCGACGTGGTGGAGTTCGAAGTCAACGGCGCCCGCCTGCGCGCGCCCATCCTGCGCCAGCCCGGCGTCCATCCCAACGCCGCCACCCTGGCGGTGGGCTGGGGCCGCGCCTCGGTGGGCATGATCGGCAATGGCGTCGGCGTCAACGCCTTCCCCTTGGCGGGCGTGCAGGGCCGTCAGATCATCACCTCCGGCGCCGTGGTCCGCCTGCGCAAGGTGCCCGGCGTGTATTACAACCTGGCCAATCCCCAAGGGAACAATTACCTGGAGGGCCGCAAGGTGGCCCTGGCCACCTCGCTGGAAAAACTTCAGGGCAACGCCCTGGCCGGCAACGTGCCGCCGCAAAAGGACGAGAGCATTTGGCACAACGGCGGAACCTCCGACCACACCTTCACCGGCAACCACTGGGGCATGACGATTGACATGAACGCCTGCATCGGCTGCAACGCCTGCATGGCCGCCTGCCATTCGGAGAACAACGTTCCCATCGTCGGCAAGACGCAGGTGCAGGTGGGCCGGGAGATGGACTGGATCCGCATTGACCGCTACTACACTGGCGCCTACGAGAATCCGGACATCATTCTGGAGCCGATGCTCTGCCAGCAATGCGTCAACGCCAGCTGCGAAAGCGTCTGCCCGGTCATCGCCACCATGACCAACGGCGAGGGCATCAACGTCCAGGTCTATAACCGCTGCGTGGGCACGCGCTTCTGCGGCAACAACTGTCCCTACAAGGTGCGCCGCTTCAACTACTACGCGTATGGCGAGATCCAGTACGAGCGCGGCGCGCCGCTGGAACTGGCGCTGAATCCCGACGTCACCTTGCGCAGCCGCGGCGTGATGGAGAAGTGCAACTTCTGCCTGCAGCGCATCAACGCGGCGCACATCAAGTCGCAGCAATTGGGCGTCCCCATCCCCGACGGCGGCTTCCAGACCGCCTGCCAGCAGACCTGCCCCTCGGAGGCGATCTACTTCGGCAACATGAACGATCCGAATGCGCGCATGATGCAGGCGCGCGGCCCGCGGGGCTTCGAGGTCTTGGCCAACGTGAACAACCAGCCCAGCATTGATTACCAATTGAAGGTTCGCAACATTCCCGTCTGGAAGTCCGCGGAGGACCAGGCATGAGCACGCAACCGGCCGTAGCCCCGCAGCGTCCCGTTCCGGCGCCGCTGGAGGAGCCGCCCATTTACCGCGCGGACCTGACCCTCACCAAGGTCACCGAGGACATCCTCGCGCCGGTCTTCGCCAAACCCACCCGGCAATGGTGGACCGCGTTCCTGATCGCCGCCGGCTGCTTCGCCATCGGCGTCGCCGCGGTGGTCTATCAGCTGATCGTGGGCATGGGCATCATCGGCATCCAGTGGCCGGCGATGTGGGGCACCTACATCGCCAATTTCGTGTTCTGGATCGGCATCGGCCACGCCGGCACGCTGATCTCGGCGATCTTGTTCCTGTTCCGCCAGCGCTGGCGCACCGCCATCAACCGCTCGGCGGAGGCCATGACCATCTTCGCCGTGATGGTGGCCGGCATGTTTCCACTGCTGCACGTCGGCCGCACGGTCATCGCCTACTGGCTCTTCCCCTACCCCAACCAGCGGCACCTGTGGGTCAACTTCCGCTCCCCGCTGATCTGGGACGTCTTCGCGGTGTCCACCTACGCCACCATCTCCATCCTGTTCTGGTATCAGGGCATGATCCCGGATTTGGCGACGGTGCGGGACCGCATCGCCAAGACCGGCTTCTGGAAGAAGTTTTATGGCGTCATCTCGCTCGGCTGGAAGGGCCACGCCAAGGACTGGCACCATTACGAGGTGGCCTACGCCATGCTGGCGGCCATCGCCACGCCGCTGGTGCTGTCGGTGCACAGCAACGTATCCACCGACTTCGCCACGGCCACGGCGCCCGGCTGGCACTCGACCATCTTCCCGCCCTATTTCGTCGCCGGCGCCATATTCTCCGGCTTCGCGATGGTGGTGACGCTGCTGGTCATCGTGCGCTACGTCTTCCGCTTGGAAGACTACTTGACGATTGACCATATGGAGATGATGAACAAGATCATTTTGGTCACCTCCATGATGGTCGGCTACTCCTATTTCGCCGAACTGTTCACCGCCTGGTACACCAGCAACGTCTATGAGCAGTACCGCTTCTACGGCGTGCACTTCGATCCCCACTTCTGGCTGCTGTTCCACGGCCCCAACGCCGCGCCGGCCTATCTGATGTGGAGCTGCAACGTCTTCATTCCCGCCTTGTTCTGGTTCCGCAAGATCCGGCGCAGCATTCCCGTCATGTTCATCCTGACGTTGTTCGTCAGCGTGGGCATGTGGTTCGAGCGCTACACGATTATCGTGGACTCGCAGATGCGCCAGTACCTGCCCTCGAGCTGGGGCGCGTACCGGCCGACGCGCTGGGACTATGCCGTGCTGCTGGGGTCGTTCGGCATGTTCTTCTCGCTGTTCCTGTTGTTCTGCCGTTTCGTGCCGGTGGTGGCCGTGGCGGAGGTGAAGCAGGCGCTGCGCCGCCAGGTCGGCGAGCCGCCCGCGCCCCAGCCGGCGATGGAGGAAGTCAATGCCTAAGACGAAAACCCCGCCGCAGCCGGTGGTGGTCGGCGTCTATCTAGATCCCCACGCGCTGGTGCATGCCGCGGAGTCGGCGCGGGACCGCGGCTTCCGCGGGCTGGATGCCATCGTGCCCTATCCCATCCACGGCATCTCCGAGGCGCTGAATTACAAGCCGAGCTGGATGCCGCGCATCACCAAGGGATTTTTCTTCGCCGGCGCGGCCGCGGGCTTCACCTTCGAGGCCTGGAGCATGGCCGTCGCCTGGCCCATCAACATCGCCGGCAAGCCTTTCGTCTCCGTGCCCGCCTATATGCCCGTCACCTTCGAGTGCGGCATTCTCTGCGCCGGCATCGCCACCTTCGCCGCCGTGCTGATGGCCGCTCGGCTGCGGCCGCGGCCCAACTTCGTGCCCATAGATCCCCGCTTCACCAACGACCGCTTCGCCCTGCTGATTCCCTACGGCGAGGAAGGTCCGGCGGCGGCCCAAGCCTGCCTGGCCGGAACCGGCGCCCTGGAGGTCTACGAAATTGCGTCCTAAACCCCACTGCCGCCGGCGCTGCACCGCCGCCCTGGGTTTGCTGGCCGCCGCCGGCCTGGCCTTGGCCGCCACCGGCTGCCAGGCCTGGCCCTCGGGCCCGGGCACGAAATCCAAGCCGGAGCTGAAATTTCGCGTCTCCATCCTGCCGGAAATGTATGAGGGGCCGCCGGTGCAGCCGCAAAGCGTGGACCCGCTGGACCACAATGCACCGGAGATGCGCCCGGTGCCCGCCGGCACCGTGCCCCGCCACTGGGTGCCCTACCCGCTCGGCAACGATCTCGCCAACGAAGACCAAATGATGAATCCCCTGCCGATGACGCTGCCGGTGCTGAAGGCGGGGCGGTATTGGTTCAACACCTACTGCATCGTTTGCCACGGCCCCCGCGCCGATGGCTACGGCTACATCGTGCCCCATTTCACCCAGCCGCCGCCGCTGTTCAGCCCCGCGGTCATGCAGTACTCCGACGGCCATATCTTCACCATCATCACCCAGGGCTTCGGGCAAATGCCCCCCTACGACACCGAGCTGGATCCGGCGCAGCGCTGGGCCATCGTGCATTACGTGCGCGCGCTGCAATTCGCCGCGCATCCCACGCCGCAGGCCTTGGATGCCGCCACCCAGCAGGGGATGAACTTCGCCGGCGATTACCCCGCCGCCGAAGGCCCTCACGGCCCCATTCCCGGCCAGGACGCCGTGGCCCAACCCTCGGGGAGCCAAAAATAATGAGCGCCTCTACCATTCCCGCGCAAGGCAAGGAGATGGATCCGCGCAGTGATGGCACCCATTTCCCCATGGGCCATCTCGAGGTCGCCACGGTGGCGGATCCCGGTCCCGCCCCCATCTCCAAGGGGTTCCGGCAGCAGCTTTGGGCCGCGCTGGCCATCGGCGCCGTTCTGCTCCTGCTGGGGATGAAATTCGATCCCCACCGGGTGTGGGAAAGCGTCATCGTCAATTACTTGTTTTTCCTGATCCTGGCGCTGGGCGGACTGTTTTTGGTGGCGCTGGAATACGTCGCCAGCACGACCTGGTCGGTGGTCTTCCGCCGCATCGCCGAGGCCTGCGCCAGCTACCTGCCGGTGGCCTTCATCCTCAGCCCGCTGCTGATGCTGGCCGCTCCGCATTTGTATTTCTGGGCGCGGCACGGCTTCCATTTTCATCG
>DAHUYO010000116.1 GCA_027315185.1 Acidobacteriota bacterium
ATCTCTTCCAGGCCTTCGCTGCCGGCCCGGGGACGCAGCAGTTCGCTGAGATCCTCGACCAGTTTGCGAACTTGTTTCCAATCCATAGGCCGATCCATAGGCATAGTTCGTTTCCGCCACACACCCGGCTAGGGGGCCAAGACCTCGGCGCCTCCAGGCCGCACCACGACGACGTCCTCCCATCGGACCCCGCCCCAACCAGGAATATACACGCCCGGCTCGACGGTAATCACCTGCCCGGCTTGCAGCCGGTCGCGGGACCGCTGGCCCAGGCGCGGAGCCTCATGAACCTCCAATCCTAACCCGTGGCCGGTGGAGTGGACAAACCATTGCGCCAATCCGGCGGCGCGCAAGACGGCGCGGGCGGCGGCATCCACCGCGCGGGCGCTGGCGCCGGGACGAACCACGGCGATGGCGGCGTCGTGGGCCTCCCGCACCGCGCGCAGAATCCCCTTCGCCTTGCGGCCGCCGCCCCCCAGCAGGACGGAGCGGGTGCGGTCGCTGGCGTAGCCGTGCAGCCAAACGCCGTAATCCATGATGACCGTGTCCCCGGCGGCCAGGCGCTTGCTGCTGGCCTTGCCATGCACGATGGCGGCGCGGGCTCCGCTGGCGACCAGCGTCTCAAACGAGGTACCTTCGCCGCCGGCGCGGCGCAGGGCGAATTCGATGCGGCCCGCGATTTCGGTTTCCCGCAGGCCGGGACGCAGGCGGGCAATGACGTCGGGCAGCACCCCGGCGCCCAACTCGACGGCGGCGCGGATGGCGGCGATCTCCTCGTCATCCTTTACCAGGCGCAGATCCTCGACCCATCCCCGGGCAGCGGTCAGGCGCGCCCGCTTGCCGAGCGCGGTTTGCAGCCGGGTCGCTTGGCTCCAGGTCAGATGCTCGGCTTCGAAGCCGACGCGGCGCGCCAGGCGGATGTGGCCGGCAGCGGCGGCCAGCAGGTCGCCGTTGGCGGGAATGCGGACCCGCGCGCCCCGCACCTCGGCGGCGGCCTGCGATGTGTAGCGGGAATCGCTGAAAAAGCCGGCGCTGTCGGCGGTGACGGTCAGCAGCCCATTGGAGCCGCTGAAGCCGGCCAAATAGCGAATATTCGGCAGATGGCTGACCACCAGGGCGTCCACGCGCTCACGCTTTAGGCGCGCGCGCAGACGCGCCATGCGGTTGGCGTAATCCATGCCGCCATTCTACGCGCTAGCTGGGCGGAATCCGGGGAGAGCGGGACGCGCGGCGCAGCCGCGCTGGGGCCCGCGTCGAGCAATGCCGGGACGCGCGGCGCAGCCGCGCTGGGGCCCGCGCCGAGCAATGCCGGGACGTGCGGCGAACCGTGGGTGTGCCGGCCAGGCGCCGGCGGCGGCGGACGGCGGCCGGCGGCTGGCGACGCGCGGAGTGCAGCCGGTCAATGGCCGCGGGGCCAATAGTAAGCGGCGACCACCCGCACCCGCGCCGGCGCCCTGGCGATGACGCGGACGCGGAGGACGAGTTGGAGGTTCTCCCGGCGCCAGCCGGCCGGCGCGCGGCCCAGCGCCGCATCCAATTGCGCCGCGCTGGTGATGAATTCCGCTGCGCCGGCGGTGCCATATTGCGTGATGCCCGCGACCTCGAGCAGCATGGCCCGGGTGTCGGGATCCCAAACGCGGCTGACGATGGCGTAGTCCAGATTGGTATGGCGGTCCGCGCCTAACCGCGGCAGATTCCAGGCGGTCGGGCGGCCGCGGTCGGTGATGCCGAACGGGGTGTGGGCGGTAGCAATGAAATACCGGAAGCCGGAAGCGATCTCGCGCCACTGCGTATAGGCGTAGCCCACCAGCACCGCGGGCCCGGCGCGCAGGTCGCCGAAGTTGATCTGGGTGCCCATTTCCAGGCGGAAGGAATGATGGAAGCGCGCCAGCAGGGCGGCGACGCGAGCCGCCGCGATCAGATCGCCGCCGCCGACGAATTGATCGGGCAGCAGAACCAAATCACGCAGGTGATGCACCGGCGTCGGGGTGAGCGCCTTGGGACCATAGACGGGCACATAGGCGCCGCCGACCAAGACCGGATTGGGACTTGCGAGCATCGGCTCCCAAAAGGCCTGCAAAGGCATCGCCGCTCCGACCGTCGAGCGGCGCAGGAGAATCGCGGCCAGCAGCGCTAATCCCGCGGCGGCGGCGATTCCCAAAGCCCATGCCCAGCGCGGCCGGTGGCGGGGGGCGGCAGCGGCAGTCGGCGTGGCGGCCGGCAGCGGCGGCGGATCCGGCGGCTGGCCCCGGCTTGGGGTGGCGGCCGGCGCCGGTAGACGCACAAACTGCGGCATATAGCTGCCCACCGGCAACACGATGCGGATCGGGTAGGCGTCGCCGCCGGCGCCGTAATGGGCCGCCAAGCGGCGGCGGACTTCGCTGGCGGTCACCCGCACCGAGGCATCGTCACTGGGCTCATACGCCGCCGGGCGGCCAAAGGCCTCAATCCCGATGGTGCGTTCCTTCAGCGCTTCCGCCTGGCCCTGGAGGCTGGCTTCCACCACATAGCGCAGCAAGGCCTGGCAACGGTGGCTGGCGCGAAACTCCTTCGCGGTCAGAATCTGCCCAAGGACTGTGCGGATTTCCGCAGGACTCGGCGGGGTACTCTCGGCAGCCGGCGTCATGCCACTGACCGTGGTGGACAACAGGGATCATAACACATGTTGCGGCCGACAGATCAGGAAGTTGCATGACATTCCGCGGTCGGACCTGGGTAACGTTCGTAACCTCAGGCGTAACCGTTCCGCACTTGTGGCGGCGACCGGCGATGGCGTGAACTAACCGCTACCGAGCGGGAATCCGCCCGGCGCGGAGAGGAAACGGAGGAGCCCCATGTCCCGAGTGCTGCGAGTGTTGCGTGCGTGGAAGCCAGGCGTCATCGCCGTGGCAATGTTGGGTTGCTTGTTGCTGACGCTGCCTTTGGCGGCGCAGCAAACCATGGCCGCGATCACCGGCGTCATCACCGACCCCTCCGGCGCGCCCGTGCCGGGCGCGCAAATCACCGTCACCAATGTGGCCCAGGGAACCCCCTATGTGGCGGTCAGCAACCAGGCGGGCATCTACAACCTGCCGCGGCTGCCGGTCGGCGAGTACACATTCCGGGTGACGGCCAAGGGATTTGAGACAGTGACCCGCGCCGCCATCACGCTGGTCCTGGATCAAACCGCGAATGTCAATTTCCGCCTGCAAGTCGGCTCCGTGACCCAAACCGTGGAAGTGACCGGCGCGCCGCCGCTGCTCCAGACGCAGAGCACCCAGGTCAGCACCATCATCAATTCCCGCACGGTGACCACCTTGCCCTTGGCCACGCGGGATTACGTGCAGCTCACGCTGCTGGCGCCGGGCAGCATTCAGCCCAACCCCTCCAGCATGACCAACGGCCAGGCCACGTTCAACGGCGGCCGGCCGTACATCAATGGCAACCGCGAGCAAAGCGACAATTTCCTGCTCGACGGCGCGGACAACAACCAGGTCTCTGAAAACGCCGTGGCGTATACCCCGGCGCCGGACGCGCTGGCCGAGTTCGACTTGATCACCAACAACGCCTCGGCCGAGTACGGCAATTTCCAGGGCGGCATCATCAACGCCTCCATCAAATCCGGCACCAACCACTGGCACGGCGACCTCTACGAGTTTTTCCGCAACAACGTCCTGAACGCCAACAGCTGGGCCAACAACTGGCAGGGGACGCCCCGGCCGCAGATGCGCTGGAACCAGTTCGGCGGCACCATCGGCGGGCCCATCCTGCACAACAAGCTGTTCATCTTCGGCGATTACGAAGGCGAGCGCTTCGACAATCCCTCCAGCACCAACGTCATCACGGTGCTGACCATGCAGGAGCGGCAGGGAGATTTCAGCCAATTGCTGAACCCGCCCAGCGGCGCGCCGGAACAGCTGTACAACCCCAACAACGTGGTCAACGGCCAGCGCCAGCCGTTCGTAAATAACCAGATCCCCATCAAAATGATTGACCCGGTGGCCAAGGCGCTGTTTGCCGATACCGCCCTGTATCCGGCGCCCATCAACAACAACCTGATTAACAACCAGTTGAACACCACCAGCAGCCACACCAACGTCAACCAGGGAGACGTGCGCGTGGACGCCACCTTCAGCCCGGCGGATCACTTGTTCGTGCGCTATTCGGAGCTGCACGAGGACATTCCCACCCTGAACTCGTTCCCCTTGTATTTCAACTCCGACACCTTCGCCCGCACCTACAACGTGGTGGCGGATTGGACGCACACGATCGGCGCGGATTTCGTCAACGAGGCGCGGCTGGCCAGCAACTACACGCCGGTGACGACCGGCGTGCTGAACAACGGCCAGGGACTGGGCAACATCGCCTCGCAGCTCGGCATCGCCGGCGGCAACGCCGTGGGACCGGGGCTGATGGCGCTGCAAATGAACGGCAACGTCGGCACCATCGGCAGCAGCAATGTCAGCCAGTTATTCAACGATGAGGTCATCCAGTACGAAGACCAGATGGTCTGGACCCGGGGCCGTCATCTGCTGCACTTCGGCTTCCAGGGCTTCCGCGAACGGATTGACAGCTATTACTCGGGCAACAACGGCGCCTGGGGCTTCATGAACTACAGCGGGCAGTTCACCTCCAACACCGACGTCCAGGGCAGCTGCACTGTGCCGCTGGTGAACGGCCAATGCCCGGGGGCAGTCGGCGGCGCCGGAGAGGCGGATTTCTTCCTGGGCCTGCCCAATCAGCTGGGCCGCGGCGTCAGCAACGGCGTCTGGGGGCAGCGGGCGAATATATTCGCTGCGTATCTGCAAGACGACTTCCGCGCCACCGACCACCTAACCTTGAACCTCGGCCTGCGCTATGAGAACCACACACCCTGGGTCGAGGTGTACAACCGCCAGGTCAATTTCCTGCCCTTCGCCGGCACCATCGAATACGCCGGCACGCAGGCCGCCAATCAGGCCTACAGCAACGGGCGCGCGCTTTACGACTCCTACAACGGCGGCGCCGACTTCCAGCCGCGGTTGGGCTTCGCCTGGTCGCCGGCGATGTTCCATGACGCCACCGTCATCCGCGGCGCCTACACCCTGTCCACCTACATGGAAGGCACCGGGACCAACCTCCGCCTGCCGCTCAACCCGCCGCTGGAAACTGAATATTTGACCAACTACAACAGCAGCAGCCCGACGGCCCTGCCCGGCTCGACCAGCGATCAGGGCTTAACGGTTTTGTCCAATCCCTCGAACCCCTTCGCCGGGGCGACGCTGCGGCTATGGGATCCCCATGTGATGCCGGCCGTGGTGGAAGAATGGAACTTTACCATCCAGCACCAGTTCAACAACAACTTGACCTGGCAGGTGGGCTATGTCGGCCAGCACGGCACGCACCTCATGGTACCGGTGCACCTCAATCAACTGGTGCTGCACTCCAACGGCTTGACCAGCCCCAGCCCGTATCTAGCGGGCAATCCCACCCTGGCCAACGAGATCGGCGGCATCTCCGGATCCTCCGCGATCGGCAACCAACGATATGACGCCCTGCAATCGGTGCTAAAGCAAAACTTCAGCAACGGCCTGCAATTTCAGGTGGCCTACACCTATTCCAAGTGCATGACCGACAACAGCGGCTATTACGGCTCTTGGGGCGGACAGACGACCCCGTCGGAGCCGTACGCCGACAATCTCTACAACCTCAAGGCGGAGTGGGGGCCCTGCTTCTTCGACGCGACACATACGCTGAGCAGCTACGCGGTGTATGCGCTGCCGGTGGGCAAGGGCAAGGCGCTGAACCTCGGCTCGGTGGGCAACGCGGTGCTGGGCAATTGGCAGACCAGCGGCATGTGGCAGTGGCATGGCGGCTTCGCCATGACGCCCGATGGACCGGACACCTCGACCACCAACAACCCCTATTGCTGCCGCATGAACTGCGTCGCGCCGGCCAATTATGTCCAGGCGCCCTCGCCGGCCGGCGGCATTCAGTGGTTTTCCGCCAGTTCCTACGCCGTGCCCACGCAGCCCATTGATCCCACCACCGGAAATGCGCTGGGCGTGTTTGGCAGCTGCGGCAACGGCGTGGTGCGCGGTCCGGGGCTGGACACGCTGGACGTCAGCTTCCAGCGAATATTTCCCTTCACCGAGTCGCGAAGAGTGGAGTTTCGCGCCGACTTCATCAACTTCACCAATACGCCGATTTTGGGTTCGCCGGATATTTTCGCCGGGTCCGGCCTCGGCCGCGTCACCGGCTCCCAAGGTGAGCGCAACATCCAGTTCGCCTTGAAGTTTTACTTCTAAATCCAGCCGGCGGGGCGCCGCGTCGCGCGGCGCCCCGCGCACTGGAAGCGGCGTGCGGGGCCCGCTGTTTGCCGGTCCCGCGTAATTGATGGGCCCGAACCCCAGCCGCGCCAGCGGCGGGGCATCCCGCTGACGCGTCGGCCGCTACCGCGCTGCAACCTTGCTGTTCGGCGCCTCGGCCCCGCCCGCGCGGCATCGGACTTAGCCGCGCCTAATTCTGAGCTGGGCGGCGCGCGATTAATGCGTCGGCGGCAGCCCCTGCAGCCCGCGCCGCACGCGATCGCGGGCGGCTTCCAGCCGCTTCAGGGCGTGCCGCTGCAGGGCCATTTGGCGGGCGGCTTCCCTGCGATGTCCGGTGTGCAGTAGGGCGAATGCGTAGTAGTAATGCGGCGTGGGGTTCTGCCCGTCCAACCGGGCCGCGCGGCGCAGCGGCGCCAGCGCGGCGGCATATTTTTGTTGCACAACCAGGGCCCGTCCCCAGCCGAGATACGCATCGCCGAACTCGGAATTGATCGCTGCTGCCCGGCGGAAATGGGCAATGGCGTTTGCCCAACGGTGGGCGCCAAAATCCATGTCGCCGAGCACGAACTCGGCCCCGGCATTGTTGGGATCCAGGCGAAGTTCATCCTGGAACTGCCGCTTGGCCTCCGCCAGAACCGCTGCGCTGGCGTGGGGTTCGGAGAGCAGCACACGGCCCAGGCGGAAGTGGACGCCGATCAAATCGGGGTGCAGCTTGAGCACCGCGCGATATGCGGCGGCGGCCCGGGCCCATTGTCCCTGCGTCTCCAACGCTTCGGCGTCCAGCTCCCGCACTTGATAGGAGCGGGGATGCTCGCGCAGCAGCGCCTGCGAAGCGGCGCTGGCCAGGCCGGAGTAAATGTGCACCGCCAGGTACAGTACCTCGGCGTCGTTCGGGTACAGCCGTTGCATGCGTTCTAGCACGCTAGCGGCGGAACGATTGCGATGCAGCAGCATCGCGCAGCGGATGTAATCCACGCCCATCCGCCGGCGCAGCGACGGCGGCGCCGCAGCGTAGCCGCGCAGTTCCGGCAACGCGGCGGCACAGCGCCCACTTTCCGCGGCATGGATGGCGGCGGATGCGCGGGCAGAGGTGGATTGGCACCAAAGCGGCGCGGCGGCCAAAGCCGCCAGCGCGGTAACGGCGGAAAACGCCCAGCGGCGCGGCATGGCTCAGGATAATCGCTCCGCCGCCCAAGGCCAAGCCGGTGTACTCGTCCAGTGGATGCGTTACACCTCTGTTGAGGGAGGCGCACCCCGCTGGAGTTCCTGGAGGAACTCCAGCG
>DAHUYO010000117.1 GCA_027315185.1 Acidobacteriota bacterium
GGCGGCCTATGGCGCGATGTTCGTCGCCCGAGGCGTGCACCTGCCTCCGGAGGTGATATTTCCCTCTGCCCAGGCGTGCGCCCATTGGCAAGCGACCGTGCCCCAGCTGCGCCGTCGGCTGGCGGGACAATGGGTGGACCTTCAGGTCCGGCCGATGCAGGCCCTGTTGGCGGCCGTGGCCCAAGCGCGGCGGGAAGGTCTGCGCATTGCGCCGCGGGGTGAGGGCTCCTCCCGGCGCACCTATGCCGGCACCGTGGCCCTTTGGCACCGCCGCGTGGACCCAGGGCTGAGATATTGGGTCAGCCGGCGGCGGCTGACGCCGCAGCGAGCCCAGACCATCCGCACCATGCCCATCGGTGAGCAGGTGGGGGTCATCCTGCAATTGCAAACCCGCGGCATTTTCTTCAGCCTGCATCAGCATAAGAGCATCTTGTACTCGGTTGCCGCGCCGGGAACCTCCCAGCATCTGGCCATGCTCGCCCTGGACGTGCGGGACACCGGGAACCCCAAACTGCGGCACATTCTCGAGGCCCATGGCTGGTTCCAGACCGTACTCTCCGACACGCCACACTTTACCTACCTGGGCGTTTCCCAGGCGGAGCTGCCGGCGCTCGGCCTGAAACCCGTGGAATGGGACGGCCGGCGGTTTTGGGTGCCGAACTTGGGGCCCGTGCACCTGCCGAGCTAACGCGGCCCTGGCCGATTCCTCTCCTGCGCCGCTTGCCGCCGCGGCCGGCAAATGACACGCGCGGGCCCGCGCCCGCGGAAACGCCCCCAGCACAGCGCCAAGGGCCGCGCTAACATCCGCCTGGTGCTCGCATGGGTGGACGATCGGATCCTGCCGCGGCGATCGCGTCCGGATGGCGGTGCTATGCTGCCTTTTTCCCGGGAGGTGAGGCATGGGCGCATTTCGCCGCATGGCCATTTTCGCGATTTCCGGCTATTGGGCCTTGTTGGCGCTGCCCTTGGCGGCACAGAAGACCGGCGCCAAATGTGGTTGCACCGTGCCGCCGCCTTTGCCCAAAACCACCGTCAGCCCCGCGGTCTACGGCGGCGTGCGCTGGCGGCAGATAGGCCCCTTCCGCGGCGGGCGCGTTTCGGCGGTGGCGGGCATAGCGGGCAACCCGGCCGTGTATTATTTTGGGTCTCCCGGCGGCGGCGTGTGGAAGTCGACTGACGGCGGCTGGGTGTGGAAGCCGATCTTTGACGCCGCGCACGTGGCCTCCATCGGCGCCGTGGCGGTGGCGCCCTCCGATCCGCGGGTCATCTACGTCGGCACCGGCAACGTCAGCGATGTCGGCGACGCCGCCAACGACGGCGACGGGATGTGGAAGTCCACCAACGGAGGCCGCACTTGGCGGCACATCGGGCTGCCCGGCACGCGGCACATCCCGGCGATTTTTGTTGATCCCCGGAATCCGAACCTCGTGGTCGTGGCGGCGCTGGGCCATGAATTCGAGAAGAACCATGCCCGCGGCATTTACCGCACCACCAACGGCGGCCGGACTTGGCGCCAGGTGCTATTCGTCAGCGACACGGTCGGCGACGTGGACCTGGCCGCGGCGCCGGACGATGCCAAGATTCTCTACGCCGCGGTTTGGCGGCATTATGTGGCGCCGCTGCAAGGTGTCAGCTTCAACGTGCTGCGCAGCGGGGCCATCTATCGCTCCAGCGACGAAGGAAAGACCTGGCGCCGTGTCGCCGGAGGTGGGCTGCCGCACGGCGACTTGGGACGGATCGGACTGGCGGTCGCGCCCGGACACCACGGCAACCGCGTCTACGCCATAGTCGCCGCCAAGCAGGGCGGACTGTTCCGCTCCGACAACGGCGGTACGACATGGCGCCGCATCACCACCGACCCCAGGATCGTGGGCAGCGGATACTTCAGCCACGTCTGGGTGGATCCCGGCGATCCCCACGAGATCTTCGTCGCCCAAACCTGCCTCTACCGGTCCATGAATGGCGGCAAGACCTTCGCCGCCTACAAGGGCGCGCCGGGGGGCGACGATTACCACCAGTTGTGGATCAATCCCCGCCAACCGGCCGATATGATTCTGGGAAGTGACCAAGGCGCCAGCGTCTCGATGGATGGCGGACACAGCTGGAGTTCGTGGTACAACCAGCCGACGGGGCAGATGTACCACGTCTCCACCGACGACCAGTTTCCCTTCTGGATCTACGCCACGCAGCAGGACAGCGGCTCGGTCGGCACCGCCAGCCGTGGAGCCTATGGCGAGATCACCCCGTTCGACTGGGACGCCGTGGCGGGTTACGAATTCGGCTATATCGTTCCCGATCCCCTGCATCCCTGGCTCATTTACGCCGGTGGTCCGGGCCGCGGCGTGGTGCGGATCAACCGCCGGGACCATGTCGTGCAGAACGTCTCGCCCGATCTAGCCGGCGACCGCAAGCTCCATTTCGCCCAGAATCCACCGCTGGTGTTTTC
This sequence comes from Acidobacteriota bacterium, assembly GCA_027315185.1. GTDB lineage: Bacteria > Acidobacteriota > Terriglobia > Terriglobales > SCQP01 > JAKAUF01. Next base: position 2,447 of record DAHUYO010000117.1, read on the forward strand.
GCGGGTTAACCCGCAGGAATTGCTGCTGGGCTCACAATATGTGCTGGCAACGCTGAACGCGGGACGGTCGTGGCGGAAGCTGAGCCCCAACTTGACGCTGCGCACCGGGCCCAAGCCGGGCGGCTATTATCCGCCGGCGATCTCCACCATCGCGCCGTCGCCGCGCGATGGCGGGGTCATTTGGACCGGCAGCAATAACGGCGTCATCGAGGTGACGCAGGACGCCGGCGCGGACTGGAGCAACGTGACGCCCCCCGCCGTGCCCGACGGGGCGATGATCGAAATGATCGCCGCCTCGCATTTCCAGGCGGGCGAAGCGTTCGTCGCCGTGGACGAGCATACGCTGAATGAGTTTGCCCCGTTGCTCTACCGCACCACGGATTTCGGCAAGACCTGGACCCGCGCCGACGCCGGCATTCCCAACGGCGATTTTCTGCGCGTGGTCCGGGAGGATCCCAAACAGCCGGGATTGCTTTATGCGGGCACGGAGAACGGCGTCTTCGTCTCCTTCGATAACGGCGATCATTGGCAGTCCTTGCAACTCAACCTGCCCACGGTGCCGGTGCGCGACCTCGCCATTCGGCAAAACGACCTGGTGGCGGCGACCTATGGCCGGGCGCTTTGGATTCTGGACGATTTGACGCCGCTGCGCCAAGCGCGGCAGGCCGCGGCGGCCGCCACCGCCTACCTGTTCCATCCCGAGGAGGCGACGCGCCTGACGCGGGACCGCAACCAGGACACGCCATTTCCGCCGGAAGTGCCGCATGGCGCCAACCCGCCGGCGGGCGCCATTTTGGACTATTACCTGCCCCAGCCGGCGCATGGAATCGTCACCCTGACGATCACCAACAGCCATGGGAAAGTGGTGCGGCAACTCTCCAGCGCACCGTTGCCTGCCTGCGTCTCCCGCCCGGTGCAATGGCCGGTTGTCGCTGCCTACTGGCGGGCGCATCCGCGCCCATTGCCTACCGGCGCCGGCATGCACCGCGTCGTTTGGAGTCTGCGCTATCCCGCCCCGCCGGCGCTGCGCCGCCACTATCCCATCAACGCCGTGCCGCACGACACGCCCGCGAACCCGCGCGGGCCTTTTGTCTTGCCCGGCGCCTATACCGTGCGGCTCACGGTGGATGGCCACAGCTACACCCAGCCGCTGCGTGTCCGGCTTGACCCTCGCGTCCACGCCTCCGCGGCGGCGCTGCGGGCGCAATTGCGGCTGGAGCAAGGGTTGATGCGGGAAATGGCGCTCACCTTCCGCCGCCACGCGCAGGCGGCGGCGCTCCGCCGGCGCCTGCGGAAGCAAGCAGCGGCGCTCGCCAAGAGTCCATCGGAGAAGGCGCTGCGCCTGAAGGCCGCGCATCTGGAGCGGGCAGCCGCGGCTCTGGCCGGCGGGCGCGGGCGGCGGTTTGGACCGCCGTCGCCGCCCAGCTTCGCCTCCCTTAATGCCAGCCTCGCCGCGCTGGCGACCGCCGCCGAAGAGGCGCCGGCGGCGCCGACCCAGGCGGACCTCCAGGCGGCGGCGCGGTTCCGCCGCCAACTGCGGGTCCTATCCGCCAAGTGGAAGGGGTTGCGCCAAAGCGGTCTGGAGGCGCTCAACTCGCCGCCGAGCCATGCCGGCTTCCAACCCAGCCGCCGCAGGTAATCAGCGGGCGCGCTTCCCCGTTTGCGCCGGGCGCCGGCGCATCCGTGCCTTGGCGCTCCCGTTCCCAGGCGCCGCCGTGGCCAAGGCGGCGCGGAGATCCCCGCCGGCGGCGCGCAATGCCGCGCGCGCGGCCGCTTCGTCAAGACCCGTGATCGCCGCCAGAATCCCCTCCGCCCGGGCGCGCAGCTTGGCGTTGGTGGCGCGCACATTGAACATCAGATTGCTCCGCACATAGCCCAGCCGCACCATGGCGGCGGTGGAAAGCATATTCAGAATCAGCTTTTGCGCCGTGCCCGCTTTCATCCGCGTCGAGCCGGCAATGGCCTCCGGCCCGGTGACAGCCTCAATCGCGATCTCCGCCGCCCGCGCCAGCTCACTGCCGCGGACGCAGGCCACGGCCACTGTCGTGGCGCCGTGTCGCGCCGCGTAGCGCAGGGCCGCAATGGTATACGGGGTGCGCCCACTGGCGGCGATACCGACCACCGTGTCGTGCGCGCCTACGCGCAGCCGCGCCAGATCGCGGGCCGCCAGCCGGGGATCGTCTTCCGCGCCTTCGGCGGCGGAATAGAGCGCCCGTTTGCCGCCGGCGATCACGCCCACCACCTTGCGCGGTGACACATTGAACGTTGGCGGAATCTCGGAGGCGTCCAGCACCCCCAGGCGGCCGCTGGTGCCGGCCCCCACATAGATCAGCCGCCCACCGCCGCGCAGTGACCCGGTGATGCGGTCCACCGCGCGCGCAATCGCGCCGCGGCAGCGGAAGACGGCGGCCGCCACGCCGGCGTCCTCGCGATGCAGGGCGGCGAGGATCTGGGCCGTGGACATGCGGTCCAGATTCCGGGTGCGCGGATTGCTTTGCTCGGTGGGCAGGGTGGCGAGGGCGGATGCAGGTATCTCGGGCATGAGCGAAAGATCATAATAAACGCCCGCGGGAGGCTCTACACTGGGCGTTGATCCAGCTTATGAGACCACTGCCCCGCCCCCTGCTGGTTTCTCTCCTCCTATCCTGTCTGGCCCTCGCCGCCGCGGCGCAAAACCCCGCGCCGGTCGGGTGGAACCGCATCGGACAAGCCGTGCGCGCCGCCATCGCCGCGCATGAACTGCCGGGCGCGGTGGTGCTGGTGGGCCACGACGGGCGCATCGTTTACCGCCACGCCTTCGGCGATCGGGAAACGGTGCCGCGGCGTGAGCGCATGACGGTGAACACCATCTTCGACCTGGCGTCGCTGACCAAGGTGGTGGCCACGGCCCCGGCGATCATGCAGCTCTTTCAGGAGGGCAAGCTGCGCCTGAATGACCCGGTGGCGCAGTATCTGCCCGCCTTCGCCTCGCACGGCAAGGGGGACATCACCATCCGCGATCTGCTTACCCACTATTCCGGCCTGCCGCCGGATTTGCTGCGGCGCGATTGGCGCGGCTGGGCCGAAGGCATCCGTCTGGCCGAAGACGTGCGCCCGCTGGGGCCGCCGGGCGTGAAGTTCCGCTACAGCGACATCAATTACCTGATTCTGGGCGCGCTGGTGCGCAAGCTCAGCGGCGAACCGCTGAACGTCTACGCCTGGCGGCGGATCTGGCGGCCCTTGGGCATGATGCATACCCGCTACCTGCCGCCGGCGAGCTGGCGCTGGCGCATCGCGCCGACGGAATGGGATGGCCCGCGCGACGGCTTGCTGCGCGGCGTGGTGCAAGATCCCACGGCGCAGCGCATGGGCGGCGTCGCCGGCAACGCCGGCGCCTTCTCCGACGCCGACGACCTAGCCAAGCTGGCGCAAATGTATTTGAACGACGGCCGCGGCGCCAACGGCGCCCGCATCCTGAGCCCGCTGGTGGTAGCGAAGATGACCTCGCCGCAGACGCCATTCAACGTGCCGCAAGTGCGCGGCCTGGGCTGGGACATAGACACCCCCTTCTCCACCAATCGCGGCGAATTGCTGCCCGTAGGCTCCTACGGCCACACCGGCTATACCGGCACGTCGCTGTGGATTGATCCCTACAGCCAGAGCTACATCATCATCCTCGCCAACACGACCTATCCCCAGTATCGGCCGCCGATTCTCTCCCTGCGGGCGAAAATCGCCGACATCTGCGCTCAAATCTGGTATCCCGGCGCCGCGGGCCGGGCTCACGACGCGAAGGTGGAGCGGGCGCTGGAAGACATCACCGGCTATAACGAGGTGGCGGTGGAGCGTCATCGCGACCTGCACCCGGAAGAGCAGGTGTTGACCGGGTTGGATGTCTTGAAGGCCCGCCGCTTCGACATCTTGCGGGGCAAGCGCGTGGGTCTGATCACCAATCCCAGCGGCATTGATCGCGAAGGCCACCGCGACATTGACGACATGATCGCGGCCGGCATCCATGTGACCGCCGCCTTCAGCCCGGAACATGGCTGGTCGGGCCAATTGGACACCACCAAAATCGGCGACACCGTGGATCACAAGACCGGGGTGCCGGTATTCAGCGCCTACGGACCCACCCCGGCCTCGCGGCATTTGCCCGCCGCCGGACTGCGGCGGGTGAACATACTGGTCTATGACATTCAGGATGCCGGCGACCGCTTTTACACCTTCGAGACCACGCTGGCCTATTCCCTGCAAGCCGCGGCCGCGCGCCACATTCCCATCATCGTGCTCGACCGCCCTGATCCCATTGACGGCATCAACGTGCAAGGACCGTCGCTGCACGCCGATCAGCGCAGCTTCATCGGCTTCTATGCGGGCATGCCGGTGCGGAATGGAATGACCATCGGCGAGCTGGCGGAGATGTTCAACGATACCCTGCACATCGGCGCCGATCTGCGGGTGATCCGCATGCAGGGGTGGTCGCGGGGCGATTATTTCGACGAGACCGGACTTCCCTGGGTGGATCCCTCGCCAAATCTCCGCAACCTCACCGAGACGATTTTGTATCCCGGCGTGGCGCTGATCGAGTACAGCAATGTCAGCGTCGGCCGCGGCACCGACACGCCGTTTGAATGGATCGGGGCGCCGTGGATCCAGGAAGATCAGCTGGCGCAATACCTGAACGCGCGGCGCATCCCCGGGGTCCGCTTCGTTCCTGTTTCGTTTACCCCAACCGCCAGCAAATACGCCCACCAGCTCTGCCACGGCGTATACATCGAACTGACCAACCGCCGGGAGCTGAACGCGCCGGAAATGGGCGTGGAGTTGGCCGCGGCGTTGGCGCACCTCTATCCGCGCCAATGGGACAGCGCCCCGATTCATTCGGAGATCGGCAGCCAGCGGATCGTCAACCAAATCGAAGCCGGGGTGGATCCGCGCATTTTGTGCGCCCGCTGGCAACACAGCCTGCGCGCCTTCCA
>DAHUYO010000118.1 GCA_027315185.1 Acidobacteriota bacterium
CGCAATTACTGTCCGCATACCTGTACGCGAGGACAATGGACAACGGGTTGGAATGCTCTTACGCTAGCCCTACTGAACCCGTAGTGAAGGGGCCTTAGGGACGCGGCATGAATACAATGCGCGGAGGCAGGCTGGCCGAGGTGAACCGGGAGCTGTGGCTTCTGCTCTCGCTGTTCGTGATCGCGGCGGTCTTGAATTGGTTCCTCGCCGGGCAGCGGATGCTGCTGGAGTTGTACTTGCTGCCGGCGGTCTTCTCGGCGTACTTCTACGGGCGCCGGCACGCCGTGCTGACCGCCTTCGCCAGCGTCTTCCTGGTGCTCCTGCTGATCTGGTACAAGCCCGAGATCTTCGGCCACTCGCCGGCCGTGCCCCACGAACGCTGGTATGAACTCACGGTCTGGGGCGGGGTGTTGGTGTTGGTGGCCTACGCCATGGGCACGCTGCATGAGCGCAACGAACGCCACCTGCAAGACCTGCGCGAGACCTACCATGGCGTGCTGATGATCCTCCAGCAGTTCGTCGCCAAGGACAAATACACGCAAAACCATTCCTATCGCGTCTCCATCTACGCCCGCAGCATCGGCCGGCAGATGGGCCTGGACGAGGAGCGGCTGGAGGACATCCGCGCCGCCGCCCTGTTGCACGACATCGGCAAGCTGGAGACGGGCCGCGAGCTGCTGTACAAGGCGGCGCGGCTGACCGCCGATGAATTCAAGCAGATGCAACTGCACGTGGACCACGGCGTGGCGATGCTGGCGCCGGTGGGCGGCAGCCTGCGCCGCGTGCTGCCGATCATCCTTAGCCATCACGACAAATTCGACGGCACCGGCTATCACCCGACGCAGGGGGAACAGATCCCCCTGGAAGCGCGCATCCTTTCCGTGGCCGATGTCTACGACGCCTTGACCAGCGACCGCCCCTATCGCCAGGCGATGTCGCCATTCGAAGCCAAGGAGATCATTCAAAAAGGGGCGGGCTCGGACTTTGATCCGCAGGTGGTGCGGGCCTTCCTCGACGCCTTCCGCCAGCGCGATTTGGAGGTCCCCGAACTGGTCGTCTAGCGGCGCCTCGGCGCCGCTAGGCCAGCGCCGCGCACAGGGCGCGAACCCGGTCGGCGCTGACCGGCTGGCTCCAGTCGCCACTGGCGCGGGCGGAGCGGCCGACGTGAAAATGCCGCAGTTCGGTGTCCTGGCGCAACTGCCGCAGGGCGGAGTCGTCGAGGCCGCCGGCCGCGATGACCGCCATCTCCGGCCGCGCCAGCACGCGCCACCGCCGCCAGTTTTCCAGCCGCTCGGGCCACGACTCCGCGCCGCCGGCGGTGAGCACATAATCCACCTGCTCACAGGTTTTCAGCGCCGCCAGAGCTTCCATCGGGTGGGCCGCGGCGTCGAAGGCGCGATGGAAGGTCGCCGCCAGCAAGGGCGCCACAGCCAGCAGGCGGCAGAGCAAGCCGACGTCTACCCGCCCATCGCGCAAAAAGCCCAGCACCAAGCCGTCCACCCCCAGGCGCGCCAGCGCCTCGGCGGTGGCCGCCATATGCTCGACTTCCTGCGCGTGCCGGGGGGTGAAATGCGGGCTGTCGCGCAGCATCACGCGCAGCGGCAACTGCACCTCGTCTTGAATTTGCTGCACCAATGCCAGCGGCGGCGTCAGGCCGTCGGCGTCCATCTGCACCGCCACTTCCAGCCGCGCGGCTCCGCCCTCGGCCGCCGCCGCGGCGTCCGCCACCGAAGTCACCACCACTTCCAGCGCCATGCCGCGCACGGCTGGCGCCGGGCCGACCATCGCCGCGGATTGAGCCGCCGCATCCATGTAGGGGGATTATAGCGGCTAGCGGCGCGGCCGCTGCGTCCCAGGCCTTACTTCGATTGCGCCCCTTCTTGCCACCAGTCCAGCCAATCCTGCACAGGCGCGAACTCCTCCCGCTCGTTCACCATCAGCCAGCCCCTCCCGGGGCGGCGCAGGTACTGCGCCACGCGCTCCGCCATCACGAGCAATGGCAGGCTTACCGCCGCCAAAACGGCGATCAGGGAGACAAACCACGTCAAGCTCATCACGGCCTCCTGGAGCCTGACCTGCACCTGATTTTCCACTCCCGGAAAATGGCGCAAACGATTGCCAACAGGACGCTTGCCGGTTGCACAGTGGAGGAGGCCGGCGACCCCGACCGGGGGCGATTGGGGCATTTTCTCCCCCCGCGCACGGCACCACCGCCGCAAAAGATTGCACACGTATCTTTCGGCCAGGGGCGGTCTCCTATTCACTGACAGACTTCTAATCTCCGCTACAGACACGATGGTCCGCAATCACTTCCCCCTAAGCAGTTGGACCGATTTTGTGCGCGGCGTTTTGCCGCCGGCAGAACGGAACGCGATGCAGCAACATCTCCAAGCCGATTGCCCAGAGTGCCTCAGCGCGGAGCGGATGTACCGCGCGATGGCCCAATTCCTCCGCGCCGAGCCCGCCTGCAAGCCGCCGGCGAGCGCCACCCGCTTCGTCATCGGCGCCATGGCTTGGGCCCGGCCCGGCAAGCGGCGGCTGGTGCTGGCCGAGTGGCTGGGCGGCCTGCAACCGGTCGCGGCGGGCCTGCGTTCCGGCACGGCCGAAGCCCGGCATGCGGCGTTCATGGCCGACGACTGGGTGGTGGACATTCGCCTCGAGCCGGCGGCACGGCTGGAGCCGGCGTTGCTCGCCGGCGGTCAGATCTCCGGCCAGATTTTGCACGCCACCGATGCGGAGCGCGTCGCGGCGGATGCGCCGGTCAGCATCCGGCGGCGGCGGCGCGTGCTCCAGGTCACCAGCACCAACATGCACGGAGAGTTCCACCTTTCCCTGCCAGCGGGCGCCGGAGAGGAAAGCCATCTGGCGATCCACATTTCAGCGGCAGCGAACCGCCCCGCCGGCGACACCGCAAAGACCTTGATCATTCCTTTGCGAATTCTGGCCAGCCGCACCATTGCGGCGCCTCAAGGAGACCCTCAATGAAACGAGCCACCATTCTCTGCGTTCTTCTACTCTGCGGCGTGCTGGCGCGGCCGGCGCAGGCGCAACTGCTCGGCGGCGGACTGCTGGGCGGTCTGTTGGGCGGCACGACGCAAGTGCAGAGCCGGCTGATCGTCCGCGACTCGCTCGGCGTTTCCGCCCTGCAACTCACCTGCTGGCTGATCGGCTGCCAAGTGCAGGAGAAAATTGACGGCAATCAAGGGCAAGTGTTTCTGATCACCAGCTACAACAGCGTCTCCTCGCTGTTGAGCAGCCTGCTGACCATGCCCGGCATCGTGGATGCCGAGCCCGACGCCCTGCTGCACCAGCCGGAGCCGGGACCGCTGACCAGCGTTTCCGGGCTTTGGGACCGCACCACGGAGAATTTTTATGGCGCCGCGGTATGGACCGGCTACGCCAATCAGCCCGCGCTGACGCAGATTGCATTGCCCGAGGCGCGCTGGGAGTGGCATGCCACCGGCGCCGGCGTGGTCGCGGACATCGGCACCGGCGTGGATCCGACCCAGCCGGTGCTGCAAAAAGTGCTGCTCCCGGGCTATAACTTTTTGACCAACCAAACCGGCGGCTACGACAGCCAGGTCAATCAGTATGCGATGGCCGTGGTCAACAGCGCCTACCCGCCGTTGCAGGTCAATCAATACGCGATGGCGGTGGTGAACCAGCAGAGCGCCACCACGCTCTCGCAGTCCTCGTACTCCGACTCCGGCCACGGCACGATGGTCGCCGGCATCATCCACTTGGTGGCGCCGACGGCGCAGATTCTGCCGCTCCGGGCGTTCGGCGACAACGGCGAGGGCTACCTCTCCGACGTGCTGCGCGCCATTTACTACGCCGTGGATAACCACGCCACGGTCATCAATATGAGCTTCGATTTTCCCGCCGCGGCGACCGAACTGCAAAAGGCGGTGGCCTACGCCAATGCGCACGGTGTCGCCTGCGTGGCCTCGGCGGGAAACAATGGCGAAGATGTGATGGTCTATCCCGCCGGATATCAATCCGACGTGATGGGCATCGCTTCGGTGGACGCGGCCGATCAGCGCTCGTCCTTCTCCAATTACGGCGCCGATCTGGTCTTCGCCGCCGCTCCGGGGGAAGCCGTCATTACCACCTATCCGGGCGACACCTACGCCGCGGGCTGGGGCACGTCGTTCAGCGCGCCTTTTGTCAGCGGCACGGTGGCGCTGATGGACGCCATGCAGCCAGGCGTCACTCCCACCGAGGCCATGGATGCGCTGAGCCACGCCACCCCCGCCGCGCCGGACCTGGGGCACGGCGTTTTGAACGTGGCGGCGGCGTTAACGGCGCTGCATCAGGAGATCACCTATGGCGGCAACTAAGCCGCCGCAGCTCCCCGCGCGGCGGGCGGCGAAGCCCGCGGCGGGGCGCTTGCAGGTCCTGGAAGTCGAAGAAAAACTGGCGGCGACGCATGCGGCGCTGGTTTGCGCGTTCCATCAGATGCTCGATCTGAAGGATCTGGACACCGGCTGCCACAGCACGCGCCTCGCCGAGTGGGCGGTCCGCGTCGCGGAAGAGCTGGGCATGGAGGAGAGCCTGTTTCAGGCGGTCGAGATCAGCGCCTTGTTGCACGACATCGGCAAGGTCGGCGTGCCCGACGCCATTTTACAGAAGCCCGGCTCGCTGACCGACGACGAGTTCGCCGTATTGAAGCGGCACTCTGAATATGGCTGGGCGATTCTGCGGCTGATTCCCGGATTCGCGGCGGTCAGCCATTTCGTCCTGCACCACCACGAGCGAATGGACGGGCGGGGGTATCCCGCCGGTCTGCGCGGTGAGGAAATTCCCATGGGGGCGCGGGTGATCTGCGTGATTGACGCTTTTGACGCCATGGTGTCGGACCGGCCCTATCGCCGCGGGCTGCCAGTAGAAGAGGCGCTGCGGCGCTTGCAGGAGGCGGCGGGCACGCAATTCGACCCGCGGGTAGTGAGCCTGTTCAGCGCCTTTGCCGGCGCCGAACTCGCCGCGGTGGCGGCCGCCGCGAACTAGCGCGGCGGCGCGGCTTGCGCCACGCAAGCCAGCAGCCGCTCCAAGCCGGCGGCGAAGGCCGCCGGCGCAGTCAGCAGGCTGACGACGAGGCAGGGCGCGCCGGAAAAGCCGTAAAACTCCCCGGGATGCGCCAGCACTCGCTGCCGCAGTAGCGCCTCCGCCCATGCATCGCCGCTCCGCCACGCGGGCAAGCGCAGCACCGCCATCCATCCGCCCGCCGCGCTGAGCCGCGACACCCACGCCTGGCGCGCGAGGCGGGAATCGAGGACGGCGACATTGGCGCGGAGGCGCGCGAGGATCTGGGGCTGAAGCTCGCCGCGCAGCGCCAGCAACTCCGCCGCCGCGGCCTGCACCGGCGCCGACAGCGACAGGTAGGCGTCGGCGATGACTTCCAGCCGCGCCAGCGCCGCCTGCCGCCAGGCCTGCTCCCCTCCGAGCGCCGCCAGCCAGCCGAGCTTCATCTGGGGCAAGGCGCTGATTTTCGACAACCCATTCAGCAAAAATACCGGCGGACCCTCGGGCGCGGCCGCGATGGCCAAATCCAACGGGCGCAGCGCGGGGTCCCAAACGTAATCGAAAAACACCTCGTCGGCGATGATGGCCATGCGGTGGCGGGCAGCGACGTCCACGAGCGCCGCCCAATCCTCCGCCGTCAGGTAGGACCCAGTGGGATTGTTGGGATGGATGACGACCAGCGCGCGCGAGCGGGGGTTGATGTCGCGCGCCAGTTCGGCCGCGTCCACATGCCAGCCGCCTGCGTGCCAGAGGGGATACGGCGCCATCTCGAGGTCGTTGATCGCCGCCAGATGGTCCAGCAAGGGATAGCTGGGACAGGGCACGTGCACGCGATCCCCGGCATTCGCCAGGAGGCGGAACAGATGCGAATACGCCTCGCTGGTGCTCGCCGTCAGGAGCAACCGCTCCGGCCCAACGTCCGCGCCGCGAGCGCTATAGTAGGCGGCGACCGCCTCCCGGGCGGCGAGGGCCCCGCGCGGCGAGGGCTCGTAGGCCAAGCCGGCGGGCGCCGCCAGCGCCGCCAGGATTCGCTCGCGGGGATACGCCAGCCCCGCGGCGGTGGGGTTGGTGATGGTCAAGTCGAACCCGTCCGCCGTCCCCCGCGCTTCCGCGGCGGCGGTCGCCCAGCGGTTCGTCCGGAGATCCCAATCGGTACGCGCGGCGAACACCGGCCCCGGGGGATGGCGTGGCGGGGAAGACATCTCAGGCCAGCAATAATAGCGCCAACAGGCCGAGCCAAGCGGCGTCCAGGCAATGCCAAAAGATCGCCGCGGCCTCCAGCGGCGCAGGGCGCTCGGGCCGCAGCCGGCCGCGCCAGGCTAAGGTGAAGACCGCACCCAACACCGCCAAGCCGGCCGCGATGTGCATCGCGTGGGCGGCGGTGAATAGGAAAAAGAAGCGGCTCCCCGGGTCGGTGCGCAGGAAAACACCCGCGCGCCACCATTGCCGCCAGGCCCAGTATTGTCCCCCGAGAAAGACCCAGCCGAGGGTGAACGCGGCCGCCAGCCAGCGCAACATCGCCCGCATGTCCCCTGCGCGGAGACGCCGGAGGGATACTTGCAAGGCGCCGCTGCTAAGCAGCAAGACGACGGTATTGGGATATAGCACCGGCGGCAACGGCACCGACATGCGCGCCGCCGCGCCGCGTTGCAGATAGGCGATCGTTAGCGCGGCAAAGAACGACAGCACCGACAAGCTGACGCCCAGCGCCAGCGCCTTCAGCCGCCGCCCCGCCCGGGCGGCGGCGTGCACGGGAGGGGAGGAGAGCGATGCCATGGCCGCAGGTTCCAGGCTAACGCACCCCGCCGGCCGGCGCCCGAATTGCCGGGCGCGATCCCGGCGATGTGCGCCGGATGTGCGCCGGCGGCGCGCGCGGCGCACGGCGGTGGCTAGCGGACGGACTTCAGCTCGTCGCCATCCCAGTGAAATCGCAGCCGTTTGCGCCCCCGCGCCAACTTCCGTTGCAGGGCGTACCCGGCGAGCATGGGCAGGGAGACCGAGGGCTCGACGAAGCACATCGCGGTGGTGGCTTTGGAGCGAATCTTGCCCCAGCTCACGGCCTCTTTCAGAGTGCTGCCCGACAACCCGCCCCAATGGGGGTTGTCGGCGGTGAGTTGCAGAGCGTAGCTGTGGCCTTTTTCCGCCCCGAAGATATATGCCATCACCACCGAATCATTGATGTAGTTTTTGGGCACGCCCCCGGCGATGTAAATGGCCGCGGTCTTCTTGGACTGCACCACGATCTGGGTCAGCTCATAGTTGTCGCGGATGGAATCAATGGCGATGCGCGGGCGGCCCGCCCGCTTGGCGCGGTAATAGTGGTCGGTCAGGCCGATGCCGATCGAGGAGTCGTTCA
>DAHUYO010000119.1 GCA_027315185.1 Acidobacteriota bacterium
GGGGCGGTGACGTATGCGATTCCCAATCAGCGGCCACTGATTGGGCATGTTTGGGAGTTCGACCTGCTGCCTGGCTTCTAGGATTGTGCGAGGCGGGGCGCCAGGAAAAGCGTGTGGGAATAAGCGCGCAGCGGCTGGGCGCGCATCCCCAAGCGAGCGGCGTGAAGGCGGCAGGCGGCTTCGACCGTCCTTCCCCCCAAACGGGGATAGCGTATAGGGCGGTTGGGGTTAGCCATAAGGATCCGGGGGACATGCCGGTTGATGGGCGCGGGTCCCAGCCCCGCCTGCGGCGGGGCGTCCTGTTCTTGTTCGGCGCGGCGCGGAGCCCTGCTTACGCGCCCGGCTGGGCCGAGGGCGCCGCGGGCCCAATTCCGCAGCTGCCCGGCGCGGGCGTTGCCCGGCTTTTTCCAGGCGCGGGGTGCTGCCCCGCTTAGGCTTGGCGCGGGGCGTGGCCCCGCTTACGGGCCTTGCCCTGCTTTCGCTTGGCGCGGGCGCCGCCTCGCTTGGGCGCCGCTGGGGACGGCGCCGCTTCCCCGGCTCAGGCGCGCACGGAAATTCGCGGCCGCTCCACGCCTACTTTGGCCCCCAGGCAAAAAGCCAATGCACCCGTGAGCGCAGCGCCACTCATATGGTCCCTGCCGTGCAGGGGAAAGGGTGGGCATGGAGGTGCCAGTTATGAAAGGGAGATGGCTATTGTCGGTCGCGACGCTGGCAGCTGTGGTGTTCCTGCTTGCGTTTACGGCGCGGCGCGCGGCGGCGCAAGAAGAGAACGGAAACCAGGGGCAGGGGGTCGAGGCGCAAAGTGCGTCGCAGCCGGCCTCGGCGGCGGAACCGGCCGCGGATTCCCCGGTGATCAATGAGCTTTTGGACCAGGCGCTGATGTATTCGGCGCAGCTCGACGTGGACGCGGACGCACTGGTGTTCTTGGAGCGGTGGCCGGATTTTCGCGAGACCCATGGCGTGGAGCTGAACACGATGAGAGGCCACATCAACGAACTCGGCAAATTAGAGGCGCGGATGCGGGCAGTGCGTGACTCGGGTTCGCCCTGGCAACAAAATGCGGTGGACCAGATCGGGCCGCTGCTGCAACAACTGGCCGACAACATGGAAGGGGCAATTGCCAACTATAACGAAGACCGGCATATGAAGCCGATGGGGAAACACGCCGACTTCTTGGAAGCCAACGCCGACCTGGCGGCACGGCTGCGCGCGCTGATCAAGGATGCGGTGCAGTACCGGCGGTCCAAAGGCGTGTACGACTCATTGTCCACGCAGATGGAGCCGAGCAAGTAGCGGGAGCCGACGGCGGGGCGTTAAGGGGCGCCCCGTTCGAGGCGAAAGGAGGGGCTATGAAAACGGCGATGCACCGCAGGAATCATGGGGGATTTTGGGGCTGGCTGGCGGCGGGAGTGGCGGCGGCAGGGGCCTTGGGTGGCTTAGCGTTCGCGGGGCGGGCGTGGCGCGAGGAACAGAACCGGCGGCCGCGCTGGGCGCACAAGCTGAGCGGCAATTTCTGGCGGCGAACCCCGGCCAAGCGCCTGCATCTCTAGAGATCGGCGCCCGTGGCGGGGCGCGAGCAGCGGACGGCGACGGGGCAGGCGGGAGGGATGAACCACCCCCCTCGCGGTGGAAGGAGGAGGTCATGAAAGCAGCAATGAAGCTGGGCAATCATGCGGGGTTGTTTGGTTGGATGGCGGCTGGCATGGCGGTGGCCGGGGCCCTGGGCGGGCTGGCCTACGCCACCGCCGCCAGGCGAAACGGCCGGGCGCCAGCGGCGGTCAACGCGCACGTGAGACAGCGGCTGTTGGAGGCGATGCACGGGGAGGCGTTCGCGTACCTGAAGTACTCGCTGTATGCGGCCGAGGCGCGGCGCAGCGGGCATCCGAAGCTGGCGGCGCTGTTCGAGCGGACGGCGCGGACGGAACGCTACGAGCACTTCGCCGAAGAGGCCAAACTGGCGGGCTTGGTGGGCGATAACGAAGCCAACTTGAAGGACGCCATCGAGGGCGAAGGATACGAGACGAAGACGATGTACCCCGAATTCGCGAAAGAAGCGGAGACGGCGGGGGACACGCAGGTGGCGGAGCGATTCCGCGAGATCGGGCGCGATGAAGCGAAACATCGCGATGAATTCGCGACCGCGTTGCGCGAATTGCAAAAGCAGCGCAAGTAGCGCGCAAGGCGGGCGCGCCAGGGCCTGAGTAGGCGCTCCGCCCAAGATACGAATGCGCCGCATCGAGCGCAGGTGCGGCGAGGCGCGGGGGGACTACCGCTCGGGTTGAACCGGCTGGGCTGGGCAGGCGTTGCGATCGGCGCGGACCGTTCCAACGCCATCGCCCTCGCCCGGATTCCCGGTCCTTGTTCCGTTTCGCCGGCCAGAGTTCATTGCGCCGCCCCGCGCGGAATGGCCCTGTACCGTCCAGCTTTTCCCCGGCGGCTAGCATGGGCGATAGGCGGAAGGGGTTTGCCGCGTGGGAGTCCTACCCCGCGGAGACGGCGGTCTGGTGGATCGGGGGTGGAGAAATCGCTGTTTCGGGCGCGGGCGGGCAAGCTGCCCGCTTCCCCGGGAGCGGAGCCGAGATCGCGCGGCGGCGGGCGGGCAGACCAGGGCCGGAGGGGGCGGGGGCCGGCGGCGGGGGTATGATGCGGGCGTGGCCGAACTCGACCCTCCCAAGCATGCGGCTTTCGCCGCGCCGCCGTTGGCCGCCGCACCGACGCTCGCGGTCAACTTGCCTGCCTCGCCCGCGGTGCTGCCGGCGAGTTTGCGGCGGAAGGTGGCTTGGCGGCTGCTGCCGTATCTATTCGTCATTTATATCGTCGCGTTTTTGGATCGGGTGAACATCAGCTACGCGGCGCTGGCGATGCGCGGTGACCTGCACTTCAGTTCGGAGGTGCTGGGGACGGGGATGGGGGTGTTCTTCCTGGGGTATTTCCTGCTGGAGATCCCCAGCACATGGATCGTGGAGCGGTGGAGCGCGCGGCGCTGGATGGCGCGGATCATGGTGACCTGGGGCGTGGTGGCGATGGCCACCAGCCTGATCCATTCCGCCACGGCCTTTTATTGGCTGCGGTTTTTGCTGGGGGCGGCGGAGGCGGGGTTCTTTCCCGGCCTGATCGTGTACTTGGGGCATTGGTTCACCGCGGAAGACAAAGGGAAGGCGGTGGCGCTGTTCATGGCGGCGCTGCCCGTGTCGTTTTTGCTGGGAGCGCCGGTGTCCGGGGCGATCTTGGGGCTGCACTGGATGGGATGGGCGGGATGGCGGTGGCTGTTCGTGCTGGAGGGCGCGCCGGCGATCGTCTTCGGGCTGGTGAATTTGCGCGCCCTTACGGACTGGCCGCGCGAGGCGCGCTGGCTGGAGGCGGGAGAACGGGAAACGCTGGCGGCGGCGATTGCGCGCGAGGCGGCGCCGCAGCCGGCGGCGCTGAAGGCGGGGGCATTTTTGCGCCGGCGGGAGATTTGGCTGCTGGCGGCGGCGTATTTGCTGATCTGCTCCGCCAGCTACGGCTTCGGCCTGTGGCTGCCGTCGCTGCTGAAACGGGCGTCGGGAGGCGCATCGAACTTCACCGTGTCGCTGTGGGCGGCGCTGCCGTACGCCGTGGCGCTGGCGGCGATGGTGTGGTTCGGGTGGAGTTCCGACCGGCGGCGGGAACGGCGCTGGCACACGGCGGCGGCCGTGTGGCTGATGGCGGCGGGGCTGGCCATAGCCGCCTGCGCCACGCATTTGCACGGCGCGGCGGCTTGGGGCTGGACGCTGGGCGGATTTCTGCTCGCCGGGGCCGGCGTCTATTCCTATATGCCCAGCTTTTGGGCGCTGCCGTCGGCGTATCTGTCGGGGACGGCGGCGGCGGTGGCGATTGGGACGATCAATTCCATCGGCAATTTGGGCGGCTTCGTGGGGCCCTTCTTGATGGGCTGGATCGAGACGCGGACGGGATCGTTCGCGCTGGGGATGCTGCTGCTGGCGGGGCTGCTGGTGGCGTCCGGGCTGCTGGCGCTGGCGCTGCCGCGCGCCGGGCCGAAGGCCTAGGGATCCGGGCCGATGGCTGATCTGCGGCGGTCAGGACGCGGCGCGGCCTTGCCCGCCGCCGCTTTTGCTGATGCAACGGGCCGCCGCGAGCACCAGACCTGCGCCCGATGAGGCGCCTCGTCATCGCTGCCCTTGCGACGAGTTTACCGTCGCAACCCCGCACCGCGGCCGGCGGGTGAACTAAGATGAGGGGCGATGCGGTTGGCGGCGGAAATGACGGTTCGGCGGCCTTTGGACGTCGTGTGGGCGTTTCTCGCCAGCGACCCCGCCAGCCTGACGAAATGGGATCGCGGCGTGCGCGCGGTGCGGGTGACGTCCGAAACGGCGTCGGGAATAGGGATGACGTTCGACACGCTGGGTTTTCCGCGCGGGCGCAAGGGCGGCGAGGAGAGCGGGCGGATGTCGTATCGCGTGGCGGAGTTCGTTCCGCGCCATCACATGACAGTCGCGCTGGCGAGCGCGGGAGGCAATGCCCGATATTTTCGGCGGGCGACATGGCGCATGCAGGTCGAGGCGGCGGGCGGCGAAGCCACGCGGGTCGTTTGCGTGGCGGATTTCGCGTTCCGCCGGCGCTATTTCTTCTTGGGACCGGTGCTGTACGCGCTGCGAGGAGCGATCCGCAGGGATTTGGGCTATCTGAAAGTCGCGGTGGAGGCGGGGTGAGGCGGATCGCGCAAGCGACCTTGAGGGGAGCGATTCATTTCTGCGCGGCGCTTGGCGCTGCCGGGGAACCGGCCTACCAGGGGTCACCGGCCGCGGAGGGCACGCTTCGCGCGATCCTGCGGGAAGCCGGGGTCTCAACGGAAGAGTTCCTTTCCGCCTAAGACGGCACGGCCCCGGCGGCGGGCGTGGGGGGTCACTCGCCGTGCCGCCCAAGGCCGGCCGGGGGTGGCTTGGTATACTGCGGGGATGGGGGCGGCGGGGCGGAAAACCTTTTGGATCGAGACGTTTGGCTGTCAGATGAACGTCCACGACAGCGAGCGCGTGGCGGGGACGCTGGAGGCATTGGGGTACTCGGCGGTGGGCCGGGCGGAGGACGCCGAGCTGGTCCTGTTCAACACCTGTAGCATCCGGGACAAGGCGGCGCAGAAGGTTTTCCAGCGGCTGGCGCAGGCGCGGCCGATGGCGAAGCAGGGGAAGCGGATCGGGGTGCTGGGGTGCGTGGCGCAGCAGGAGGGGGAGGCGATCTTCCAGCGGGCGCCGTATGTGCGGCTGGTGGCGGGCTCGGCCAGTTACCCGCTGTTGCCGGAGCTGATGCGGCGGCTGGAGGCGGGCGAGGCGCGGGTGACGGGACTGGACGCGGCGGAAGCGGCGTTTGAGACCGAGTACACGCGGCGGGACAATCCCTTTCGGGCCTACATCACCATCATCGAAGGCTGCGATAAGCACTGCGCCTATTGCGTCGTGCCGCACACGCGCGGCGGCGAACGGAGCCGGGAGAGCGGGCGCGTATTGGCGGAGGCGCGGCGGCTGGCGGACGCCGGCTACACCGAAGTGCAACTGCTGGGGCAGAACGTCAACTCCTACCGCGATCCGTCGGCGGCGGGGCTGAGCTTCGCCGAGTTGCTGGCGGCGGTGGCGCAGGTGCCGGGGCTGCGGCGGGTGCGGTACACGACCTCGCATCCGCGGGACTTCCATTCCGAGATCGTGGCGGCGATGGGGAAGCACGAGGCGCTGTGCGACCACGTGCACCTGCCGGTGCAGTCGGGCTCGTCGCGGGTACTGGCGGCGATGCGGCGGGATTATAGCCGGGAACAGTATTTGGAGAAGCTCGCGGCGATTCGGAGCTGCCGGCGGCCATTGGCCATCACCACGGACATCATCGTCGGCTTTCCGGGCGAGACGGAGCAGGATTTCGAGCAGACGGCGGAACTGCTGGAGGAGGTGCGCTACGCGGGGGCGTTCATCTTCAAGTATTCGCCGCGGCCGAACACCGAAAGCGGGGCGTGGGAAGACACGGTGCCGGATGCGGTGAAGGTGGAGCGGCTGATGATGCTGCAACGGCGGCAGCAGGAGATTCAGCGCGAGGACAACCAGCGGCTGATCGGGCAGCGGCTGGAGGTGATGGTCGAGGCGTACAACCCGAAGCTGGCGCAGTGGATCGGGCGGGCCTCGACGAACCGGACGGTGAACTTTACCGCATTGGCGGGAAGCGGGGCGGAAGGCGCGAGCGCAGCGGCGGGCGAATTGGCCAAGGGAGCCGCGACGCCGCGGGCGATGGAGTATATGACGAGCGCGCCGCCGGCACTGCCGCCGATATTGGGGCAAGCGGCGCCAGAAACGGCCGCGGCGGCAATTCCAGCTGGCGGGGGGCTTCGGCCAGGCGATTACACATGGGTGGAGATCACCAAGGCGGGAGCGAACAGCTTGGTGGGAACGCAGGTGGCGGCAGCGGCGCCGGGGGCGGGAGCATAACCCGGCAACGGACGCGGAGGAGAACAGACGATGGAAGTCGAAATGAAAATCCGGGGCCTGATCATGGACTCCTCGACGAACACGCCGATCGTGATTTTGAAGGACGGTCCGGGGGCGGTGGTGCTGCCGATCTGGGTGGGGATTTATGAGGCTAACGCCATCGCGCTGGAGATCGAAAAGGTGCAGACGCCGCGGCCCATGACGCACGACCTGATCCGCAAT
>DAHUYO010000011.1 GCA_027315185.1 Acidobacteriota bacterium
CATGGACGGGGCGAGGTCCTTGCCGAACGGGGTGCGGGTGAACCCGTAGTGGTTTTTCAGGTCGATCATGTCAGTCCTCCAGTGCGGTGATGCCGGCGGCGGCCAGCAGCGCGGCGGCGTCCGCTGTTTCGCGGGCGCGGGCGGCGGCCTGCCGGGCGGCGGCGCCGGACGGCGGGACGAGGTTGGCCACTCCGGCGTCTATCCCATGTCCGGACCGCATCCCGCCGGACCGGCGGAGTTGCGCTCGGCGGCGGCATGGGGCCAGGGCTCGCGCGGCGCGCGGGGCTATGAGGATTCCGGCCGATCGTCCTTGGTCTTCAGCCAAGGCGAGCTGCTCGGCGGGTTGGATACCGGCGCCCCGGGTTCGCCGCCCGCGCCCGCCCTGGCGGTTCCGGAGGCAGGCTGGACCAAGCTGCTGGATGAGTTCAGCCGCCAGCATAAAGGATGTTGGGTGACGGTCGAGGTAATCACCGGCTTGGGAGCCGAATTGCAAGCCCGCGGCGTGCCGCTGCTCGGCGTCGGTGCGGAGATTCGTGACGGCCGGGCCAAGGCCTACGTCCAGTTGGGCGATGAGCATCGCGATGTCCTCACCCACATCGTCAACGCACCCATTGCTGTGCGCTTGCGCCCGCCCGGCGAGCTGGAAATAGACGATGCCAATAACGTGCGCACGCTGATTCGGTGCATCGGCCACCGCCCCAGCTTGGTGCGATGATCCGGACTGGCGATGGCCCGCGGCGTGCATGCCAGAGTGGGTCCGGCGCCGCGGCGGGACCGCGGCAAACCGGAATGGAGGACGCTATGTTGGGACTAATGCGCCGGGATCCAGATGATCTCGCCTTTCAAGACTTGTTCACATTCCGCAAATCCTTCGATGACGTGATGGAACGCCTGTGGGGCGCTCTGCCCGCCGCCCGGGTGACGGCGGACCTGCCGCCGGCGGAGTCGTATATTGAGGACGGCAAATTCCACCTCAAGCTCCAGACGCCGGGCCTGGATCCGAAGAACGTCACCATCGAGGTGCACGGCGATCAGTTGCACATCGCGGGTGAGCAGCGCCACGAGTCGGAGTCCAAGACGCGCCGCTACCTGACGCGCGAATTTTCCTACGGCGCCTTTGAGCGCTGGCTGCCGCTGCCGGAAGGCGTGAAGCCCGAGCAGATCGAAGCCAGCTACAAGAAGGGCCTGCTGGAGATCATCGCGCCGGTCTCGGAGAAGAGCGTGCCTCGGAAGATCGAGGTCAAGACTCTTCCCGAGGAGGCGCCCAAGAAGCCGCAAGCGGCGTAAGTACGCCGCCCATGGCAGCGGCGCAGTGCTGGCGCGGCCGGTGGCGACATCGGCTGAGGAAGGGGCGCTGGCGCGGCGCTAATAGGGGCCGGCGGGCGGTGGGTGCAAGCCCGTTTCCGCCGCCCGCCGGCCCCTATTTTCCGCCGTCCGCCCGCGGCGCGGCGGGAAGCGTTGCGGCGCGCCGCAATTGTCTTCCCGGCACAGGTTTACGAGCCGGCGGCCGGGCCCGAACCCATGGAGGCAATCCAATGGACCGAACCCAAAGCACCAGCGCCCCGCCCGTGGACGCCACGCGAGCGGATCCCCTGCGCTGCTGGGATTGCGGCCGGCAGCTGCCGCGCTGGCGCGAAGGGCCGGCATTCTGCCGCTGCTGGCGCTGTGAGTGGTTCCATGTTCGCTTTGGCGGCCAAGCCGACAGCATCCACGCCCATGGCATGGGCGTGCGCTGGGGCTAGCGCCGCCCCCTTCCCAACCAGGCGTGCAGGCGCCTCAGCTCCGGAACCCTGCGCCGGCAGCCCAAAGGTTCGCCCGCTCCCGGTTTGCGCACCGCCGCCCTGCCCGCCGCTGCGGCCCGTCCACACCTGAGCGGCCGAGCCCTCCCTACGCTACAATCAAGAAGTTGTCCCCGCGCGCCCTTAGCTCAGCTGGATAGAGCGTCTGGCTACGAACCAGAAGGCCGGGGGTTCGAATCCCTCAGGGCGCGCCACGCTTTTCCCCGGCCGATCGGGCGCTCGGCCCGCGCTCTCCTCGCTGATCCCAGAAGACGGGTTGCCTGCCGTCCAGCCACGACCGCACGCGGCCCGCCGAGGCGCGGTGAAGGCCGCAAAGCCCGAAACTTGGGCGCACCCAGCGATGACTCTGGTCGGGCGCGCCCGAACAGGCGCGGGTCCGCCGGCGGCCCAAATCAACGCGACCACAGACGCCGCGCCGTCTTTACCGGCAGGAAGAACCCGTGCGGCCGCCGGAGCAAAAGCGCGAAGCCGAACGCTGTTTAGCGCCGCGCCGCCCGATCGGCGATGGCGTTGGCGACAGTCACCTAAGCGGAGCCAGGGTGCAATCGGCGGCGGCTCGCAGACGCTCTGTGTGCCGGCCACCGCGCGCCGCCGCCTAGCTACAGCCCCGCTATCGGCGCGTCGTCCAGAGCCCGGCGCCGGAGCCGGATTTCGCCACGCTTTACTGCCGGGCTTATGATGGCGGTGAAGCTGCGCCGCCCGAGCCGGTCCGAGGGCGGGCAAGAACCCGCCCAGCGCGCTGGCTCCTCCGGCGACGCAAGCCGCGAGGAGGAACTATGAAGCTGTCCATTCGCGGATTGGCGATCGCCGCGGGCCTGTTGTGGGGTGGCTGCATTTTCTGTGCCGGCCTGGCCCATCTTGCGGCACCGGGCTACGGCGGCACGCTGCTGGCCGTCGCCGGCTCCATCTATCCCGGCTTCCATGGCGGCCGCGACTTTGGCGACGTGGTCGTCGGCACGCTCTACGCCTTGGCCGATGGCGGGGTGGGCGGGCTGCTGCTGGCTTGGCTGTACAACGTCTGTGCCGACTCCGCGCCTCGATCTGCCGCCGCGGCGAAATAATCTTCCATTGCGACAACTTGGAAATGCCCGGAGCGCCACCTGGAGCTCCGCCGCCGCGGTACGCGGCTTCGGACTGGAAGGCGGCCTCCGCGGTTGGCCGCCGCACACGTCCAGCGACCAAAGGGAGCGTTCCAAGAGGCGCCAAGCGGGAGCGCGAAGAAGTTTTGCGGCTGAACCCATCGAGCACGCCGGTTAACCGGCGATGGGGACTATGGCCAATTACCGGGGCGAAGCGCCCAGCCGCGGCGTGGCTGCGAATTGTGCCGCTCAGTTCCGATGCCGCTCACGCATTCCACTCAAGCGGCGCATTGCGCCTCCATGGCCCAGTTGCGGCCAAGGAACGTCGTTCTGGAAGTGCGCATGCAACCAGATGGTGTGGTCGAAATCCCCAGGAGTCGAGACAATTCCCTCAACGCGGGACAGGGTTGGGGGTTCGCCGCCGTCCTGCCCTCGCGGCATTGCTTACTTGGGAACGTGCCCTCGAGCACGGTGACGGCGCTGGCGCGGCGATGCGGTGGCGCCGCGAATGCATCCGGGACCGGCGCCGCCACGGACGCCATCCCGCCCCTATCTCGCAGCCACTGTGGGCCAGAACCAACCAGCCCGGAACTGAAGGAGAACAATTCCATGGCGAATTCCACTGCAACCTCGCCGGAGCCGCCGCAGCCAGCCAGCATCGCCGCCTATGGACCGGCCCGCTCCACCGTCCCGGGAGCGCCGCTCACGCCCGACGAACTCCGCACCATGGATGCCTACTGGCGAGCCAGCCTCTATCTCTGCCTGGGCATGCTTTACCTGCGCGACAATCCCTTGCTGCGCGATCCGCTCACGCTCGACCACATTAAGCCGCGCCTGTTGGGCCACTGGGGTTCGGATGCCGGGCAATGCTTCACCTACATCCACTTCAATCGGCTAATTCGCAAATACGACTTGAACGCCATCTACGTCGCCGGCCCGGGCCACGGCGCCCCGGCGGTTCTGTCCCAGGCCTACTTGGAAGGCACCTACTCCGAGGTCTATCCCGACAAAAGCGAAGACTTGGAAGGGCTGGGCCGCTTTCTGAAGCAGTTTTCCTTTCCCGGCGGCATCGGCAGCCACGCCACCCCGGAAACGCCCGGCAGCCTGCATGAAGGCGGCGAGTTGGGCTACAGCCTTTCGCACGCTTTCGGGACCGTTTTCGACCACCCGGATTTAATCACCTTGGTCATGATCGGCGATGGCGAATCCGAAACCGGTCCGCTGGCCACCAGCTGGCATGGCAACAAGTTCCTGAATCCGATTACCGACGGCGCCGTCCTGCCCGTACTGCACCTTAACGGCTACAAAATCAACAATCCCACGGTCCTCGCCCGCATCAGCCATGAGGAGCTGGAGGCGTTATTCCGCGGCTATGGCTACACCCCGTACTTTGTCGAGGGTAGCGACCCCGACAGCATGCACCAGGCCATGGCCGCCACCATGGAGCACTGCGTCCTGGAGATTCACCGCTTCCAGCAGGAGGCCCGCCGCGCCAATCAGCCCTTTCGCCCCCGCTGGCCGATGATCATCCTGCGCAGCCCAAAGGGCTGGACCGCGCCGCGCCAGGTGGACGGCCATTACCTGGAAGGCTTCTGGCGCGCGCACCAAGTGCCGCTTACCGATGTCGCCGCCCGTCCCGACCACCTCAAGCTGCTGGAATCGTGGCTGCGCGGCTATAAGCCGGAGGAATGCTTCGATGACGCCGGCCGCCTCATCCCCGAGCTGAAGGCCCTGGCGCCCCAGGGCAACCGCCGTATGAGCGCCAATCCCATCGCCAACGGCGGCCTTTTGCGTGAGCCGCTGCGGATGCCGGACTTCCGCCAATTCGCCGTTGCCGTCCCGCGCCCGGGGGCCACCGTCGCCGGCAACGTGCCCACCTTGGGTACGTTCCTGCGCGAGGTGATGCGGCGGAACCTGCGCGACTTCCGGGTCTTCGGCCCCGACGAGACCCAATCCAATAAGCTCGACGCCATTTATCAGGCGGGCAAAAAGGTCTGGCTAGGCGAATACTTCCCCGAGGACGCCGACGGCGGCGAATTGGCCTGCGAGGGCCGCGTCATGGAGATGCTCAGCGAGCATACCGTCGAGGGCTGGCTCGAAGGCTACATCCTCAGCGGCCGCCATGGGCTGATCAACAGCTATGAGCCCTTCATCCACATCATTGATTCCATGGTCAACCAGCACGCCAAATGGCTGGAAAAATGCAACGAACTACCCTGGCGCGCCAAGATCGCATCGCTGAACATTTTGATCACCGCCCTCGTCTGGCGCCAGGATCACAACGGCTTCACGCACCAGGACCCGGGATTCTTGGATGTGGTCGCCAACAAGAGCCCGAGCGTGGTCCGCATTTATCTTCCCCCGGACGCCAACTGCCTGCTCTCCGTCGCCGACCACTGCCTGCGCAGCGTCAACTACATCAATGTCGTTGTCGCCGACAAACAGGAGCATTTGCAGTACCTGGACATGGACGCGGCCATCGCCCACTGCACCAAGGGCGCCGGCATCTGGGATTGGGCCAGCAACGACCAGGGCGCCGAGCCGGACGTGGTGATGGCCAGTTGCGGCGACGTTCCCACGATGGAATCCCTGGCCGCCGCCGCCCTGCTCCGCCAGATGCTGCCCGACATCAAGGTTCGCTTTGTCAATGTCGTGGATCTGTTCCGGCTGGTGCCCGCCACCGAACATCCGCATGGCATGACGGATCGCGAATTCGAGGCGTTGTTCACCCCCGACAAGCCCGTGGTTTTCAACTTCCATTCCTACCCCTGGCTGATCCATCGCCTCACCTACCGCCGGCCCAACCAGCACCATATCCACGTGCGTGGCTACAAGGAGAAAGGCAACATCAACACTCCGCTGGAACTCGCCATCAAAAACCAAACCGACCGCTTCAGCCTGGCCATGGACGCGATTGACCGCATTCCCCGTTTCCAGGAAACCGGTTCAAGCGCGCGCGAGGCCCTGCACAACCAGCAGCTCGCCTGCCTCAGCCACGCCTACGAGTTCGGCGTGGACGCCGCGGCAATCACGCAATGGCGTTGGCCATTCTGACCGCGACGGAGAAAGCCCATGAGTCAAAACAACAGCGGCCCTAGCGTCGCGGCCAAACCCTCGGTGGAGGATCTTTTCGGCCGTTTCCAGAGCAGCCCGCAGGGCCTGAGTTCCGCCGAATCGGAGCGGCGCTTGGCGCAACACGGCCCCAATGTTCTCAGGGAAGAGAAGGTCAACCCCCTGCTGAAGTTCCTCGGCTATTTTTGGGGGCCCATCCCTTGGATGATCGAGATCGCCGCCACCCTATCCGCCGTGGTGCGGCACTGGGTGGATTTGATCATCATTCTCGTCCTGCTCGCCTTTAATGCCGTCGTCGGCTTCTGGCAGGAGTTTCAGGCGGCCAACGCCGTCAACGCATTGAAGAAGCAGCTGGCCTTAAAGGCTCGTGTCCTGCGCGATCACGCCTGGCGGGACGTCGACGCCGCCAATTTAGTTCCCGGCGACGTGGTCCGTCTGCGCCTAGGCGACATTCTGCCCGCCGACCTCACCTTCACTGCCGGCGACTACCTCAGCGTGGACCAGTCGGCGCTCACCGGCGAATCCTTGCCGGTGGACAAGGCGGTCGGTGATGAGGGCTACTCCGGTTCCGTGGCCAAGCAGGGGGAGATGACGGCGCTGGTGACGGCCACCGGCGCGCAAACCTATTTCGGAAAAGCCGCGCATCTGGTCTCCACCGCCAAGTCCGTCTCCCACTTCCAGAAGGCCGTTCTGGCCATCGGCGACTACCTCATCTATATCAGCCTGGGCTTGGCCGCCATCTTGGTTCTCACCCTCCTATATCGCGGCGCCTCGGCCTTCACCGTATTCCAGTTCGCCCTCATCCTCATTGTCGCCTCCATCCCCGTCGCCCTGCCCGCCGTGCTCTCCGTCACCATGGCCATCGGCGCCGTCACCCTGGCGCGCATGAAGGCCATCGTCACCCGGCTGGAATCCATCGAGGAGATGGCCGGCATGGACGTGCTCTGTTCCGACAAGACCGGCACGCTGACGCAGAACAAGCTGACGCTGGGCCAGCCCGCGCTCTTCGCCGCCCAAGACGCCGGGGAACTGATTCTCGCCGGCGCCCTGGCCTCGAAGGAAGAAAACCGCGATGCCATTGACGACGCCATCATGCACGGCCTGGCCGATCCCAAGGCCCTGGCCCCCTATCACCAAACCCAATTCCTCCCCTTCGACCCCGTGCATAAGCGCACCGAGGCGGAAATCCAAGGCCCGGACGGCGCGCGCTTCAAGGTCGCCAAGGGCGCGCCGCAGGTGATCCTGCAAATGTGCCAGCCGGACCAGGATCTCGCCGCGCGGGCGGCGGCGCAGGTGGATGCGTTCGCCCAGCAAGGGGACCGCACCCTCGGCGTGGCCCGCGCCGAGGTCGGTGCCGGCTGGCGCTTCCTCGGCATTTTGCCCCTGTCCGATCCGCCGCGCGTGGATTCGGCCGAGACCATCGCCCACGCCGCCGAGCATGGCATCCAGGTCAAGATGGTCACCGGCGACAACGTCGCCATTGCCCGCCAAATCGCCTCGCAGCTTCATCTCGGCGCCGACATCCATTCCGCCGAGGAATTCTTCGCTGCCGGCGATGGCCCGCAAGCTCTCGCGCCCGAACAGTTGGCTCAGGTCGAGGCCGCCGATGGTTTTGCCCAGGTCTTTCCCGAGCACAAGTTCGCCATCGTCAAGGCGCTGCAAGCCCGCGGCCATATCGTCGGCATGACCGGCGATGGCGTGAACGACGCTCCCGCCCTGAAGCAAGCCAATGCCGGCATCGCCGTCAGCGGCGCCACCGACGCCGCCCGCGCCGCCGCCGCTTTGGTGCTGACCGCTCCCGGCCTCTCCGTCATCGTCCAGGCGGTGGAATCGGCCCGGCGGATTTTCGAGCGGATGAACAGCTACGCCATCTACCGCATTACCGAGACCATCCGCATCATGCTGTTCGTGGTCGTGGCCATGATCGTGTTCCGCTTTTATCCCATCACCACGGTCATGATCATTCTCCTCGCCTTGCTGAATGATCTGCCCATCATGACCATCGCCTACGACAATACCTGGCTCGATCCCAAGCCGGTCAGCTGGAACATGCGCCGCGTCTTGAGCGTGGCCACGGGCCTGGGTTTAATGGGCGTGGTCGAAACCTTCCTGATCCTAGTCATTGCCCTCCATTGGCTGCGGCTCAGCCAGGCGCAGATCCAGTCCTTCATTTATCTCAAGCTGGCCGTCGCCGGCCATTTGACGCTGCTCGTCGCCCGCACCCGCCGTCCTTTTTGGACCCGTCCCTTCCCGGCGCGCATACTGCTCTTCGCCATCGTCGCCACCCAAACCATCGCCGCGATGATCGTCGGCTTCGGTTGGCTGGTCACCCCGATTCCCTGGGCCGATGTCGGCTTTGTCTGGGCCTATTGCCTGGCCTGGATCTTCCTTGAGGACCGGCTGAAGCTGCAGATCTACCGGCACCTCGAACTGCGCGGGAAGGAGCACCGCAATTTCCTGCGCCGGGTCAAGTCCCCATTGCACTCCCATGCCCCCATCCCCAGATAGCGACCGCCGGCCCGCCGCCGTTTCCCACGCGGGCCACGGCGTCCGCGCCCAGCCGCCCTCGCCCGCACCACCGCTCCCGCCGGCATCCTCGCTCCTGGCCTTTTCGGCGTTTCTCTTCGATCTCGACGGTGTTCTCACTACCACGGCCCGCATCCACGCCCGCTGCTGGAAGCAAGTCTTCGATGAACTGCTTCGCGCCCGCGCCGGCGGCGCGTTTGTTCCCTTCACCGCCGCCGAGTACCAGCGCTTCGTGGACGGCAAGCCGCGCTTCGACGGCGTCCGCGCCTTTCTCGCCTCCCGCGGCCTGCGCCTGCCGGAACAGTCCCCGGCTGGTTCGAACGCCGATTCGGTCGCCAGCGTGGCTGAGCACAAGGACGCGCTCGTTGCCCAGGGCATCGCCGCCGGCGAAGCGCAGGCCTATCCCGGTTCGGTCGCCTTCGTGCGCTGGCTGCGCGCCGCGGGCCGCCGCGCCGCCGTCGTCTCTTCCAGCCATCACGCTCCGTTGGTGCTGGCCAAAACCGGCTTGGATGGTTATTTCGACGCCGTCGTCTCCGGCGCCGACATGGACCGCGAACACATCGCCGGCAAACCCGCCCCGGACATTTACCTCTATGCCGCGCGCCGCCTGGGTGCGTCCCCGCGCTCGGCCGCCGTCGGCGGCAATGTCAAGGACGGCTGCCATATCGCCTCCCTCGGGGGCAGTTGGATGGCCGCCGTTTACGGCATCGCTGGCATGCGCGAAGGCCGCGACGGACGCCTCGCCTTCGCTCCCCGTCCCTACGTGGACCGCCTGCGCTTCACTTTATTGGTGCGCGGCCAGCGCTTGCAGGTCGCCCTGGATCGCGGGTCCGTCGCCTATCGCCTTGCTGGCGCCGGCTTGACCATCACCCATGGCGGCGAAGAGATCGCCTTGCACGACGGCCAGCCCGTCACCCGTCAGATTTCCGCCCCCGCGCCTCCGGTTGCCGCGCCGGAGCCCATTGGTCCCGCCGCCGCTCCCCGCCGGCCCCTGGCCCGCCGCCGTGCGCCCCGGGCTCGCCGCCCGGAAGGTGAAACCCGCTAGCCGGCCGCCACCGGGTTCGCCGCTGCCCGCGCCCATGGGGAGCTCTTGGCGCCCCATCTTCTCGCTCCCCCGCGACACTGCCGTCACCGCTCGGACGAACGGGGGCCCGAGGCCCGGTTTTCAACGGGCTCGGGCCCCCACGCTTCCCTGGCCGCAACCGTGGTGATCGCTCGCTATCGCCTTCCGGCCCAGGCCGGCCGCCCCTGCTCATCGCGCAGGGTCAGCGTCTTGCCGTCCTTCACAACCTCGCGCGCCACGATGTAGTGATAGTGCTGTGTCGTCACCTTGGAGCCGGTGACCTCTACGTGGTCGCCGCGGCGGAACTGAAAGCCCTGCTGCCGGACAAACAGCACCGGACCGAGATGAACCACCGTGACGCCGCTTTCGTCACGTACCCGCAACTCCAGAATGTGAACCCGGCCGCGCGGCGCCCAAACATGCACGCCCACGACTTCTCCGCGAATGGTGGTCACCGTCGCCGGATTGTAGACCCGATGCTGGGGCCCCATGCCTTGCGCCATCGCCAGCGCCGCGACGCTTAAGATCGCCGCCGCCACCGCCAGCCGAATCAATACGCCTTGTTTCGTCATAGCTTCCTCCCTGTTTGCACCACTCGTTAACCAATGCGGCAATCCCGGAACGCGCCATCGCGCTTCTTACTGTCCAACTCGCCATCAGCCGGTACCTTTGCCGCCCTTGCGGCCGCGACGGATGGGGTAGCCCATGAGTCCGCCGCGGCCAATCCCTCCGGTTGCCACAGCCGGCGCGCAGCCGTTGCACTGCCTTGGGCTGTCCGACCATTGGCTTACTGCTGCGGCCGCATCGTTTGTTGGATGCGATCGAACCCTCGCTTGGAGTGCCCATACCGCACCGCGTCGTGAATCAGGCCATGCAATTCAGACGCCAGCCGGGCATTGGCTTTCGCCAGGGTTTTGTACTCTGCATTGAAGTGCAGGGGTCGGGCTTTGCTGTTGTACTCGGCGATGGTTTCTTCCATGTTGCCGGCCAATTCTTCTAGCATCGGCCGGAGTTGGTCCACCACCCCTTGCTGCCATGCCGCGCCGTTTTCCCGTTCGTCGCGCATTTGCTGCTCCAGCTTGCCCAGCTGGTTCACATGGTCGCGAATCATGTTCAACTGCTCTCCGTGCAGCTCGCGAGACGCCCGCACGGGGTGATACGCCTCCAGCTCATGCGCATCCCGCAACAACTGACTCGCTTGCAGATTGGCGTCCGCAAACAGCCGGTTCAGCTCCTCCGAGTCCTCTTCCGCCGCCGCGGGCTCCGCCGCCGCCCGTTCTTGCGCCTGCGTCGGCTCCCCCTGCTGAGCCGGCTGCGCCTGTTGCCCAGCCTCGCCCTGCTGGCCCTGTTGCGTCGGCTGGCTGACTTGCGGCTGGTTTTGATCCTCGCCGGACGATGTCGTGTCCTGTGCGACCGCTTGGTGAATGGTAAAGAACAGGAAGAAGACTGCCGCGGCTGTCGCCGCCCACTGGAACCCGATTCCACGCCTTGCGAACGCCGATTTCATGGTCGGAACCTCCCTGTGCTCCGCAATTGCACGGCAAGGGCCACGTGCCCCCCGGCTTGCAGGCGCTCGCCATCGCCGCCGCCCCTGCTGCCGCAAACGCCGTTCGCAGCCACGCGAGGGCGCAGTAGCGGATCGGCCCGTACTGGGCAGGCGATTGCAGGTTAGGGGTTTCCGGTGCTTGGCGGCCTGCGCCCGCGCCGTTGGGCCGGCTCCGCTCGACCGGACATGCACCCGGCGGAAGGAGCGACGGAAGTCGAACGAGTGGTGGCTGCGCCCATCCCTGGGTTCCTCGACCCAGGTGGGCCTGTGTACGCACCCAGCGCTCGCCGCGCAACGAAGGGGGCTCGCATCGCACGGAGCCGGGGTGCTGGCTGCGAGGGTACCCGGTTTTCATAGCCCCGAAACCGAAGCCCGGCTGTCGCTGCTTTTAGGTCGTGAAGCCCGGCTGCCCCAGCCTTTGAGCCATAAAGGCGGAATCGGAGCCATCGAGCAGAGGTTCGCGGAACTGCACCGAGCCGGGACAGTCAGCCTAAGCCGGAAGATGCCGGGCAAGCCCGCCTTGGGGGCCGTGGCGTGCGTGCAACGGCACACAGGCGCAGCATCCCGTTGGCGAATGGGGCTCCTGTACGGAGAAAGCGCGGCAGAGCTGGGCAATAATGGAGTTACTACGAAGACAACACGGTCCATTACGATAGTCGCGGCCCTAGCGTTGGCTGGCCTGGGCGTTCGGCTGCTCAGCCGCTCCGCGCAGCGGCCCACGGGGCGCGCTCCGCGTCTCCTGGCCGCGCTCGGCGCTGCGATGCCGTTGGGCCACCGCGCGGGCGCTGGGGGAGCGGGCGATGAACCCGCCAACGCGCCGCCGGGCACCGTGAACAAAGCCGCTTACAACGCCAAAATGCTGGCGCTGGCGAATCTTCCACCCTGGCGCAACTGCGCTCCTGTCGGCGCCGCTGCTCGTGCTCGGCGCAGCCCGGCCAAGCAGCAGCCGCGCATGCGGGCGGCGGTCCGGAAGGTTGCATCCCACCGACGCCTACGCCGCCAGGCCGCGCCGCTGCCGCCTTGCAAGCCCCGCCTCTGGCCCGTTCATACCGTCTATCCCAACGCCGGCGCGCTGCTGCCCTTCCAGCGGATTGTGGCCTATTACGGCAATTTTTTCTCGCCCCGCATGGGCATCTTAGGTGCCTATCCCCCGGCGGAGGTACTGGCTAAGCTCAAGGCCCAGGCCGCGGCGTGGGCCAAGGCCGATCCCACCACACCCGTGGTGCCGGCGATTGACTACATTGCGGTATCCGCGCAAGAGGACCCCGGCCGGAATGGGAAATACATTCTGCACATGCCGCCGGACCAAATCGAAAAGGCGCTCCAAATGGCGGACCGCATTCACGGGTTGCTGTTTTTGGATGTTCAGCCCGGTTGGAGCACGGTGCGTGCCGAGGTGCCTCGCCTGGCGCCGTATCTAAGGCTGCCCAATGTCGAGCTGGCCCTGGATCCGGAGTTCGATTTGGTTCCCGGCAAGCGCCCCGGCGCATGGCGCGGCACCATGGGCGCCGCGGCCATCAACTTCGCGGCGCGTTACTTGGCGCGCCTTGCCGTGAAGAACCATCTGCCGCCAAAAATCCTCGTCATCCACCGCTTCACCCAGCGCATGGTCACGGATTACCGCGCCATTCGCCCTCTACCCGAGGTGGAGATCGTGATGGATATGGACGGCTTCGGCTCGCCATATCTAAAGATCTCCACGTACAAGAGCTTCATCGCCAGCCAGCCGGTGCAGTTCACCGGGTTCAAGCTGTTCTACAAGAACGACCGTTGGCACGGCAGCCGACTGATGACCCCGGCCCAGGTGCTGCGCCTCTCCCCTCGCCCCATCTTCATCCTCTACCAGTAACCGCTGCCAACCACCGCGCGGGTTGGGGAAGTGCCGGTCGCGGCGCCGAACGGGCCGCTCGCTCCTAGCCGCCTCGGTGCCCGCCGTGACGATGGTGACGACCGACGGCGGGCTGCTGGCGTCAGCACGCGGCATCGCTGCTGAGGGCGCAACGGCACGACGGGCGCGCGCGATCGGCGCGCCAGCGGCGCAGCCACCCAATCCCGGACGCCCCACCGGCACCACCCCAAGGCGCGCCGTTGCGTGTTGGGGACCCCGCGGGGTGGGGCTGCGGCTGGGCTTGGACGACCGGGAGCGGATGCACGCGGGCGCCCAGCGCATCTGCGCGTCGCCGCCAAGAGCAAATGTGCACAGCATCCAGTCCACCATGAAGCCATATTGGATCAGGAGACTGTCGGCGTAGCGCGCTAGCGAGTCACGGAGCGGCAGCTGACCAGCCAGCCGGCAAGGGAGCCCCAGGCCAGCGTAGGCCGGGGAGGTTAGGCCGGTGGCCCAGAGGCGGGCGCCCGCGGTTTGGCCGCGCCGGGCGAGATGCGAACATCAACCGACGGGAATGTTCCCAGGCCGGAACGTTACACAAGGTAAATGGAGCCATGCTGCTGATTCATATCCTGATCGTGTTGATTGTCGTAGGAGTGATCCTCGGGCTGATCAATCGCTATGTGCCGATGGCCGGCTCCATTAAAGCCATCCTGAACGCCGTGGTGGTGATCGTGGTGGTTTTGTGGCTGCTCAACGTGTTTGGCCTGCTTGGCGCGATCCGGGGCATGCACGTGACGAGGTGACCACGGCCGGCGCCGGACGGCGTGCCGTGCCGCGCCCAGACCCTGCAGCAGGCGCCGGGCATGCGCCACGGCAGGTGTCGCTGGGGGCTATCCACGATGGTTTCGGTCAACGCCGCGATGGCTGGTGCAGAACGCCGTAGGTGATCGGCTTCCCGGTACGCGGTGGCCAAGGGCGGAGCCGGCTAATGGCCCGGCCTGGGCGAGGGAGCGAGGGTGGAAATGGCGACCGAGCCGAGGATTCAGAGAATCGCGTTTTTGGGCAACTATTTGCCGCGCCAGTGCGGCATTGCCACCTTCATGTCGGACCTGCTGACGGCGGTGGCGGCGGACCGCCCCGAGATCCAGTGTCTGGCCGTGGCGGTCAACGACGTGGCGGGGTGTTACGCCTACCCGGAGCCGGTGCGCTTCGAGATCGCCGAGCAGGATGCGACGTCGTATCAGCAGGCGGCGCACTTTATCAACATCAGCAACGTGGATATCGTTTGTCTGCAGCATGAGTTCGGCGTTTTCGGCGGTCCGGCGGGCAGCCATGTGCTGGCGCTGGCGCGGGAGCTGAATCCGCCGATGGTCACGACTTTGCATACCGTGCTGCGAGAGCCCGGCTCCGATCAGCGGCGCGTGATGCGGGAGTTGGTCGCGCGCTCGACGCGTCTGGTGGTGATGACCGAGCGGGCGCGGCAAATGCTTGGGGAAGTCTATCTGGCGCCCGCGCAAAAAATTGACCTGATTCCGCATGGCATCCCCGAGATCCCGTTCGTCGATCCCAACTTCTACAAAGACCAATTCGGCGTGGAGGGCAGAACGGTGTTGCTCACGTTCGGCCTGCTGTCGCCGAACAAGGGCATTGAGAACGTACTCAACGCCCTGCCCGCCATCCTGGCGGAGTTTCCTGACGTGGTCTATGTGGTGCTCGGCGCGACCCACCCCAACGAGCTGCGCGAGCAAGGCGAGGCCTACCGCCTTAGCCTGGAGATCCTGGCCAAGAAAAACCGCATTGAAAAGAGCGTGATCTTCTATAACCGCTTCGTCGAACGAGCGGAATTAACGGAGTTCATTGCCGCGGCCGACATTTACATCACGCCCTATCTGAACGAGGCGCAGATCGTCTCCGGCACCCTGGCCTGCGCCTTCGGCGCGGGCAAGGCCGTGGTTTCGACGCCCTACTGGCATGCGCAGGAACTCTTGGCCGGGGAGCGCGGGCTGCTGGTCCCGTTTGGCGACGCTCCGGCCATCGCCCGCGAGGTCTGCGGCCTGCTGCGCGACCCGGCGCGGCGCCATGCCATGCGCAAGAACGCTTACAAATTAGGGCGGGCGATGATCTGGCCGGAAGCGGCGCGGCTCTACATCCGCAGCTTCGAGGCGGCGCGGCTCCAGGGCTCGGCGCTCTCCCGCAGATCCTTCGCCACCAAGACCCTCGACCGGCAGCCGCCAGGACTGCCCCGGCTCAAGCTCGATCATTTGATCCGCATGAGCGACGCGACCGGCGTGTTCCAGCATGCCACGTTCACCGTGCCGAATTTTTCCGAGGGATATTGCACCGACGACAATGCCCGGGCGTTCATTCTGGCCGTGCTGCTGGACGAACTGGGAGAGGAGCCGGCGCGCTGCCGCGGCCTGGCCACCACCTATGCCGCCTTTTTGCAGTACGCCTTCGACGCCGAAACCAAGCGGTTTCGCAATCATCTCGGGTTCGACCGCCGCTGGGTGGGTGGTCCGGGCTCGGAAGACTGCCACGCCCGCGCGCTGTGGGCCCTGGGCACGGCCGTGGGGCGGTCGCCCCACAGCAGCTTCCAGAGCCTGTCGGGTCAGTTGTTCGCCCGCGCCCTTCCAGCCGTGTGGGAGTTCACTTCGCCGCGGGCATGGGCGTTCAGCCTGGTGGGCATTCATGAATACCTGCGCCGCTTGAGCGGTGACAGCGCGGTCAATCAAGCCCGCGAATGCCTCACGGCGAAGCTGATGGCGACCTTTGACCAATGCGAAGGGCCGGACTGGCCCTGGTTCGAAAACAGTCTGACGTATGACAACGCGAAGCTGGCCCACGCCTTGATTCTCAGCGGGGAGCCGGGCGGCGAGTCCGCGGCGCAGAAACGGGGCCTGCAAGCCCTGCGCTGGCTGGCCGAACTGCAGACCTCCGAGAACGGGCACTTCCGCCCCATCGGCAGCAACGGGTTTTATCCGCGCGGTGGCGAGCGCGCGCAGTTCGACCAGCAGCCGATCGAGGCCCAGGCGATGGTGTCCGCCTGTCTCGATGCGTACCGGGTCACCGCGGACGCCCAGTGGTATCAACAAGCGCAACGCGCCTTCGACTGGTTTCTAGGCTGGAACGATTTGGGGCTAGAACTGTACTCGCCCAGCACGGGCGGCTGCCGGGACGCTTTGCACGTGAGCCGTGCGAACGGCAATCAGGGCGCGGAATCTACGCTGGCCTTTCTTCTCGCCCTGGCGGAAATGAGACTTACGCAAAACACCATTACCGCGTTTCCCGAGCCGGGGGCCTAACTGCCGATGCCGCCTCCCGCCCTCCGCAGCCTTGACATCACCCTGCGCCCAGACCGGCGGAGAGTGCTGCTGCGCCCGTTTCACTCCATGAGCGACCAGCGCGCCCTGGCCATTTGCGCCCGGGTGATGGCGCTGCCGGAAAGCCAGGTACGCCCCTTGCTAGCACGGCTGCTGGCCGCCTTCCAGGGCCGCCATCGGGGCCTACGCGAGTTCCTCAAAAAGCGATTCGACGAGGTTCAGCCCTACTTGCCGGCTGGCGAGCCGCCCTCGGAGGAACGCGCGTGGCTGCTGGGCGCATATTTCAGCAGTGAATTCGCGTTCGAAGGCGCGGCCTTGTTCAATCCTTCCCTGGTGCCGCACCCCGATCCGCGGGGCGCGGCGGCTGGATCGCTGCGCGTTCTGCTCAGCCTGCGGGCGACCGGTGAAGGGCACGTCTCCTCAATCGTCTTTCGCTCCGGAACGCTCGATGCCGGCGCGCGGCTCGTGCTCGACGCCGCCAGCGAATACGGCGCGGAGCCCGCCGCGGAGCCCGGCGCCAGCTTTGAGAAGACGGAATTCGAGCGGCAGCTGGAGGAACTAGGCTTGGCGGGCGGTCTCCGCCACCAGGTGCTCAAAGCCCTGGGGCCGCGGTTCACACTGCGCGAGCTCACCACCCATGTCCGCCTCGCTCTCCAGCAACTGCGCGCGCCGAATGCGGAGACAGAGGCCCAGGCTCGGCAAATCCTGCTGCTGGCGCGATCCAACTACACCGTGAAGTTCGATCCGGATTCGCCGCTGGCCGAACGCGTGCTGTTCCCCGCAACCCCATCGCAAAGCAACGGGATCGAGGACGCGCGCTTTGTGCGGTTTCAGGATGAATCCGGACTGGGAACCTATTACGCAACCTACACCGCCTACGATGGCCGGCGGATCCAGCCGCAGCTGCTTGAGACCTCCGATTTTCTCGAGTTCAAGTTCGTTACGCTCAGCGGAGCAGCGGTCCAGAATAAGGGCATGGCCCTCTTCCCGCGCAAGATCGGCGGCCGCTATGCGATGCTGGGCCGGCAGGACTACGAAAACATCTATCTGCTGTTCTCCGAGCACCTGCATTTCTGGTCCACCGCGCAGCACCTCCTCGCGCCGGCCTTTCCATGGGAGTTCGTCCAGTTGGGTAACTGTGGCTCGCCCATCGAGACCGCGGCCGGCTGGCTGGTTCTGAGCCATGGCGTGGGTCCCATGCGGGAATATTGCATCGGCGCCTTTCTGCTTGATCTCGACGACCCGGGCAAGGTGATTGGGCGGCTGCGGGAGCCGTTGATTGCGCCTAATTCGCGGGACCGCGATGGCTATGTGCCGAATGTTGTTTATAGCTGCGGCTCTCTCCTGCATGAGGGACAGCTTGTGATTCCATACGGCGTATCGGATTGCACTGTGGCGTTTGCCGCCGTGCCGCTGGGTGACCTGCTGGCGGCCATGCGGTAGCGGGCATAGGCCCGGCCTGGGCATCTTTCCGCTCCGCAGCCGGTCCGCGGCCGCCGCTCCCGCCCCGCCGGAGGTCCGATGCGGTGGTTCGAGCACCCGCCGCACACGGCGTCTCCATAGCGTGTTCACCGGCCTGCTGGCTGCGGTCCCGGTCCGCAACTGCCCCGCGGGGCCCGGGCTTCGGGCCTCGTCGGATGTTTGTGAAACTCGCCCACCGGAGCGTCGAACTCCGCGGTTCGCCCGGTCGAGACCGCGGAGATGTGCACCGCCAACGATCCACGCGCCGGTAGCCACAGCCATAGCGTCAAGTGCTGATACCCCTTTGCGCCCGGCGACACATGCGGCGCCCATAGGTCGGAACCGACGATGGCGCCTGAGCCGTTTGCGACTCTTGTCCACACGCTCATCAGATCGTCCATTGTCCAGAATTTCGATTTGGCTGCGGCGTAAGTTGGTCACTGGCCGCCCGGCCTGGCCTGTTGCTCGCAATACAAGTTGCACCGCGGTGCGGGTCACGCGGAATGTCGCCCGCCCCCGCGGCACGGCAGCGGTTCGTTGCTGCGCGGCTGCGGGGACCGCGGCCGCCGCGATCACGCCCAGCACAAAGCCGCTGCGCAGCGCTCCGCGCGCGGCCCGCTTCCGGCTCCAGCCTGCCAGGCGCAGGGTGCCAGGGCCGCGGCGCCAGAGGCTACACAAGCCGGGGTAACGCTTGGCCTTGAGCATCCGGTAGCTTCCAAGGCCATTTGGCGCGGCTCCGGCCGAACTGTCGAGCGGCGTGGCCGCCAGCATCCTGGCCGGCCGCCTTGCGTTCGCCCGGGTGAGGAGCGTCCGAGCACGACAGGATTTGCCAGTGGGCAACGGTTACCGCGCATTGGGACTGCCGCCGCTCGCCCCGGCCGGACCGACACCGTTGGCTGCCCTGCGACGGGCAAGGAGTGCCGTCCCGGTCCCCGCCTAGGCCCGGGCGCGGATGATTGGCCCGCTCCAGATGCGGGGCTCCCTCGCTAGAGCGGTGACGTCACCGCCGGGCATGCGTGGGAGGTTCCGGTCCATCTTCAACCCGTAACTGGTGGCGTTACCGGCGACCGGTGGCACCGTCCCCCGGATCGTCCCCCTGGGCGAGGGCCCGCCGGACCTGCTCCATCCAAATGTGCGGCTGGGTGACTGGGGCGTTGAAGTCCGCACTGGCCAGGCGTTCATGGGGACGATTGAGCGCCAAGATTCGCGCCCCGGCATACCGCGAACGAATCCACTTCGCCATTTCCTCCCGCGTCGCTGCCAGGGCGTTATGGCCTAGGATAAACAGCAAATAGTGCTCCGACGATTCCGATAGCACCCGCTGCGCCTGCTCATTACCAACCACCGTGACTGGCCGGAAGCCGTGCCGCAGCAGCTCCTCGGCGCGGCGGAACCCCAGCGCCCGAGTGTACGCCACTTGAAACATCCGCCCCCGGTGGTGCGGCGCCGGCGTTGGGGTATTGCGCTGGGCAACGACCTGTTGCGTGGCCGCGCAGACGGCGAGGCATTCATTGCGGGTACGTTTGGCCTGCAGCTCCAACGCCCGATGTGCCGTCTCCAATCCGGCGACCGACTCGCAGCGCACACGCACCCCAGTCGGCAGGACTTCAAAGATATCGAAGATGCTCTGCGGATCTTGAACTGCTGGCGTTCCCATGGTCCTTTCCACCGGCATCGTTAGCTTGCCGGTGAACGCGGCGGGGAGATGCCTAAGCGCGGTTCTCCGCCCCGGTCTGCCGGCAACGGGCCCGCTCACCCGATTGCCTTTAGTATCGCTCCGGCGGCCAGCCTAGTCAGTTCCGTGATGACATTAATGCGGCGTACGGGAAGCCCCGACTGCTTTGCCCAACGTCGCCCCGCGGGTCTGCCCTTTGCGGCTCGTGTGCAACGGTATGGCGGTGTAGCACGCGAACCCGGGCCGCTGCCTTGCCGCCAGGCGGAAAATTCCACGCGCAAGACCGCCAGGCAGGCGTGGCGGAGGCGGTCCCGACGATGCGATAATGCCGCCTCAGGAGCCACCGTCATGTCCTCCTCCTCCGTGACGCCGGCAGCCACGGCGCCTAGTATGGGCGCCGGCCGGACGTGGGCTGGCCGCATCTTGCAGGCTCTGGTCGTACTATTTTTGCTCTTCGACGCCGTGACCAAAGTGTTCCGTTCGCCGCAGGTGATGAAAGCCGCGGCGCAGCTGGGCTTCACCCCACGGGAAATCGTGACCGTTGGCGGCATCCTGC
Organism: Acidobacteriota bacterium; assembly: GCA_027315185.1. GTDB lineage: Bacteria > Acidobacteriota > Terriglobia > Terriglobales > SCQP01 > JAKAUF01. The sequence continues at coordinate 19,929 of DAHUYO010000011.1, forward strand.
TGATTTGCACGCTGCTATATGTCATCCCGCGAACGGCGATTCTCGGCGCGGTGCTGCTGACCGGCTATTTGGGCGGAGCCGTGGCGGTCGCCTTTCACGCCCGCATGCCGGTCTTCGAGACGCTGTTTCCGTTCTTGTTCGGCGTGCTGGTGTGGCTGGCCCTGTACCTACGTCATCCTCGCCTCGGCGGGCTGCTCTCCGGGGCATCGAACCTATAGTGCGCGGTCTGGCCACGCTTGCCTAAGCGCGGGAGCGGAATCCGCGGCGCGGACATGGCTAAACGGGCTGGGCTGGACGCGACATCACGTTAGAGGGCGGCGCAGGGCCGCCGCCTCCGGAAAGAGTCGTCATGCACCGCATTACGCCGCATTTGTGGTTTGATCAGGAGGCCCGCGAGGCGGCGAGCCTTTACACGCAGCTGTTTTCCTCCTCGCGGCTGGAGAGCGTGACCCGCTTGCGCAACACTCCCAGCGGCGACTGCGACCTGGTGCACTTTACCTTGGCCGACCAGCCTTTCATGGCGATCAGCGCCGGGCCCATGTTCCGCTTCAACCCCGCGATTTCGTTTCTGGTCCGATGCGGGTCCGAAGCGGAGGTGGATGGCCTATGGGGCCAATTCGCCGAGGGCGGCAAGCCGCACCTGCCGCTGGGCGCCTATCCGTTCAGCCCGCGTTACGGCTGGGTGGCGGATCGTTTCGGCCTTTCCTGGCAGGTAATGTTAGGGGGCGCCGGCGGCGGCCAGAAGATAACTCCGGTGCTGATGTTCACCGGCGCCGCCGCCGGCAAGGCGGAAGAAGCGATCCATTTCTATGCGTCGGTGTTCCGCGATGCTCCCCCGCCGGCAGACGCCACGCTAGGCGGCGAGGAGAGCCATGCGACGGTCCTCGCGCGCCATGGCGAATCCCAGGCGCCGGAGCGGCCGGGCAGCGTGCAGTTCGCCGTGCTGCGCCTGCGCGGCCAGGAATTTGCCGCCATGGATAGCGCCCGCGACCACGGGTGCACGTTCAATGAGGCGATCTCATTTCTCATTCCCTGCGACACGCAGGTGGAGATTGACTATTTCTGGAACCGGTTGGCGGCCGATCCGAATGCCGGCCAGTGCGGTTGGCTGAAGGATCGCTTCGGTGTCTCCTGGCAAGTGGCCCCGGCCATGATGCGGAAGATGCTGTGTGGCGATGCCCAAGCGGTGGAACGTGTCACCGCCGCATTTCTCGGGATGAAGAAATTTGACCTTGCCGCCTTGCGCCGCGCCTATGAAGGGCGCTGAGAAAACGCCGCCGCCCGGCTCAAGGTCAAGCCGGCACGGTGCGGCCTAGGGTCCATGCGATGGTGATCGGCAGCGCCGGTCTGCTTCTGTGGCGGCGACGCGGACAGGATTCCCGCGGCGGCGCGCCTCCTTCGCGGCCCGAAAACATCGAGGTGTTGCTGGTTCATTTGGGCGGACCGTTCTGGCGAAATCGAGACCAGGGCGCCTGGTTCATTCCCAAGGGCGAAGCTCTGCCGGGAGAGTCCCTCCTGCGCACCGCCCGCCGTGAATTCGGCGAGGAGACGGGATTTTCTAGCCCCGAGGAACCGGTGCGCGATGACGCTTCCAGTCCTTACCTTCCGCTCGGCGCCGCCCGCGTCTCGCACGGCAAGCTGGTGGTTGTCTTCGCCTTCGAGGGCGATTGCGATCCCGCCCGCCTGCGGAGCAACACCTTCGAAGTGGAATGGCCGCCGCGGTCGGGCCGGATGCGGACTTTCCCCGAGGCGGACCGTGCTGCCTTCTTTCCTCTCGCCGCTGCCCAGGCCGTGATTCATCCGTCACAGCGAATCTTCCTAGACCGGCTCTGGCGCCAGCTTCAGCCAAAATAGCCATTGCCCGCGTGCTGGGCGGCCGGCGCTCGCTCGGCGGGTAGGGATTGGGGGATTGCGTATTTTGCCGCGCTACTGGGCGCTACCACCAAGGCTCGAGCCGGCTTCGGCGGGCAAAACGCAAATCCATTCGCGGGAGCCGCGCCTTTGGGCCCGAGGGCAAAACAGGCGCGTATGCGGGACGCCCCGCCTGCGGCGCAGCCGGGGCCCGCGCCCATCCGTGAGGTGACGGCGTCGGACCGCAGCTCGTTGATGGGCCTCCACGTGCAGCGGGTGCGGTGGGAGGGAATATGGCCGGCGACACGGTGGCATTCAACAACATCCTGGTGATGACGGATTTCTCGCCCGCTTCCGACCGGACGCTGCGCTATGCAGCGGGCTGGGCCCGCGCTTCCGGCGCCATGCTGCACGTCGCGCATTTCATACGGCCCATGGCGTACGCGCTGGCGGGCGACGCCTATGGCGAGTTGATGAATCGCTTATGGCAGGACGGGCGCGAGGGGCTGGCGGCACTGGACCAGAGCGAGATGCTGCGCGACATTCCCCATGCCACCTGGCTCGATCCGGGCGAAATCCTCGATGGCCTGCCGTCGCTGATTTCCGCCCACCAAGTGGACCTCGTTCTGCTGGCCAGTTCCGGCCGGCGGGGAGTGGGCAAAGTGCTGCTGGGTTCGACCGCCGAGGCGGTCTTCCGCACCACCGGCTGTCCCGTGCTGATCGTCGGTCCTGGCGTTGCCGATGCCCGCCTGCAAGCGCCGGGGGTGGTATTGCTGGCCACGGATTTCGGCGCCGCCGCGCAGCGAGCGGCGGCTTATGCGTTCGCCGTGGCCCAGCAGCAGCACGCGCGACTCTATCTCTTGCATGTCCTGCATCCGCCTGTCGAGGAGTGCTCGCTGTGCACCGCGGAGGTCAAGGCCGCGCAGGCGCGCTTGCTGGAGCTGGCGCCGCCCGGCGCGCCGCGGGCGGAACTCAACACCATCGTCCATTTTGGCCGGCCCGCAGAGGAAATCGTCAAAACCGCCCGCGAGCTCACAGCCGATCTAGTGGTTCTGGGCGCACGGCAGCCACCCCAGTTCACCTTGTACTCCGGCTGGGCGACCGCCTATGAGGTCCTCGGCGACGCCCCCTGCCCGGTGCTAACGTTGCGCGCGCCTGGCGGGCAGCCGGACCGTGCGCAGACTCCCCAGCAATGGGCAGTGGGCAGGGACCAAGCCACGGGAATGGCCTACAACCGCGCCCGATAAGGCGCGCGGTGCTGAAAGGAGCTACGTCCGTCGCCATTGCCAACACCGTGATTCCGCCGTGCCGCCGGCTGCGTTCCGCGAGCAGCCGTGGCGCGGATCCTCGGTCGCAGTTGCGCCGACCAGGGCGGATCGCATCCGGCCACGACGTTGGCCAAGGGGAGCGCGATCGCCGTTTTCCCCAGCCGGGTGATTTTCCCCGCCGCCACTGGGTGAAACCACCCGATTTTGTGAATCATCCCTAATTCCCGCCCGTCGCAAACTGTGTAAACGCTATGGAATCAATAGATGCACGTTGGCCACATGCTTGCTACTAGCTAAGGCGTAGACGTTCCACGGAGGCATCCATGATCAAGAAATCATTCGCAATCATCACCATTCTGCTGTTGGGGACGCTGGTGGCGTTTGCCGCTACGGGCTCGATCAGCGGCAAGATCTCTGGTATTCCCAAACCCCAAACCCTGCCTGGCGCTTTTCCCGCGCCGCCGGCGCCGGCCGTTGTATATGCCGTGCCGCTGCCGGAGAAGCACTTCGCTCTACCCAAGAAGGTGTTCATCATCGACCAGAAGTACACGTCGTTCATCCCCCACGTTTCGGGCATCCCAGTGGGCGCGACGGTGGAGTTTAAGAACAATGACACCGTCAATCACAACGTCAACTGGAAAGCCATCGGCGGTGACAAGGCCTTGGCCAAGAATCTGGGCACCTTTCCCCCAGGGCAATCCGCCACCTATACCTTCAAGCATACGGGCGAGGTGCATTTGCAATGCTCGCTGCACCCAGACATGAGCGCCTGGATCTATGTGGCCCCGACGCCCTATGTCACGGTCAGCAAGAGCAACGGGAGCTACTCGCTGGCGAACGTTCCCGATGGCCGGTATCGCGTCGTCGCCTGGCACAGCGGCACCAAGGAAGCCAGCCAAGTGGTGACCGTGGCGGATCATGCCGTAGTCAATCTGAAGCTGACGAAATAGCTCACCCTGGGACGGGCCCGGTGCCGCCGGGCCCGCTTCCGTTTGTAGGCCAGCCGTCAACCGAACCCTAGGGTCATTTCCATCCTGCAATGAAATCTTCGCACTCCATCCGCATCGCAACGCTCACCGCGGCGGCGGCGCTGTTTCTCGCCGGCGCGCCCCGCGTGTGGGCCATTCCCAGCTTTGCCCGTCAGACCGGGCTGCCATGCAGCCGCTGCCATACCACTTTTCCAGAACTGACCGAGTTCGGCCGGGAATTCAAGCTGAACGGCTATACCCTCAGCGGCAAGCACCGCAAGAAGATCACCGCTCCCAGCGCAAAGAACAAGAGCGGGCTCTGGATCAACAACAACTTGCCGATCTCGGTGATGTTCCAACTCGCCGACACCCTGGTCGCCAAAACCCAGCCGGGCACGCAGAACGGCAGCGTCGAGTTTCCGCAGCAGATGAGCCTGTTTCTGGCCGGCGAGGTCACGCCGCACCTGGGCACGTTCCTGCAAGTGACCTACAGCGGCGCCGATGACCACTTTTCCATGGACAACAGCGATATCCGCTATGTCGGATACGGCACGCTGGCGGGCAAGCAGACGGTCTACGGATTGGATTTCAATAACAATCCCACGGTCGAGGATCTCTGGAACGATACCCCGGCCTGGGGCTGGCCGTTCGTTTCGCCCGATTCCTCGCCCACGCCCATCGCCGCGCCGATTCTGGATGGCGGGTTGGCGCAGGACGTCGGCGGCGCCGGCGGCTACATGATGTGGGATCACCACTGGTACGGCGACGTTACGCTGTATCGCTCCATGCACCTGGGCGGACCGCAGCCGCCGGATGGCATCGGCTTCGGCACCAACATCGCCGGCGTGGCGCCGTACTGGCGCGGCGCCTACCAAACCACCTGGAGCGGCGGCCTCAACTATCTCGAAGTCGGCACCTTCGGCATGCACCTGTCCAGCTTTCCCGGCGCGATCGCCGGGCCAGAGGACCACTTCACGGACACGGCCGCGGACTTCCAATATGAGCGGCGTCTTGGAATCAACTCCTTGTCCGTGCATGGCGCCTATGTTCACCAGAGCGCATCATTAGGCGGCCTTTTGGCGGCCGGCGAGGCGTCCCAGCTGGCCAACACGCTATCCAATCTGCAAGCCAACGCCATTTATCACTTCGGCGACCGGTACAGCTTGGGCGCGGGGTTTTTCCGCGATTACGGTTCCCGGGATCCGGTGCTGTATGCGCCGGGGCCGGTGACGGGCAGCGCCAGCGGCAGTCCGGACTCCGGCGGCTATTTGCTCCAGGCCGGCTTTTGGCCGGCACAGAACGTGGAGCTCTCGATCCTGTACCAGGGATTCACCACGTTCAATGGCGCCAGCCAAAACTACGACGGCGCCGGGCGCAATGCCGGCCAGAACAACACGGTGTACACCAACTTGTGGCTGATGTTTTAAGCAAAGCCCGGGGGCCGCGACGAGCGCGGCCCCCGACTAATCGAGCCTAGCGAGCACTTACCGAGCATTCGTTCCATGGCCATCATTAAAGCCCAGGCCGAGCTGAACACCACGACGCACGCCGTCGCTCACCGTCGTGCCTGGGGTCCGCCGCCGGTGCTGGCGGCGCTGACCGATTTCTCCCCCCGCGCCACGGAAGCTGTAAAGCTTTGCGCGGCACTGGCCGCCCAACTCGAGACGTCCTGGCATTTGGCTCACTTCATGCCGCCTGGGCCGCGTTCTTCGCTGCGGGAGTCGCACGCCGCGGTCCTCGCGCAGCGGCAGCGGCTGCATCAACTGGCGGCGGAATTCGCTGCCGGGGGCAATGCGCCCGTGGTGCATTGCGAACCCCATTCCCTCGCCGCCCGGCTCAATTCCTGGGTGCGGGAAAACGGTATCAGCGTCATCGTCTTGGCGAGCAGCAATGGCAGCGAGTTCGAGGCGCCGGTGCTGGGTCGCGTGGCGCTGGAGGTGTTGCGCCTGGCCCAGGTGCCGCTGTTGGTGCTCGGTCCCGGCAGCCAGACACCCCGCGTGCCCATTCGCCGCCTGCTTTGCGCCACGGATCTGCAACCAGGTGCGAAGGCGGCGGTTTGCGCGGCGCTGCCCTTGATGGTTGCGCGCAACGGCCGGGTGCTGCTTGTCCATGTGGCCGAGCCACGGCCGGACGATTGCCGCGCCTGCGGCACGGGCGCCGCGGATGCGGCGGCGCGCATGTGGGAGGTGCTGCCGCCGGAGCTTCGTTTCTTCCATGACGCCGAGGTGACGGTGCGCTTCGGACAAGCCGCGGACGCCGTCGTTGCCGCGGCCCATGGCGATGCCTCCGATCTCATTGTGGTGGGCGCGGGGGCGCCGCGTGCCGGCGCGGCTGCCGGTGCGATGCTGCCCGCGGTGCTGCGCCTGTCCACCTGCCCGGTTTTGGTTGCCGCCGATGCCTAAAACCAACGTCCCCTCCGCGTCCCGTCTTTGTGCGCGCCCCGCCGTCGCGCCGCGCTGGACCCGCTCCCGGCTGCCGTCCGCGGTCGGCCGTCGGCTGGAGGGAGGGGGCCACGCGCCGCTCCCGGACGCCGCGATGCGAACGCGGAATAATAGAGACGCGAGGAACGTGATGGGCAAGGATTCGCAGCTGGCGGCGGAGTTTCTAGACATGGTCGCGGATGCGGTGTTTCTGCGCGACCTTACGGGCGTGATCGGGTATTGGAACCGCGGCGCAGAGATCGTGTACGGCTGGGCGGCGGAGGAGGCGGAGGGCCGGCGCAGCCAAGATCTTCTCCACACCGAGTTCCCGACCTCCCGCGCGGCGGTGGAACGCGAAGTCTTGGAGACCGGTACGTGGCATGGGGAGCTGCGGCAAAGGCGGCGGGACGGCGCGCGGATCATGGTGGAGAGCCGCTGGTCGCTACGCCGGGATGCGCGCGGCCAACCCAGCGGCATGCTGGAGATCAACACCGACATTACCGCGCGGCATGATGCCGAGATCCGCCAACAATTGCGGCTGGAGATCGGGGAACTGCTGGCCACCGCCCCGGATTGGCCGGCCGTGGAACAGGCTCTGCCGCGCATAGTGGGTGAAAAGGCGGGCGCGACCGTCGCGGAGCTGTGGGACGTCAGCCGGGGCGAGGCGCCGGCGCCCGGGCGGCACGCTTGGGTGGCGGAGGCATCCGGCGCTCCCCAGGCCGTGGACGCCGTTTACCCGCTGCGTCGCGGAGAAGGCGTGGCCGGCCAGGCTTGGGTGATGGGACAGGTGGAGGCGGCCGCGGAGCCGCCGGGCGCAACTATGGCCTTGCCAGTGCTGGCGCGAGGCCGCGTGGAGCGGCTGTTCGTTTGGCGCGTGCCGGAGCCGCCGCCGCCCGCCTGGCTGCCGATGCTGCGGGACGTCGGGCTGCAACTCGGCCTGTTCTACCACCGCGCCAACAGCGAAGAGGCGCTGCGCCTCAGCGAAGTGCGCTTCCGCAGCTTGCTGGACAGCGCTCCGGATCCGATCGTCATCGTGGATGGCAGCGGCACGGTCGTCTATGTCAACCGCCGCGTCGAGGAGGTGCTGGGCTATGGCGCCGATGAGCTGGATGGTCAGCCGATCGAGCGGCTGCTCCCAGAACGGTTTCGCGGCGCTCACGTGGCGCTGCGCCGGGGTTTCACCCGCGCGCCGAAAACGCGGCCCATGGGCGCGGGGCTGGAGTTGTTCGCGCGTCATAAGGGCGGAGCCGAAGTGCCGGTAGAGATCAGCCTCAGCCCGTTGCAGCTGGGCGGTTCGCTGTTGGTCACGGCGGTAATGCGCGACATCTCCGACCGGCGGCGCGTCGAGGCCGAGGCGCACCGCGCCCACACCCTGGAGCTGGCCCGCACCGAACACCTGGCCACCTTGGGCGAGGTTGCCGCCGGGCTGGCGCATGAAATCAAGAACCCTTTGGCCGGCATGGCTTCCGCGCTCGAGGTCTTATCCAGCCGGTTCACCGGACCGGAGCGCGAAGTCATGGCCGAGGTACGGCAGCAGATAACCCGCATTGGCGGCATCGTCGCCGACCTGCTCAACTACGCTCGGCCTCGCCCGCCGCGCTTCGCCTTGGGTGATTTGAACGCCGCCGTGCGCCATGCCGCGGAAATCGCCACCCGCGCGTGTGTGCCCAAGCGGGTTCACCTGGAGTTTGTTGCCGGAACGCTGCCACCGGTCGTGCATGACGCCGAACAAGTGCAGCGCATGGTGCTGAATTTGGCCCTCAATGCGCTGGACGCCGTGGCCGAAAATGGCCAAATCGCGGTGCTCACCGAACCTGACGGCGATGGGCATGTCCGGATTCGGGTTCGCGACAACGGCCCCGGAATTGCCGCGGGTGATTTGCAGAATATCTTTCGCCCCTTCTACACCACCAAAGGCGGCAAGGGCAATGGTCTGGGGTTGCCGATGTGTCGCCGCATCGCCGAACTGCACGGGGGCTCCATCGAGGTCGCCACGCAGCTCGGTCAAGGCACGATCTTTTCCATCGTGTTACCCGCCGCTGGCGGCGAAGCCTCCGCCGGCGCTGAAGGCAGCTCGGAATGAAACCGAAGATCCTGATCGTGGATGACGAAAACCTGTTGCGCTGGTCGGCTAGCCAGAAGTGCGAGGAGTGGGGCTATGAGGCCGCCGCCGCCGCCAGCTTGGCGGAAGCGCGGGAGAAGATTAAGGCCGATCCGCCGGATCTGATCTTGCTGGATGTTCGCCTGCCCGATGGCAACGGCGTGGACTTCCTGGGCGAACTGCGGCGGGATGTGTTCGCGGGTCCGGTGGTGCTGGTCACCGCCGATCCCCAAATCGAAGACGTCAAGCTGGCCTTGCGCCAAGGCGCCTACGACTACCTCTGCAAGCCAGTCAACTTCGACGACCTGCAAGTGACGCTGGCAAATGCCCTCGAGACCAGCCGTCTGCGCTCGGAAGTTGCGGCGCTGCGCGACGAGGCCAGCGGCAGCCGGGAGCGGCTGGAATTCATCGGCCAGTCCACCGCCACGCGTCAGGTCTTGGACTTCGCCCGGCGGGTGGCGCGCAGCGAAGCCAGCGCCATCCTGCTGCAAGGCGAAAGCGGCACCGGCAAGGATCTGCTGGCCCGCTATATCCACCAGCAATCCTCCCGCAGCCGCCAGCCGTTCGTGCCGGTCAACTGCTCCGCGATTCCCGAAACGCTGCTGGAAGCGGAGCTGTTCGGTCATGAGAAAGGCGCCTTCACCGACGCCAAGGCGATGAAGAAGGGGCTCTTTGAAGTCGCCGATCACGGCACGCTGTTTCTGGATGAAATCGGCGAGCTTCCCCTGCCCTTGCAAGCCAAGATCCTCCGCGCCTTGGAGGACCAGACGCTGCGCCGCATCGGCGGCTTGCGCGACCTACGCGTGGATTTGCGGGTGATCGCCGCCTCCAATCGCAACTTGGAGGATGAGGTGAAGGCAGGCCGGTTCCGCGCCGATCTGTTCTATCGGCTGATGGTCATTCCCATCTTCATTCCCCCCTTGCGCAGCCGGCGCGAGGATATTCCGGAGCTGGCCGCCTTTTTCATCGAGCAATTCAGCCGCCGCTTCGGCAAGCGCATTCGGGGACTGACCCCGGAGGCGGCGGAGATGATGCGCCGCTACGACTGGCCGGGCAATATTCGCGAGTTGAAGAACGCCATCCAGCGGGCGGTCATCCTCGAGGACGGGGCGGAGATTCGGGGCCTGAATTTGCCCTTCAGCCCGGATAGCGGCCAAACCCTAGCGGCGGCGTTTCCCACCAGCGATGAGCCGGCGGAGTTGGCCTCATGGCGGAAGCTGCCGGATGGCCGCTTCCTTCCAATATTGCACATTCCCACCGGCGGCACCTCGCTGGACGAGGTGGAAAAGCTGCTGGTCGCGGACGCGTTGCAGCAATCTGGAGGCAACCAGAGCCGCGCCGCGCGGCTGCTGGACACCACGCGCGACACCATCCGCTATGCCGTCAAAAAGCACCGCCTGGCGTCTTCCACGATCACGGACTAAGTAAGCCGGGCGGCGGCAAAAGCGGGCCTAGGGGAGTTCGGGCGCCGTCTCTTCGGCGCGCATTTCGTCCCGGTCTCCCGCCGCGTTCAGCGCTGCCAGTATGTCGGTTTGGCTGAGGATGCCTTGGAGCGCGCCGGCCGGGGAGACGATCACCAGCAAATGCTTTTCGTGCGCCATGAGCAGCCGCAGCGCATCCTGGAGCGTGCTGTCCGGATCCACCTGCGTCCAGGCCGGGTTCATCACCGCACGCACCCGCGTTGTGCTCCATTGTCCAGGCATGACCCGGCTCAAGGCGGACAACGTCAGCGTGCCGACCACGCGCCCGTTATCCAGCACCGGATACGCGGCGTGCGGATCCTGACGGGGCGTGGCCTCGGCCCATTGCGCCAGCGTCCAGTCCGCGCCAGCGGCGGTGATGTGGCGGCGCATGACGTCGCGGACGCGGATCTTGGTCAGTTCATCGACGGTGACGCCTTCATGCAGCCGCTGGTCGCCGGAGGCCGAGGCCTGCCCGGAGATGGCGTAGGCCACTGCCGCGCCGATCAGGACGGGAATGATGTAGGCGTGGCCGCCGGTCGCCTCGGCGACGAACACCACCGCCGTCAATGGCGTTTTGTAGCCGGCGGCGATGAAGGCGGCCATGCCCACGGCGGCGAACAGGTTCAGCGCGCCGGTGTGCACCACGCTCTGGGCGAAAGCCGTGCCCAGTGCCCCGCCGGTCAAAAACAGCGGCACGAACATGGCGCTGACCCCGCCCACGCCGAGCGAAAACAGCGTCGCCAAGAGCTTCAGCACGGCGAAGGCGACCAGTTCGAGCGAGGTGTGAGCATGCTGCAAGATGAGCGGCACCGCTTCATAGTTCGGTCCCAAGGGCACCAAATGCCCGGGAAAGAGCAACAGGAACGCCCAGCCGCAGAGCCCCGTCAGCACGCCGCCCACGGTCATCTTCAGCCAGTGCGGCGCCCGGTGCCGCACCACGAACTCCCGCAGGTGGCGGAAGGTGATGGTGAAGGGCATGGTGATCAGCCCGCAGCCCGCTCCCAGCAGCGCCGCCCACAGCAGGTCCTGGCGGGTGTAGGTGTGGCTGGCGGCGAAGTTGAACAGCGGCTGGGCGCCCATGAATGACGCCAGGGTGGCGAAGGCAGTGACCGAGGCCAGCAGCGCGGGCATCAGCGCCTCATGCGCCATGTCGTCCTTATAAGGCATCTCCAGCGCGAAGATGACACCAGTAAACGGGGCGCGGAAGACCGCCGACATGCCCGCCGCCGCGCCGCTGATCAGCAGAATGCGACGGTCCCGCGGCTCCAGTTTGACCCCCATGCGGCGGAACTGCCCCCACAGCCAGGAGCCGATCGCGCCGCCGCCATAGATGCTGGGTCCTTCCAGGGCGGCGCTGCCTCCCGAGCCCACCGTGGCGACCGCGGCCAGCAGCTTGGGGACAAAACCGCGCATGCGAATGGCCGCCTGGCGCTCGTGATAACTGACGATGATTTCCTCGGTGGAGTGCTCATTGGGATTGGCCGTGAAATATTGCATCAACAGTCCGGCGACCAGGAAGCCGGCGGCCAGGCCCGGGATGATGACCATGGGATGGGCAATGTACAGGCGCAGCAGCGGCGGCCAGATCCATTGCAAGATGACCTTGACCAGCAGCGTGGTCAGCAAGCCAACGATGCCGCCCATGACCGGCGCGATGATGATCCATTTGTGCAGGTCGCGGGAATAGGTCGCCGCCAGATCACGGTGCACCAGGAACCGGTAACGGCGCAGGATAGGGTACCGCCATAACCCGCGGGGCTGGATCGTGTCGTGATGTATTTCCGGCGAGGAGTCCATGGCTCGGCGCGGCCCGAGCGCCTGCCCAACTCTGCGCGCCTCGGGCCGCCAAACCTCTATTGTACCGGGGGCGGCCCCGCGGCCGGTTGCGGGGCCCCTGCCTGGCCAATCGAAAAACCCAACGGCGTGATGTAATTTCGCTAACGGGCCCGCGCCGCCAGCCGCGCGAACACCGCCGCCGGCGCCAACTCCGGCGCTTGCAGCCCCTCGGCGCGGACCATGACCGTCTGCTCCAGCGCGTATTGCCCGCGCAGGACCGCATGGCTGACGGTGTCGGTGAAGCACAGCCAGGCCGAGCCGGGAGGAAACTGCCAAGTCGGATGCGCCGCCGACTGGAACTCCCGGTTGGCCTTGAGCCAATGATGAAACGCCAGCATGAAGCGGTCGTACGCCGGCCGGGGATGGCCCAGCTCCCCAAGGCGCTGCCCCAGGCTGGGGTGCAGCGCCCGCCGCAGCAGGCCGCTGCCGGCGGCATACTGCTCCGCCAATGCCGGAAACGCCGGCCCCGTGCGCCACACGCGCGGCGCGGCGGGATTGATATTGAGGAAGAACCGCAGAATCCGCCTGCCGTGCGTGGGCCGGGAGGGAAACGAGTCCACATGCAAGAGATCGTTGCGGGAACGCTCGGCGAGCTTGCGTCCCTGTTCCTCGATGCCCCGGAAGCTGGCGAAGTCGGGGTCCATGCGGTAGGGCGGCAGCAACTGCACCAGCAACTGGAGCGCCGATTGCGAGAACCGGCGCATCACGGCGCGCATGCGCTCGCCGTCGCCGCCAGCGTAACCGGTCACGCGGTCCGGCGCCGCCTTGTACGCAATGTTCTTGTGGTGCGGCCCGCGGCCTTGTTTCTGCCGCAACAGGAACGCCACGTCGTCCGCCGACACCGCCAGCGGCGAAGCGGGAAAATACAGGATCTCGCCCGCCTCCAGCGCCTGGCACAACGCTCGCCCTTCGGCCTGCCGCCGGTCCGGAGCCCAGGCCAAAAAGCCTGCATCCACGGTCCGCAATGGCATGGCCATAACGCTAGCACAGGGTTGCCGGCTAAGCTGCCGGTAACTGTCCTTCGGGCCGGGTGATCGGGGTGCAATTCTAGTCAACCAAGCGGCGGCGATTGCATGGTGGCGCGGCGTACAATCAACCCAACTTGTCACCCTGGCAGCCATTTCGGATCCGCGGCGCGTTCACCCCCGCCGCATTGGCGGCGCTGCTGCTCGCGGCGGCGAGTGCCGCTACGGCGCCTGCACCGCTGCGCACGGTGGCCTCCATTCGCCGCCTGCTGCCGGCGGCGGCGGCGCGCCATCTGCCGGCGCGGATCACGGGCGTGGTGACCTATTTCGGCCGCAGCACCGGCCGGGAGGGGGTGCCCCCGGCGCTTTACTTGCAGGACGCCACCGGCGGCATCTTCGTGGACCTGCAAACCCTGCATCCGCCCTTGCGGGCCGGGGATCGGGTGCGCGTGATCGGGCATACCGGCGCCGGTGACGTGGCGCCGATTCTGGTTGCTCGCCAGGTGCGCCTGCTGGGGGTTGGCCGCTTGCCGGCGGCGCAACCGGAGAATCTTCGCCAAGCCGAAACCGGCCTCGATGATGCGCAGTGGATCCTAGTCCGCGGGGTGATCCAAGCCCAGCGCTTTACCCCTAAGGGCCTGCGCCTCACCCTCAAGGAAAACTTGGCGCGCCTGGTCGCCCGGCTGCCGATCACGCCGGCGGATCACCCGCCGGTGTGGGTGGATGCCGGGGTTCGCGTCACCGGCGTTCTCGCCCATGTGATGACTCCCAGCCATCCCGCTCGCGTCGAACTGTTCGTTCCTTCCATCGCCGCCGTGCAGGTGGTTCAGCCGGCGCCGGCGCATCCCTTTCATCTGCCGCTGCAGAGCATCTCCGCCTTGCTGCGCTACACCGCCTGGGGCGTCTTCCCGCATCGCGTGCGGGTACAGGGGGTGGTAACCGCCGTGGGTGAGTCCGGCTTCGCCCTGCAAGACGCGACCGGCGGCGCCTGGCTGCAATGGGCGGCCGGCCGCATTCCAGCCGGGCGGTTGCGCCTCGGCGAGCGCGTGACCGCGGTGGGTTTTCCCAGTGTCAGCGAAGGCGGAGTCGTGCTCGACGATGTGCTGGTCCAGGCGCTCGGCTTGGGCCCGGCGCCGCGGCCGGCGCGGTTGCCACGGACGGCGGCGGCGCAGCGGGTTAATGGCCAGCTCGAGTTTGCCGTCGCGCGGCTGCGTCAGGTGGTGATCACCCCGCCGGAAGGTCCAGCCCAAGAGATCAGCCTCTACTTGTCCCGCGGGGGGGCGCCGTTGCAAGCCGTCTTATACGGTTCCGAGGCCGCGCGCTTGGCGAGACGGCATCTGCCGCCCGGCAGCGTGCTGCGCCTCACGGGCATCGCCGTTCCACTTCCCGGGTCCGGCGGCGGGCTTCCCGGAGCCGCAATGGCATGGCGCCTGTGGCTGCGCGGCAGTTCCGACGTCGTGGTGTTGCAGGCGCCTTCCTGGTGGACCGCCGAGCGGTTGCATTGGCTGTTTTTTGGGCTGCTGCTGGTGGCATTGCTGGCGCTGCTGTGGAATTTGGTGTTGCGGCGCAGCCTGCGGCAGCAGGCGGCGACCATCTTGCGGCAAACCGGGGAACGCGTCGAGTTGGAGCGGCAATTGCAGCATGCGCAACGGATGGAGGCGTTGGGCCGCTTGGCTGGCGGCATCGCCCATGATTTTAACAACCTGCTGACCGTTGTTTCCGGCCGCACCGCCATGCTCTTGGCCACCGGTTGCAGCGACCGCGAGCGGGCGGGGCTGGAAGCGATCCAGGGGGCTACCGATCGGGCAGCCGCATTGACGCGCCAACTGCTCGCCTACAGCCGCCGCCAGACGTTTTCGCCGGCGCCCCTGGATTTGAACGCCATGCTCGCCGAGTTCTTGCCCATGCTGCGGGCCTTGGTGGGCGACAGCATCGAGCTGGTCACCGATCTGGCGCCGCAGTTGCCGCTCATCTTTGCCGACCGCGGCCCGCTGGAACAGGCAGTCATGAATCTGGTCATCAACGCCCGGGATGCCATGCCCAATGGCGGGCCGCTGCGCCTGGCGACCTTCCTGGCTCCGCCGGCGGAATCGCCCGCGGGCAAGCACCACGGCCGCCGGGTTTGCCTCCAGGTCACCGACTCCGGCGCCGGCATGAGCGAAGAGGTGCAGCAGCGGATCTTCGAGCCGTTCTTCACCACTAAAGAGCCCGGGCGTGGCACCGGTCTGGGCTTGGCTTTGGTCTATGGCATCGTCGAACAGAGCGGCGGCGAAATCAGCGTCCGCAGCGCGCTAGGGCATGGAAGCACCTTCACCATCCTTTTGCCTCTCGCCGGTTCGGGCGTGCCGCTCGCGGCGGCCGCCGCTCCCAACGCCTAACCGCGCTCCCACCTCGCTTTGGTAGCAACCTCGCGAGGTCCTGCGCCCCGGCCGGCCTCCATCCTTGGCCTTGCGGCCCAGCCGCACGCCCGCCGCCGGCGAGCCATCGAGAATTGGCCGGCCGATCGCGCGGGCCCCGCCGGTTGCCCGAGGAGATACGGCCGGCGCGGGAGGGCCGCAAAACTCCCTGTGCGCCCACGGCGCACGAAAGAACGCCGCGGTTCGCCCCAGCGAGAGATGCAGCGGGGCTGAGGCGCGCGCTTATCCATACCAATGGCTCCCCGCGCCTGCCCACCCGGCGCCTGGCGTCCCGCACCCGCCCTGCATTACACTAGACACAGGCCGATTTTGCTGTGGCGCCCGGCACGGAGCGCACGGCGGGCGGCCAGGAGGAGATCCGATGGCGATTACCGTGACGCCCAAGGCGGTGGCGAAGGTGAAGGAGATTTTGGCGCAGCAGACCCCGGCGCCGGAGGGACTGCGCGTCGCCGTGGTCGGCGGCGGCTGTTCCGGGTTTTCCTATTCCATGCAGTTTGACGCTCCCGGCGCGCAGGACCAGACTTTTGAGTTGGAAGGCTTGAAGGTGTTCGTGGACCCCATGAGCCTGATGTACCTCGAGGGCTGCGAGGTGGACTACATCGAGACGCTGGAAGGCAACGGGTTCAAGTTCAACAACCCCAACGTCAAGCACACCTGCGGTTGCGGTTCTTCCTTCTCCGTCTAGCTAGACCGAGAGCGTTGCCCGGCCGCGCACCAGGGGTTTTGACCCCCCGCGGCAGGGCCGCTGTCACCGCTCGTGGGGCCCGCGTCCGGCAATCCATTTCGGATTGGACGCCGCGGAGCCGGCTGCGCGCGTTGCCTAGCCCCGTTCGCCCATTCCCAAGGAAATAATGCGCGCGCGAACCGCCGGTTCGCTCGCGGCCGCCCACGGGGGGGCCGCGTGCATCTCCATTGTCCTAGCCCGGATATGGCGCGCCCGGACGCACGATGCGGATGTCGTGATCGGTAAACAGATCATGCGAGCCGGGCAGGTGCACCTTGGGCATGTGGCAGGTTACGCAGTCATGCGTCGCCACCGGGCAGGCGGGACCGGGATGAGTCTTCCTTAGCGCCGCGGTCATTTTCTCGCCCTTCACCACGTGACATGCCAGGCAGGCGTGATCGTACGCGGCGGGCTGCGTCACCAGCGGCTTGTGCGGGTTGTGGCAGGCCAGGCAGGCGATGCGGCTGTCAGTGGGGTTCCAGCATTCGCTGAGGGTCAGCCGGTACGGCTGGAAGCGAACATCGAGCGGGCCCGTCACCCCCATGGCCAGCACGGTCATCGTGGTGCGATGGCAGGAGCCGCAAAAATTGACCAGGTCATTGGCGTTCAAATTACCGGGGTTAAAGATATGGAAGCCGCCGGCGAAGTCATGCGCCCGCATGGCCGCGACATGAGCCGAGCCGGGCCCGTGGCACTCCTCGCACCTCACGCCTGAAGTGGCGCGTTGCGGGCGGAACTTGCCCCCCAAATAACTGCCCGTGGTATGGCAGACAAAGCAGGCCTTGGCTTCGTCCGGCGGCAGCCGCCGCCCCAAGGCATGCCAGAGCGTGTCCGGCGGCCGGGGCCCGTAGCCCATGGTCATGTCGAGGCCGCGCGGTTGGTTGAAAAAGCTGACGCGGCTTTCATAATAGCCGCCGTGTCGGCGGTAGACATACGTCTGCCCCGCGGCGCCCAGCCCGAATGCCCAAGACAGCAGGACCGCCACGCGCTGCCTGCCGCGCCGCACGCTGTAGCGATAGCGGCCGGACGGCGTTCGCGTCACTTGATAAGTGTCATGGTCCAAGGTGACGCGCAGCCGCGGATGGCGCCGCAAGATCGTCGCCCGCACCGGCCGATCGGAGGCATGGCCCATGCCCGCCCCCAGCTCGGTCCCATACGTGGTGTGGCAAGTGAGGCAAACGTTGGCGCCCACATAATGCAGCCCCGCCGGTCCGCCCATCGCCGGCCGCCATTCGCGGGTGAAGTAATGCCGCGGCTTGGGGGTTGCCGGTGCCGGCCGGCGGGCGCCCAACCAGGCGGACGCCGCCACGGTCAGCATCACGGCGGTCAACAGGGCGGAGCCGCGGCGGGCGAAATGAGTCGGTCCAGTGGGCATCGGCAAGCAGAACAGCAACGGACTTGCCGCTGATTATAGGCCGTATCTTCGCCAACTGAGCCCGAGTTCGCACCCGTCCCCCGCCGCCGCAGCGGCATCCGCCCATGCCTGGGGCAAAGGCCGTGTCGCAAAATGACCATCACTTTCCGCAAACTGGCCATTGACCGGACGGTTGGCTCGGACTAACGTAATCGGCGGCACGGTCGAAAAGGTCAGGTGGTGGCCGGGCCAAGAGTGCATTGCGTCACTGAGGAGACCATTCGCATGCGGCAGTCCCTGAGCACCGTTTTCGTCCGTTTCGCGGTTCGCGCCAGCGTGGCGCTGATCTTGGCCCTCGGCCTGGCCTTTGTTGTCGTGCCCCAGGCGCGCGCCCAGGCGCAGTACGGCACCATCACCGGCACCGTCACCGATCCGAGCGGCGCCGTTGTCCCGGGCGCCAAGGTGGTGCTGACCAATCAGGCGACCAGCGAAACGCGAACGACGTCCACCGACGCCTCCGGCCTGTTCAGCTTCACGACCGTCCCTCGCGGCACCTACTCCGTGACCGTCAGCCATCACGGCTTCAAGGCGCTCAACAAAACCAACATCGTGCTGACCGCCGGCGCCGAAATTGGGATTCCTGGGCTCACGCTGCAACTCGGCTCCTCGACCCAGACCGTCGAGGTCAGCGGCCAGGCATATTATGTTGTTCCAACTACCACCGGCGCCAAGGAAGAGACGATCACCAGCGAGCAAGTGGAAAATATGCCTCTGGAAGGCCGCTCGGCGATTGGCTCCATCTTGATTCTTCCCGGCGTGGTGAAGAACGGCTACAACCCCGAGGTCACCGGTTTCAACGGCACTGCCGGCGGCGTGGGTGGCTTTAATGTCAACGGCGGCCGCCCCGACGCGGTCTCCATCACCAGCAACGGCACCAACAACATTGACCCCGGCTGTAACTGCGGCGCGGCCATGATTCCCGACAAGGAAATGGTTTCCGAGGTTACGGTTCAGACCGCCAACTTCAGCGCGGCCAATCCGCAAGGCCCGGTGGTCATCAACACGGTTACCAAGGCGGGCACCAGCCAGTTCCACGGCGAGGCGTACTGGACCGGGCGGCGTCCTGGCTGGAACGCCAATGATTGGCTGAACAACCAATCGCATTTGGCGCGTCCCCAATCCACGTTCAACTACCCCGGCTTCAACATCGGAGGCCCCATCATCATTCCCGGCACCAGCTTCAACAAGCACCGCAACAAGGCATTCTTCTTCTTCGGCGCGGAATGGATGCGGCAGACGCAGGATTTGGGCGTGCATCAGGGCAGTGTGCCAACCCAGCTGATGCGGCAAGGCAACTTCACCGAGCTGCTCAACGGCAGCCCCTATCAGCAGTACTGGACCTCCGGCTTCACCAACGAGGGCAGCATCGCACCATGCACGGTCGGCCCGGTCTACGGCACGCCGCCGTCAAATGGAGCACCCGCCCCTATCCTCGACGCCGGCAACCCCTTTTACGAGGGGACCAGCCAGGGCGACGCGACCCCGCCGAGCGGGCAATACGACACCTTCACTCCGACGTACAGCTTCGCCAACGGAGCCACGGTCCGCTGCACGACGCCGGGCGTCATCCCCTTCGGTCCGTCTGGTTCGGCGACGGCGATGGATCCGGCGGCGACCGCGTTCTTCAAGCAGATGCCGCTGCCCAACCATACGCCGACGCAGGCTCTGCCGTTCAACTACATCAGCGACGCCACCGGCCCGGTCGACCACAACACCTATACCGGCCGCATTGACTACGATTTCACCGAGAACACGAAACTCTACGTCACCTTGGATCACGAATCCGAGACGGCTGTGGATCCCTACGGCCTGTGGTGGGGCGGTTCGACCATCCCCTATCCCGGCACCGAAACCGCGCAGCAGCACTCCAACGGCGTGACGGGCACGCTGGTACAGGTGTTGAGCCCGACGCTGACGAATGAAATCAATTTCGGCACTACGCGTTTGGTACTGCCGTGGGGCCTGGCCAACCCCGCATTGGATTCCACGGCCGCTTTGGGTTATCCCTATCAGGGCGTCTTCCCCAACACCACCGGCCTGATGCCCGGCATCACTTCTTGGGACAGCGGCTTCCCGACGCTGATCAACGGCGAGGGCAGCACCGTGCCCAACACCTATGCCGACAAATGGCTGAACCAGATCCGCGACGACTTCTCCCTGGTGGCGGGCAATCATCTGCTGAAGTTCGGTGTTTACTACGAACACGTCACCAACCAACAGCCGACCAGCGATCCGCGCGGCTTCATCACCGATTCCCGTTGGGGAATCCAGTCCGGCAACGCCTACGCCGATCTGATGCTGGGGCAGGTGGACGGTTTTGGCCAATCGAACAAGCTCCTGTTGCCCAACCTCGCCTATAACGAATTCGATGGGTATATCGAGGACACCTGGCGCACCACGCCCCGGCTGACCTTGACCTACGGACTGCGCGTGGACCACATCGGCCAGCCGTTCGACCGGCTGGGCGAGATCAGCACGTTTAGCATCCCCGGTTATATCAGCGGTGGAGGATATCTCTGCCAAACCCCCGGCCCCTACGGCTGTGGCAGCGCCACCAACCTGTCGTTCACGGTCAACGGCCAGACCTACAATCTGACGGGGCAGCAGGCCGGCTATACCGGCGGCGCCGCGCCCGTCGGGGCCTATCCTGGCCTGCAGCGTGCTGCCCTAAACCCCGGTGTTCCTCTTTCGGGCGTGCCCGGCTCCGGGATCCAATTCGCCCCAAATCTCGGCTTCGCTTACGACCTGACCGGCCACGCCTCCACCATCTTGCGCGGCGGCGCCGGAGTGTACTATTACGAAAACCAGTTCAACGTCCCGGGGGCGGCGGTGGGAAATCCCCCGGTGGCGTCCACGGTCTCGCTGGGCGGCAGCCTGTACTTATCGCAACTGAACGCGAGCTACTTGCCCAATTGCAATGCCGCCAACGCCATCAGCAATGCCGCTTGCATCACCGGCATCACCGGCCTCAGCGCCACCAACAACCGCGTACCCTATACCGTTAGCTATAGCCTGAGTCTGTCGCAGTTGATGCCCTGGCGGACGGTGCTGGAAGCGAGCTACGTCGGCAACGTCAGCCGCAACCAAATGGGCCCCGGCGGCAGCGGCAACGGCGGCTTCAATTACAACCTGATCCCGCCGGGCACCGAGACGCCGATGTGGCAGGCGTCCTGCGCGGCGCAGGGCTATACGCTGATGAACTGCCTTAGCCCCACGGAACCCAGTCAATTGGCCGGGGATCAGCCCTTCCGGCCCTACGCAGACTACGGCAGCATCATTTTCGACGCTCCCCAGTACTACCAAAACTACAATGCGTTCCAGCTGACCGCCACGCGCACGACGCCGCACCTGACGTATAGCCTCGCCTACACGTTCAGTAAGGCGTTGGGCGTCAGCGGTATCTTTAATGGTGGCGGCTTCCCGGTGGATCCGTTCAACTATCGCGGCCGCAGTTATGGCCCGTTGCCGTACGATGTGACCAACGCGTTGTCAGCGCAATACAACATCGTGCTGCCCAACTTCGGCCACGATCTATTCGGCTCCAACTTCGTTGGCGATGAAGCATTGGACGGCTGGCAGATCACCGGCATCACCAGCCTCCAGCAGGGCTTCCCGCTCATCAACTCCAACCAGAACGGGGCCGCGGGCACCACCATGACCATCGTCGGCGCCAGCGTTTGTGGCGCGGGCGGCAATGGCGCTTGCCCTGGCAACTACAACGCCAACGTCATCACCGGCACGCCCGACACCACGGTGCATACATTTGTTACCTGCAACCCGACGGCGAACTTGGGGCCGAATCAGATCTTCAACGCCAACTGCTTTGAGTCACCCGGTCCCGGCCACAACGGCGACTACCAAATTCCGTACATCCACGGCCCCGGAATCGTGAACACCGATCTTGGCTTGTTCAAGAGCTTCGCCATTGGCAAGAGCGAGGTGCGCAAGCTCCAGGTTCGCGTCGAAGCGTTCAACGTCTTCAACCATCCCAATGGCATCTTGGCGGTCAACGGCACCCAAAGCCCGACGCTACAGATTCCGTATGGTGGCTATATGACGCAGCCGGCGATCGGCAGCGGAAACCCAGCGGTCAACGCGCAAAACATGCCCGGTTATCTGCATAGCTGGACCGGCCACCGGGAGATGTCGCTGAGCCTGAAGTTCATATTCTGAGGCAGAGCCCGCCAGCAACCCGGGCGGCATCCCCCGCCGTCCGGGATGTCCGGTTTTATAATGTCCGTCATGGGGTGTTTCTGCCGGCGGGGCGGGCCGTTGGTTACGTTCGCGGCGCTGGCGCTGATGGGTTCTGGCTTTGCCAGGGCCCAGGACGGGAAGGGCGCCGGGGCGAGGACCGCCGCTCAGCAGGGCGTGATGGCCGCGCGGCAGGGGCGTTTTGGCGCGGCGATTCGGGCGTATCGCCAGGCGCTGCGGCTTGACCCCCAGTTGGCGGCGGCGCGCATGGATTTGGCTTTGGCGTATTTCAAAACCGGCCAGCTCGAGGCGGCGGCGCGCAATTTCCAGGGATACTTGGCCCGCAAACCCGGCGCCTACCGCGCTTCCCTGCTGCTGGCGACCTGCGAACTGTCGCTGGGACACTACGCCGCGGCCATTGCCCGCACGGCGCCGTTCCGGACCCGCCACGCGGGCGACCTGGCGCTGGCCTATGTTCGCGGCACGGCGCTAATTCGGGCCGGTCACTTGCACCGGGGTGGCGCCTGGATCAATCGCATCATGAGTAAGGGCGATTCGGCAGTCGTTCATCTCATGCTGGGCGACGCCTTCCGGGAGAGCCATAAATGGAAGCGCGCCATCGCGGAGTACAAGCAGGCGGTGAAAATGGCCCCGAAAATGCCGCTGGCCCATTTGTGGCTGGCCGAGGCCCAGCTCTTGTCGGGGGAGTCGGCGGCCGCTTTGGGCAATTTCGAAAAGGAATACGCGCTCGACCCCAACAACTACGAGACCAACTTTTATCTCGGCTTCTTGTACGCGCAACAGGGTGAGTTGGTGAAAGCCGCGCCCTATCTCCGCCGCGCCCATGCGATGGTTCCGGCCGCGTTCCAGCCCGCGTTGCAGCTAGCCCTGGTGGAGCAACGCCAGGGTCATCTGCGGCGCGCGCGGGCGTTGCTGGCGCCGGTTGTATGGGCTCATCCGAAAAATGCCCAAGGCCATGTGGTGCTGGGGGAAATCTATTACCGCTTGCATGAGCCCAAGCGTGGGGCAGAACAGCGGGCCATGGTCAGGCAATTGGTCGCCGACCGGCAGAAGCAGGCGATTCAGCAGCGCCGGCGCGAGTCATTGCAACTCGCCGCGCACGGCGCCGGAGGCCATCCATGAGGGCGCGGCGGCCGCCAATCGCTTCCTGGCCGTGCCTGCTGGCGGTAATTGCATCCCTGGCGGTGTTCGCCGTCGCCGTTTCGCCAGCGCGCGCTGCCACGCCGTCCACGCCCGCCCAGCTCAAACACGCCGCTACCCGAGCGGTGGCCGCCGGCAAGGCTGCGCCGGCCATGCACGCCCTCGCCTCGGCCCTGCGCGCCGACCCCAATTGGAAGGAGGGCCTGTGGGATCTTGGCACGCTGCTCTATGAGGCCCACAATGTGCGCGGCGCGCGGCAAGCTTTTGGCCGCCTCACCCAGCTTGATCCCAAGCACGGCGCCCCCTGGGCCATGCTTGGTCTATGCGATTTCGAAGCGCGCGATTTCGGCCGTTCTCTTAAGCACCTGCAGGAAGGCCGGTCGCTGGGCCTGCCGAATCCGAACCTCCAGGCGGTGGCGCTGTACGATGAAGCGCAAGACCTGCTGATGCTGGAGCAGTTTCCCCAGGCGCGGCATCTGTTGCGCGGTTTCGCCCTCAACCATCGCACCTCGCCCGGCATCGTGCAGGCGTTCGGCCTTGCCGCCCTGCACCTGCCCGTTCTGCCCGCGCAGTTGGGTCGCGTGCTCTCCGCCCGCAGACGGCGGTTGGTGGACGCGATGGGCCTGGCGGTCTACCAGATGGAGGCGCGCAAGCCGCTGGCGGCACAAAAAGCGATGGCCGCCGTGGTGCGCGCTTTTCCCCGCGTGCCGTATGTGCAATATAACGACGGCATCCTGTTGATTCGCACCAGCCATTTGCACGCCGCCGCCATGGCCTTTCAGCGCGAGCTGCAAGTTCAGCCGCGCAACGTGCCGGCGCGCCTTCAGCTGGCGGCCCTGCGCGTGCAGAGTGCGCAGTATGCCCAGGCCATGTCCCTGGCGCGCCAAGCACTGCGTTTGCAGGCGGACAATTTCGCCACCCACTACATGGTCGGCTACATTGCCTTTCGTCAGGGTCGTTTCGCGGAAGCCGCGCGCCAACTGGCACGGGCCAAGGCCTTGGCGCCGGAGAATAGCCAAGTCCGCTATACGCTAGCCCAGACCGATCTCCGCCTGCACCGCGAAAAGGCCGCATTGCGGGAAGAACGGGACTTTCGCCGTTTGGAGCGCCTCAGCAGTTCCTTCCGTAACAACGGCGTGTTGCCCGCTTCCGTTTACCTCCACTCCCAGCCCCATTCAGGTACCCCATGAAGCTGATTTCCCTCCGCTCCTCCGTCCTTGCGCTTATCGCCGCCATGGCCATCCCCTCCGCCGGTGCGCAGACGCCAAAACCCGTGATTCGCAAGAACGTCAACGAGGTCATGGTGGACCTGGTCGTGACTAACCGCCACGGCAAGATCATCAAGAACCTAAAACCCGATCAGCTGGAGCTGTTGGACAATGGCCAAACCCAAAAGATTGACAGCTTCCGTATGGTTTCGCGCTCGGTGCATCTCACCGGCGCGGATTTGGAAAAAGTCGGCTTGTCGCCGGCATTGCGCCCCCAGCCGTTCAATTTGGTTCTCTTGGTCTACGACCGCGTGACCGGCGGCGGCCGGCAATTGGCGAAGCAAGCCTCGGATGATTTTCTCAGGCGCGATTTTGGCCCTGGCGACTACGGCGCGGTGTACCGCATTGACAGCGTGCTCTACGCGCTGTCGCCGGTAACCAAGAACAAATCCAGGCTGGAAAAGGCCGTGCAGGTCGCGGTAGGCGGGACGGCGCAGCAATACCGCCAGACTTCGCTGACGGCGCAACAGGCGGCCAATCAGGCGCAGTCGGACCAAGCCCAGGCGCTGAGCATGGCGCAGCAGGCGGCGATGTCCACGGGCGTTCCCGCGGGCGGCCCCGGCGTGGCCGCGGGCGCGATCACCCAGGCCATCTTTAGCCAAATGATTGCCAACAGCCTCCAGCGCTCCGCCGCCATGGCCGGCGAGGACCAGGGCTGGCAAAGCCTGACCGCGCTGCGCTCGCTGGTGGACGGCTTGAGCCTGCTGCCCGGCCGCAAGGAAATCCTGTATTTCAGCCAATGGCTGGGCGTGAACAGCAACACGGTCTTCGTGCTCCGCGCCCTCATCCACGACGCCAATCGCAACCACGTCGCGTTTTACGCGATTGATCCCACCGGTCTGTCCCTCCAGTCCAGCGCCAGCGAGATCACCCAGAGCATGCAACAAGCGGTTGGGACCGCGGACCAGCAGGACATGGCCGGCGGCCGGGGCGCCGTCAGCAGCGCCGAGGCCAATCTCGGCAACAGCGAGGAGAATATCTCCTACGCCGGGCGCTTGACTAACCTCCGGCAATTGGCGGATTCCACCGGCGGCTTCGTGGCCTCGCGAACCAACGACCTCAATCCCTTCATGACCAAGATCGCCAACGACATCGGCAGCCACTACGAGCTGACCTATCAGCCGACCACCACCGGCGCCGGCGGCTATCACGCCATCACCATCAAGGTAATTGGCCATCCGCATTGGATCGTCCGCGCGCGCAAGGGATATTACGCCACCCCACAACTGGCCAATCCGACGCACAGCTATGACCAGCCGTTGCTGGCGGAACTCGGCGTTCAGCCTCCGCCGCACGATCTCGCCGTGGACACGGGCGCGCTGGCCTTTCCGTCCGGCGGCAACTTCGCGACCGTGCACCTGGAAACGCGCGTTCCCTTGCGCGATCTCGCGGTGACTCCCACCGGCGCGGCCCTAGCGAAGCGCGACCCGAGCCTGAAGGGCAAGGATCTGGTCCGCTTTACCCTGCTGCAAGTGATCAAGGACGCGCAAGGGCGCGTAGTGGACAACTATAGCCATCCGTTCGGCTTTGCCGTGCCGCCGCAGGGCCTGGCCAAGTTCCGCAGCTCGTTTTCGCCGCCGTTCATTCGCACCGCGCTGCTGCCGGCCGGTGACTACACCGTGCAGACGGTTCTCTACCAGGCCCAGCCCAAGAAGGCCACCGTCGTCACCCGCCCGCTCACGGTGCCCGCGGCGGGCAAGGTGCGGGTCAGCAGCGTCGTGGTGCTCGCCGGCGCCACTCCAGCCCAAAAGCGCGCGGCGAAGCAATATGACCCGCTGCACTATCAGAACTACCAGCTGGTGCCCAATCTCAGCGACCAGTTGGAGGCCAGCGCCAATCCCAAGAGCACCGTGGGCTTTTACTTCATTGCCGCCGTGCCCCCGGGCACCAGTGGCGCCACGGTGCAAATGAGCTTCGCCAAAAACGGCACGACCTTCGTGCGCACGCCGCCCTCGCCGTTGCCCGCGCCGGACGCCCAGGGCCGCATTCCCTTCGTCGCCAACATCCCCTTGCACATTTTCCCGGCGGGGAAATATCAGGTGAAGATCACCGTGCAAGCGGCCGGCACGAGCGCCACCTCCGCGGCCAACTTCACCACCGTGGCGGCCACCGCGGCTGCGGGCAAGGCGGGCTAAAAGCCGGCGGCGCCGGTCGGCTGGGCCGGCCGGCTAGCCGGCGCCGGCGCTTGGCGCGGCTGGAAAAACGGGCTGTGCGACGCGGGCGGGCGCGGGCTTCCCGGTGGTGGCGCAACGGGCGGGGAGTACGGCGCCGGCGCATAGCCGCCTACGCGGAAGTCATCCGCCGGCAGCCAAATCGCCTGCGTCCTCGGCCGCCGGGCATGCAGGATATGCGGGGTGATCACCACCACCAGCTCGTCCTGCTGGCGGTTGGTCTGGCTGGTGCCGAAGGCATCCTCCAGACCGGGGATTTGTCCCAGCCCGGGCAGGGCCGTGTGGACGACCTGGTTCTGCCGCGACGCCAATCCCGCCACCAGCGCCGGTTCGCCGTCGCGCAGGTCCACCAGCGTGGATAGGCGATGGTCTTCCAGCACCGGAATGCCGTTATTGCTGGCGCCGCTCAATGCCTCTTCCCGCGCCTGCACCTTCACTAGGACGCGGCCGCGCGCATCGAGCTGCGGCGTCAGCTTGAGGCTCAGCCCCAAGTTGATGAACGTGAAGGACGGGAACGGCGGCTGAAACGTGCCGCTGCCCAGCACCTTGGAGATCGCCGCGCTGTTCAGGATCGGCGAGAACGTGGCGTTCACCACCGGATAACGTTCGCCGATTTGCAGCGTCGCCGGCTGTCCGGCATCGGCGCGCAGCCACGCTTCCTGCAAGGTTTCACCCCGCGAGGTGTTCAGGCTTAGGTGCAGCGTCGCCGGCGGCAGCGTCAGCGCCATCGCAGTCAGTCCGCCGCCAAACGTCGCCAGCGGCGTGGAGAGCAGCGGCGCGAGCTGGCTTTCCAGGCCCGCCAGTTGCGCCGTGAGCTGACCGGCGCTGAGCAGTCCATTCAACCCGCCGTTTTGGAACAGCGCCTGGAGGAGCTGCGATTCGCTGAGGTTGGCGCTGGAAAGCTGGCTGAGAATGGGCCCCAACGCCAGCGCCTGGAGCTGGTAGGGAGCGGTCACGCCCAGTTCCCGCGCCAGGCTGCGATTGACCTCGGCCACCTGCACCTCGAACATCACCCCGCCCGGCGCCGCGCTCAAATTGAGCAGCAGGCGCTCCGCCGCGTCCACCACCGTCGGCTGGGCGCGCACGGTGATGCTTTGCGCCGCCGTGTTGCCCTGCACTTCGTACGGGTCCAGAATGACGCGCAGCATCTGCTCCAACTCCACCAGATCCGTCGGCTTGTCACCCAAGGCAGGTAGAACGTGCGCAGCTCCAGCGGCTGGAAGCTCCGCGCCTGGCTCGCCAGGCCGAAATAGACCGTGTGCGGTCCCACCGCGGTCCAGGTGACATGGCCCAAATGCCGCAGCAGCTGTGCCGCCTGGCCGAAGGTCGCCTCGCCAACATGCAGGCGCACCGGCGCATCGGGCACCGTGTTTTGGATATACGCCCGCAGGCCGTAGGCGCCGGCGACGTCGCCGATAATCTGCCGCAGCCCGCCATGCAAATTGAAGCTGCGCGGCCGCCGCGGCAGCGCCAATTGCATCGGTGGCGCCGCGCCCCGCACCAGCATCGCGCCGGCCGTCGGGGCGGGCGCCAAGGCGAACAGACGCATTAAGGCGCGCCGCGCCACGCTGTTCTTGGGCTGGATCGCCAGCGCCGCGCGGTAGTCCAGTCCCGCCGCCAGGGCGTCACCCGCCTCCTGCTCACGCTGGGCCCGCAGCAGATGGGCGCGGACGGCTTGCTCCCCGAGCGCCGCCTGAACGGCGTGCAACAGTGCGGTCTGGCCATGGGCCTCGGTCGTCTGCTTCGCCAGCCAATACGCCAAATCCCATTGCCGCCGCCGGGCGGCCCGCATCGCCGGCGCCAGCCAGCGGTGTTGTTGTTGCAGGCTTGGCGCTTTCACCCCGGCACGGGCCGGGGCCGGCGGGTGCAGGATCCGCGAGCGGGCAGGGTGCGCCGGCGCCGCATAACCGGGAGCGGCTAGGGCCGCAAACAGAAAGATGCCGCTCCAGCGAAGCACCTGTTTATTATCCGGCATCGCCGCCCTGGCCCTGCGGCCAGCGTATCGCTCATCCACTTAGCGGCGAAGTTTGCCCGTCTGCCCGCGACACGGCCCCGGCCGACAGGGGGGCTGGGAGGGAGGCCGGGCCTGGGAACAGATCGGATCACGGGGCGGCCTGACGCCGTCATGCGGCCTGCGGCGGTCCGTCGTTGCCCGTGGCAGCCCGCCTGCCGGCCCCCCGGCGTGGTGCCCCGGGAACCGGGCGGGGCTGCCCGCGATGTGACCGCGGCCTATACGCGGGATCCGAACCCTTCGGGCTCCGGCTCCGGCTGCAAGGGAACCGGTTGCCGCACCTCCACCACGTCCACGATGCTGCGCCATTCCCGCCCCAGCTGCGCCAGCTGCATGGGCGTGACCTCCAGCAGCAGCGTCGCCTGATGGAGGTCGCCGGCGGACTCGGCCAGCACGTACGGCAGGTCCAAGCCGCGCCGCGAGACCGCGTTCAGGATCCGCAACAGCGCCCCCTGCCGGTTGTGGTAGCGAATCTCCACCCGATGCACCCCGGTTGCCGCCACTACTCCTCCTCCGTCAGCAACATCTCCGAAAGCGACGCGCCGGAAGGCACCATGGGGAAGACGTTGGCCTCCTGCGGGCAGCTATAGACCAGCATCGCCGCTCCCGGAGCCGCCAGGAAGTGCTCAATGGCCGCCTCGCCCTGGGCATCGGTGCCGGAAGGCGAGGCCGGATCGGCCTGGATGCGCTCGCCGGGGATGCCGTAGGCGGCGGCGATGGCGACAAAATCCGGGTTGTCGCTGAGGTCGGTTTCGGCGTAGTTGCGCTGATAAAACAGCTGCTGCCACTGGCGCACCATCCCCAGATATTGGTTGTCCACAACCAGGACCTTCAGCCCCAGTTGGCAGCGCCGGATGGTGGCCAGTTCCTGAATATTCATCTGGAACCCGCCGTCGCCGGAGATGCACACGACCGGGGTTTCCGGCCGCGCCAGTTGCACCCCGATCGACGCCGGCAGGGCGAAGCCCATGGCGCCGAGCCCGCCGGAGGTGATAAAGCCGCGGGGGAACGCGGCGCGGTAGCGCTGCGCCGCCCACATCTGGTGCTGGCCGACGTCGGCGACCACGAAGGCCTCCTCCGTCCTGCGCCGCAATTCCGCGAACAACCGGTCCAAAAAGCGCACCGGCGCCAGCCCCCGGGAGTTCGGCTCGGGGTCGGCGCGGTCCGCGCCGCAGGCCACGTCCCGCCAGCGGGTGTAGTCCGGCAGTTGGGCGCTGGCCAGCGCCGCGCGCAGTTGCGGCAGCGTCTGCGCCAAATCGCCGATCACGGCCAGATCGCCCCGCCGCACACGGTCCAGCTGCGCCGGGTCAATATCGAAGTGCACCACCCGCGCCTCCGGCGCAAAGCGTCCCGGATCGCCGGTGACGCGATCGTCCAGCCGCGCTCCGAAAATGACCAGCAAATCGGCTTCGTGCAGCGCGAGGTTGGCCCGCCGCGTTCCATGCATGCCCACCATGCCCAGGGCGTAGGGCGCTTCGTTCGGAATTACTCCGAGTCCGTGCACCGTCGCCCCGGCGGGAATTTGCAGCCAATCGAGCAGCCGGCGCGTTTCCTCCACCGCTCCGGCCAGCTTGACGCCGCCGCCGATCAGCAGCACGGGCCGCTGCGCCTCCCGCAGCAGGGCGGCGGCGGCGGTGGCGGGAAAGCCCGGCGCGCGCTTGCGCCGCGGCGGCGTGTATGCCCCGCTGGGCGGAGCGCTGGTGCGCGCCTTCAACACGTCCACGGGCAGATCCACCAGCACCGGCCCGGGCCGTCCGGTGGTGGCGTGATGCATCGCCTCCTCCAGCACCGCGGGGATCTCATCGGCGCTCTTCACCAGCCGGCTCCATTTGGTCAGCGGCAGCGTCAAGTCGAAGATGTCGGTTTCCTGGAAGGCGTCGGTGCCCAGCAGGCTGCTGCGCACCTGGCCGGTAATGCACAGCAGGGGGACGGAATCCATCTTGGCGTCGGCGATGCCGGTCACCAAATTGGTCGCCCCCGGTCCACTGGTGGCGATCGCCACACCGCACCGCCCCGTCGCCCGGGCATAGCCCTCGGCGGCAAACGCCGCTCCTTGCTCGTGCCGCGTCAGCACGTGGCGGACGCCGCTGCCTTCCAGCGCGTCATACAGCGGGATGACCGCGCCGCCGGGATAGCCGAAAACCACCTCCACGCCCGC
This sequence comes from Acidobacteriota bacterium, assembly GCA_027315185.1. Classification (GTDB taxonomy): domain Bacteria; phylum Acidobacteriota; class Terriglobia; order Terriglobales; family SCQP01; genus JAKAUF01. Next base: position 50,316 of record DAHUYO010000011.1, read on the forward strand.
GGCCCGCAGCGTCGCCCACACCAACTCCGCGCCCACGCGGCTGGGCTGCGCCGCCGCCTCCCGCGCCGCGCCGGTCGCGGCCTGCGGCTCTACCGCGGCGTGGTGCGGCCGGCTCATCGCCGGCCCCCCGCCGCCACCGGTTCCGGCGCCGCCGCGGCCTGGCCCGCCTTTTCGCCGCCGGGTTGCAGCCAGCTCATCATGCCCCGCAGACGGGCGCCCACCTGCTCGATCGCCAGCGCCTTTTCCCGCTCCCGCAGCTTGCGAAACTGCGCCCCGCCGTCGTGATTTTCGGCGATCCACTGCCGCGCGAAGCTGCCGTCCTGGATGCGGCCCAGCATCTCCCGCATCGCCCGGCGCGTCTCCTCGCCGATCACCTTCGGCCCCTGCGTCAGGTCGCCGTATTCGGCGGTGTTGGAAATGGAGTCGCGCATCCGCGCCAGCCCGCCCTCGTAGATCAAATCCACGATCAACTTCATCTCGTGGAGGCACTCGAAATAGGCGATCTCCGGCGCGTAGCCCGCCGCCGTCAGCGTTTCGAACCCGGCCTTGATCAGCGACGTCAGCCCGCCGCACAACACCGCCTGTTCGCCAAACAGGTCGGTCTCGGTTTCCTCCCGGAAGCTGGTCTCCAGCACGCCGGCCCGCGTGGCCCCGATGCCGGCCGCGTAGGCCAGCGCGTACTCCCGCGCGTTCCCGCTGGCATCCTGCGCCACCGCCAGCAGCGCTGGCACGCCCTTGCCTTCCGTATAGACCCGCCGCACCAAATGCCCCGGACTTTTCGGCGCGATCATCACCACATCCACATTCGGCGGCGGTACGATGGTGCGGAAATGAATGCTGAAGCCGTGCGCAAGACCCAGCACCTTGCCCGCCGTCAGGTGCGGCCGGATGGAAGCCTCGTAGACCGCCGCGTGGGTCTCATCCGGCAGCAAAATCTGGATCCAGTCCGCCCGGCGCGCCGCCTCCGCCACCGGCAGCACCTCGAAGCCGTCGGCCCGCGCGCGTGTGGCGCTGGCCCGGTGCGGCTCCAAGCCGATGATCACCTGCTGGCCGCTATCCCGCAGGTTGAGCGCATGGGCGTGCCCCTGGCTGCCGTAGCCGATGATGGCGATGGTTTTGCCCCGCAACAGCTCGGGCTGGGCGTCGGACGCGTAATAAATCGGAACGGGCATCGAACTCTCCTCCTACCGACCGGACGGTAAGTACCAGAATCGCAGCCCTGGCGCACCCTGTCAACGGGAAAATGCCCACCCCTGCCTTTTTCTGCTGTCCGGCGCGAAGGGGATGGTAGCATGTGCCTTCCGTGTGATCAGCCGCCGAGGAAGCGGCCGGCGCACGAAAGCCCCGCCATCGCCCCGCCCCGCCTGCGGCGCGGCCAAAACCCGGGCGGCTGGGCCGCTTTAAAAAACGCGGAGGCGCCCATGCCCGGCCACGATTCCCGCAAGGACATCCTGTTTACCGCCGCCCACCTGTTTCAGCAGCAAGGCTATGACGCCACCTCCATGCAGGATGTCGCCAGCGCCTTGAACCTGAGCAAGGCCGCCCTGTACCACCATTTCGAAAGCAAGGATGAAATCCTGTTTCAGATCATGAGTTACGGGATGGATATCTTCGAGACGCAGGTGGTGGCCGTGGTGCGGAACATCGCCGACCCCGAGGAGCGCCTGCGCGCCTGCATCCGCCTGCACATTGACGTGGTGGTCGGCGGGCGCGAGCGGGAAATCACCGTCATTCTGCATGAGAACCATGCCCTGCGCCCAGAGGAGAAGCGGCAGATCAACGCCCGCAAGAAGGCATATATCGTGTTTCTGGAAAACCTGATCGCCGAGGTGCAGCGCCGCCGCGGCGGCCGTTTTGCCGTCCGTCCCCGCGTCGCCGCCTTTGCCCTGCTGGGCATGATCAACTGGATGTATCAGTGGTGGCGTCCGGAGGGTGCGGTGAAGGGCGAGGAGATGGGCAAGGAATATACCGCCTTGTTCTTGCAGGGCATCTTCGCCAAAACCTGACCTGGAAGGGCGCGACGGGCCACCCGAGGCCGGTTCCCCCATGACCAACGCCGAACTGCTTGATTTGATTGCGTATCAAGACTGGGCGCGCGAGCGCATTCTGCCCGCGTTGGAGCCGCTCACCACCGAAGAATGGCAGCGTCCCCTGGGCGGCAGCTTTGCCAGTCTGCACGCGACGGTGCTGCACATCCTCGGCGCGCAGGAGATTTGGGGCGCGCGCCTGCGCGGCGGGCAGAAGGGCTTTCCTGCCGCCGCCGAACTGCCCGACCTGGCCGCAATGGGTTCCCGCTGGCAAGCCGCGACCGCCGGTCTGCGCGACTGGGTGGCGGCCCAGCCGGAGGGCGCCGCCGGCCGGGTCATCGCCTACACGCGCCAGGACCAAGCCGTGGAAACGCCCGTCGCCGCGGTGATGTTGCAACTCAGCCATCACACCGCCTACCATCTCGGCCAGGTGGTGCATATGCTCCGCCAGCTGGGCCGCACGCCCGCCGATACCGGCTATATCTCCTACCAGCGCCAGCGCGCCGCCGCCGGCTGACCGCGCCGTCCCGCGGCTACGCGGCGGGTTCGGCACGCGGACGGCGCCGGACGCCAGCCGTTCCCACCCGGCCGCAGCGACCCAGCGCGGACCCAAAGAGAGTTTCCAGGGCGGCCAAGGGGAGCGCCCAACAGCGGGCGGCGGAGCCCCTCCTAGGCGTTGGCCAGCACCGCCAGGCCGGGGACTCCCAGCAATCGCTGGTCCGCCGTCACCAGCACCAGCCCCATCACCTGCGCCGTCGCCGCCAGCAGCCGGTCAGCGGGATCCTGATGCGCCCAGGGCAGATCCGCCGCCGCCAGCGCGATCTCCGCCGTCATCGGCGCTTCACGCACCCCGGCCAGAGCGAGCCCAGATGGCAGCCAGGAACGGACGTTCGGTTCCAATCCGGCGCGCCGGCGCCCGGCCAACAAGGTGATCTCCCAGACGCTCACCGCGGAAAACCAAACCTCCTGCTCGCCTGCCTGCACCAGGCGACGGATCGGCGCGCGCAGCCGTGTGTCTCCCGCCGCGTACCACAGCCAGATATGGGTATCTAGCAGCAGCCTCACCGCTGTTCCGGCGGCTCCCACTCCCCGCGCATCGCATCGAAATCATCCGGATTCAGGACCGGGCTTACGATGTCCCCCGTGATGCGCACCGTTCCCTTTTGGAATCCGAAGGGCGCACGCGCGCGCTTCTGCTCGCGCGGCGGCACGATCTCCGCCACCGGGTGTCCGAAACGCGTCACCACCACCGGTCGGCCCGTCTTGCCCACGCGTTCCAGCACCGCCAGGCAGGTCGCCTTGAATTTCGAAATGGCAATTTCTTCCGCCATGACACCAGCATAGCATTGTTAAGACCATGGTCGGACCATGGTCAATTACCGGCGCAGAAAGGGACGATTCGCGCAACTTGGAGATGTCCTGAGCCCCAGCGGGGATTCGTAGGTGGCGGGCTCAGCCAGGGCAACGCGGGCGCCCAGGACGGGGCGGCTGAGCCGCCTTACGCCGTCCGCCGCGCTTGCGTCACCAGGTAATCCCCAGCCCGCGCCGCGATGGCCTGGATCGTCAGCGCGGGATTGGCCGCGCCCTGCGTGACGAAGACGCTGCCGTCGGCGATATAGAGGTTCGGAATGTCGTGGCTGCGGCAAAACCCATCCACCACGCTGCGTCTGGGATCGTTGCCCATGCGGCAGCCGCCCACAATGTGGGCAAAACGCAGTTGCGCCTTGATCTGGCTCGCCCCCGCCGCCTCCATTACCTCGACCGCCTTTTTCCGCGCCGCCGCCTCCAGTTTGCGGTCGTTTGCGAACAGATCGAAGGTCACCTGGCCAATCGGCAGTCCGAAGCGGTCCTTGGCGTCCTTGCCGCGCGCCAGCTCCACCCGGTTGCGTTCATCAGGCAGCATCTCTCCCAGCAAGCCGATCGCCGCGTGATGGTTGTAATCGCGCATCGTTTCCCGCAGCTCCTCGCCCCACAGTCCCTGTTCGGCCATCGCTTCCGCGAACTCCGCCGGCAACGGGCCGATGGTTTGCAGGCTGAACCCGCGCTTGAAGTCGTTTTTCGGATCGGTTTCGTAAAAATCTTCCGACACTGCCTGCGCCGGCGGCCCCTTGTAGGGGCGAACTAGATCGGCGAACCGGCCCATCACCTTGGTTGCGGCCTGGGCCATGAAATACCGTCCCACCACGCCGCTGCGGTTCGCCAATCCCTCGGGAAACAGCTTGGACGCCGAGTTCAGCAACAGCCGCGGGCTTTCGATGGCATAGCCGCAGACAGCCACATGCCGCGCCGGCTGCCGGTAGGCGCGTCCGGCGCGGTGAAAGCACAGCAGCGCATTCACCCTCCCCCGCGCGTCATGCTCGATGCGGCCGACAAAGGTATCGGCCCGAATTTCCACCCCGCGCCGGATGGCGCGCGGCAGCTGGTTGGTGATGGGGCTGGCCTTGGCGTTCGGCTTGCATCCCAGCAGGCACATGCCGCGGTAGGTGCAGCGGGAGCGGCCATCGGCGCGCGAGCTGCCGTTCAAAATGGAAACCGGCCCCGGCACCCAGTGGATTCCGAGCCGTTGGCAGCCCAACTCAAATTTCATTCCCGGCGTCGAGATCAAGTGCGGCCCATTGCGGTACGGCCCGTGCGGCTTGCCCCAGGGATACCAGGGCGGACCGGAGATCGGCTCTTCGTCCTCCAGCCATTGGTAATACGGCTCCAAATCCTCGTAGCGGATCGGCCAATCCTCGCCCACGCCATCCAGCGTCCGCGTCCGGAAATCTGACGGGTGCAGCCGCGGCATGAACGCCGCCATGTGCACGCTGGATCCGCCCACGCAGCGCCCGCTGTTGTTCCGTCCCAGCGCCAGCGGCGTGCCGCCGCCGCTGATGCGGTCTTCATTCCAATACAACTCCCGCGACGCCAGCTCGTCGCTGACCATGTCTTCCAGCGGATCCATTACCGGTCCCGCTTCAAACACCACGATCTTCAAATGGGGCACCGCCGACAGCTTTTCCGCCAGCATGCTTCCCCCCGGGCCGGAGCCGATGATGGCGAAATCCAGCTCCTCGCCGCGCGGATAGCGCCGCATCCGCTCCTCCATCAGCCGCCGGATGCTGAGGTGCTCCCACATCGCCGCCTCGCCTCGCCGCCCGCGCGCCTAGGCCGCCGCCGGTTTCGCGCCGATCCGGCGCGCCGTCCGGTCCTCGCGGCCCTCCCAGGGCTCGGCTTCGCCATTCACCAGCCGCAAATAGCCGCGGGGATACGCCGGTCCGCCAAAGCCGATTTCGTTCCAAGCGTACGGATGGGCGTAGAAGATGGCCACCGTCGCCGTCGCCAAATGGTGCCAAAAATGCTTCGGGTTCAGCCGCCGCCATTTACCTCCCGGCAGTTCCTGCACTGCCAGCCGGCGGACGATCTCCCGCTGCTGCTCGCGGTCCAGGGCGGTGAACTCGCGGCCATACAGCCGCCGCGCGCTGTCATCCACCGCCGCCGCGCCCTGGCGGAACGCCTCCCGCATCGGCGGCATCCCGGCGAAGCGATAGCCGTCGGTCTGGTTGCGGTGCAGTTTGGCATCCAAAAAATGGATGATGGGCACGGTCCAGGGATCGCGCTCCGCATCCTGGCCCACGATGTGGTCGCAGAGCCGGCGATAGATCTCCGCCTCATGGCGGGTAAAAAACCTCAGCGGAGGAATCTCCTCCATCCGCCGGCGAATCGCTTCCCATGTCGGGTGATCCCAATGCGCCTGCTGGTCCAGCACGTCATAGCCGGGATAGTAGCCGGTGTTGACGTAATGGCTTGCGATGCGGCGTGCGCCCCGGCCGCGCGGCAGCGCCAGCTCCTGCCGGTGCGACGGCGGCGCCTTCATCGCCGTCCCCTCGCGCCGCGGTGTCGCCGGCCGCGGCCGCATTGCCGCCCTCCTCCGCTCATCGCTGCGCCTGCTCGGCGCTGCGGTCCAGCAGCAGGGCCAGCAGGCCCACCGCGCCGGCGCCGGATAGAATCAGCGGCGCGAAGATCGGCGCTCCCGCCGCCAAATTTAAGATCGGCTCGTGGAATCCTCCGGGACGGCGGTGGATACCGCGGGCATGATAAAAAAGTCCCGCCAGCCCATCGCCGATCATGAGCCAACTGGCCAGGGGCATCCAGCGGCGAAACGCCGCCCGGCTGGTAAGCGCGGCGGTGCTGGCGGCCATCAACGCCGCGCTGCATGCGATCGGCGTCCACATGGACCATTGGTTGAAGCTGCCGCGATAATGCTCGATCGCCGCCTCCGAGCCGCCGATCAGCGCGCTGGCCACGGAAGTCACGGTCAGCAGTTTAGCCAGCCGCCGCGTCACGCGGGCCAGATCGCCGGTCTCGCCGCGCAGCGCCGCGATGGCGGTGCGTGTGCTCGCCACCAGCGGCTCATCCACGGCGCTGGTCGGGCTGGGTAGGGCCGCCATCCTCCGCATGGACTCGCGCGCCTCGCGCCGCGTTGCCCTTGCCGCGGCGCGTTGCAAACGCCCGGGCGCCCGAGCGGATCCGCCGCTGGCCGCCCCCTAGACGCAGACCCGCCATCGGAAGGCCGTCCAAAACCGCGCACCCGCCCCGCCCTCCATACGTCCGTCCATCCTGGGTCGCCTTGCTGGGCCGCCGCCGAGGGGGCGCGGGCCCGGCCATTGGTCCCTGTAGGCGGCGGCCGTAGTACGCTAGCAGGTTCCCTGGAGGCCATTGCTGATGTCCCGCCGAATCGCTGTTTGCGCCGCCCTGGGCCTTGCCGCCGCGTTGGCCCTGCCCGCCGCCCTCGCCGTGCCCGCCGCCGCGCAAGCGCCGCTCACCGTGCGCAAGATCTACGCCAAGCCGGGCCTAACCGGCTACGCGCCCAAGAGCATCGAATGGAGCCCCAGCGGCCGGAAGCTCTCCTATTTGCTGCGTTTGCCCGGACACAAGCTGGCCAACCTCTATGTGGTCAATGTTGCCACCGGCCAAAAGTCCTTGCTCATTCCCGGCCGTACCCTGGCCGGCGCGGCTGAACCGCTCAGCGCCATCAAAAACCCCCTCAAGCGCGAACGCGTTTCCCGCTACGGCTTCGCCAGCTATTCTTGGTCGCCGAAGAGCGATTACCTGCTCTACATCAGCCAAAACCAGGTCTACCGCTACAATCCCGCCACCCGCGCCAGCCGCCGGCTCACCAGTTCTCCCGGCGCCAAGACCCAGCCCGAGCTATCGCCCAATGAACAGTGGCTGAGTTATGTGGACCGCGGCGACTTGCAAGTCCTGCGCGTTCATCCCGCCCATCCCCGGCCTGGCCTGCCCATTCTGCCGCGGCGCACGAACGTCCTCAACGGCGGCATGGATTGGCTCTATCCGGAGGAGCTGAACCTGCGGCACGGCTACGCCTGGTCGCCGAACAGCGACGCCATTGCGTTCATGCAGTTCGATGAGAACCCGGTCCACACCTACCCGCTGCCCAACTTCCTGCCCCACTTTCCCACCGTCGCATGGCAGCACTTTCCCAACGCCGGCGATCCCAACCCCATCCTGCATCTCGGCGTCTATTGGCCGGCCAGCCGCCAGGTCACCTGGATTCACGTCGCCGGCATGCCGGACAACTATCTGCCGCGTATCGGCTGGCTGCCCGGCGGGCATCGCGTTTGGGCCATCACCTTGAATCGCGCCCAAACCCGCGAGCGCCTCTGGTTCGCCAACCCCCGCACCGGCCGCAAACGCCTGGTGCTGACCATCCGCAACCAATATTGGATCAACCCCACCTTCGACCATTACTTCTTCAAGACCAAGCCCTGGTTCATTTTCGGTTCCGCCCAGGACGGCTGGCATCATCTGTATCTCTACAACCGCGATGGCCGCCTCATCCGCAAGCTCACGCGCGGCCCCTGGAACGTCGGCGAATTTCTCGGCGTGGATGAAGCCCACGGCTGGGTCTATTTCACCGCCGGCGTTCTTGGCGCGGGAACTGCGCCCGGCCTGGTCGAGCCCTATGACACCGATCTCTATCGCGTCTCGGTCCATGGCGGCGCGCCGCAGCGGCTGACCCGCCGCGCCGGCGACTATCGCATTTCGCTGGCGCCCAACGCCCGCCACTTCCTGGCGGCCTATTCCACCTCGACCAGGCCGCCCGAGCTGGTGCTGCGAGCGACCGAAACCGCCGAGCGCCATGTCCTGCGCCCCGCCGTCAATCTCGCCGCCTACCAGTTGCAGCCGCGGAAATATTTCCAGATCCTCGCCGCCGACGGCCGCACCAAGCTGTGGGCTTGGATGGAGACCCCGCCCCATTTCAATCCCGCCAAGAAATACCCGGTCATCATGAACCAGTACGGCGGCCCGCTCGCTTCCACCATTCAAAACGCCTGGGGCGGCGCCTCTACGTTGTTCAACAACATCTTGCTGCGCGACGGCTTCGTCCTTTTCGACGTGGACAACCGCGACAATACCTATGCTTCGCGCCCGCAGCAGGGCTTGATCAAGCATCATTTCGGCCGTATCGCCTGCGCCGACCAGGTGGCGGCGGCGAAGTGGCTGAAGTCGCAGCCGTACGTGAACCCCCATCGCGTCGGCATTTGGGGCTGGAGCTACGGCGGCTACATCACGCTCTATGAACTGACCCACGCCCCCGGCGTATGGCGCGCCGCCATCTCCGTCGCTCCGGTCACCAAGTGGACCGACTACGACACCGCCTACACCGAGCGCTACATGGGCCTGCCGGAGAACAATCCCCAGGGCTACCACGACAGCAGCCCAGTGAACTACGTCCAGAATCTCCGCGATCCTTTATTGCTGGTCGCCGGCACCGGCGACGACAACGTGCACTTCCAGAACACGCTCCAGTTCATCCAGCAGATGATTCGCTACCGCAAGCCGTTCCAGTTGATGATCTATCCCAACCGTTACCACGCCATCGCCGATCCCCCGGCGCGCATTGACCTGTTCACCCGCATGCTGCACTTCTGGCGGCGCCAGTTGCAGCCGCGGGCCTAGGGTGCCCCCCGCCCGTCCCCCCAACCGCGGCGAGTAATCCGGACGCCCGCCTGCGCGACGGGACCGGGGTCCGCGCCGGTCAATCGCCCAAACCAAACTAGGAATCAAGGCCGCGACCGCGGCTTAGTTGGAGGTTCAACCCGGCCGCCGGCCCGGCAGCTTGCGCTGCTCTTCCGCGGTGAACAGCTCCTCGACGCCGGCCGCTGCCGCCAGTTGCGTGTAGTCCGCTTTGTCGAAGCCGACGATGGTTTGTGCGACGCGTCCATCCGCGCCCACCCAAAATACCGTGGGCACATGGGCCAGTCCATAGGCGCGGCTGGCGGCGTATTCCGGAGCCGCGTCGAGGGCGATGGGGAAGCGCACGCCGTAGGTCTGGGCAAATTGCTGCGCCTCCGGCGCGTCATTTTGCGCCACGCCAAGCAGTTTTGGCCCGCGCTCCGGGACCTGCGCGAACAGCCGTTGCAGATACGGGAAGCTGAACTGACACACCGGGCAGTCCACCTTGAAAAACGCCAGGATCACCGCCCCCTTGGCCTGGGCCAACTGGAACCGCCCGCCTTGCAGCAACGGCAAGTCCAACGCCGGCGCCGCCATTCCTTCCGCCAGTGCGCTCATTCCCTTAGTCTGCCACGCTCGCCCGGCGGCGCGCGGCCCGCCCTTCCGCGCCGCGCATGCCGCGGCATTTCGCCCTCAGCTGCGTCCGACTCCCCGGCCGGGATGGGGCTCAGGCGATCTGGGCCCATTCCTGGGCGGTGACCATGCGGCCCAGGTGGCCGACGTTGGTCGTGGCGGCAACTACCGTGACCTCGGCCGCTGGCACCTTCAGCTCCAGGTGCGCCAACCGCGCCTGTGCCGCAAGGATGACATCGCCGTCCAGCGCGTGCGGGTGGGCAGTGGGCTGGCCGCCCTGACGGAGCCCGGCCCACAGGTCCGCTGCGAGCCGCATGGCCGCGGTGCTGATCGGAAGGTAGGTCATGGATCCGCGGAGTTGATCGAGTTTCTGGACGGAGCCGTTCGAACGCATGCGCAGTAGCTCTCGCCGCAGTTCGTAATCAGCGACCTCCGGCAGGCAGAAAGCGACGCCGGCCTCCGACAGCCGCCGGACCCATGCAGCGATCTCCGGCTGCTGCTTGGGGTGGACCAGCAAGCCAAGCACGCCCGTGTCGAGAATCACCGCCCTAATCACGGGAACAGCTTGCGCTCGGACAAACGGTCCTCGTCCAGGGCCCGGGCGACCTCCGGCCATCGCTCCTCGTCCGCCGTCGCCGGCGCCTCCAGCCAGCCCTGCACCAATTTAGCGAGCGCGGCGCCCCGTCTGCGCCGCTCGGCAGCGCGCCGCTCCTCCGCGCTGCCGCCCCAGAGCGCCGCCGCCAATTGCGGGGCCAACTGGACAGACAGCGCGAAGGCATCCGCTTCAACCTGGCGCCGCAACTCAGCCGAACGCGCTGCAGCAAGCGCGTCGGGCCCGTAGGTGGGGAGACCCGTCTGCGCGGTCGGAGGGGCCTCGCAGGCCCGGGCGCCCCGCAGGGGCTCCCAAGCCCGCATCAGGCCGAGGTCAAGGGGGCCAGCCGCCGTCATTGGGAGCGCCCCTCCATAAGCGCGCGGAGCCGCGGGGCGGTGCTCTCCGAGAACACTGCCCACGCGAGGTCGTGCAGCAGCTCAAGCCTCGATCCCAGAGCTGCTGCGTCCGGCGAGGCGAAGCCATCCACGGTGCAGTCGATGTCGAATATCAGACCGGTTTCCCTCGCATCACCGCCCTCCGCCGCGGCCTCGCCCGCCGCCAAGGTCAGCGCCGCGGCGCAGCCAGAGGGGTTCCGGAACTGCGCTCTGTAGAAAAAACCGGGCTCGGAGTCGAGCACCGCTTGCGGAAGGTAAGCGCCGCTCCTCAGCCAATCGGCGGGCCGCTCCCGGGGACCAGCGGGAACCAGATTAACGTACCTGAGTCCTATTCCCGCTACCGACGTGGGCCGCGCAACGGTCGCCAGCCGCTCCCAGCTTCTCAGGACCTCCGCTCGGACCGACTCCCAGCCAGGATAGGGGGGGAGCTGGTTGAGGCCCAGCACGCCTTCGGAAAGCTGAAGCACGACGCTGGAGTCTGGTCGACGGAAGCGGAGCACCTGCCTTGGGGGAAGGATCGCCTGCCCGACGGCCCCGGGGGCGACGTTCACCTGAAGCCCAACGGCGACCGCTGGCTCGAAGATCGGAAAATCCCCACGCACCTCGGCCGCGAAGCGCGAAAACACGTCAGCGCTCCAGCCACCGTCGCGCTCGAACGCGATACGGCAAACGGCCTCGTGCACGGTCGGGCGCGGATAGGTGGGATGTTTTGGGCTCGCCATCGCTGCGGATAGTGTAATCCCACCCGGCCCCCCGGCTCCTGCTACGCTAAATCGTGGCTGTTTCCGCCCCTGACCGCTCGGCTGGCCCGCTGGTCCAGCGCCTGACTGCCCGCCTTACCGCGGGCGAGCGCATCACCCCGGACGAAGCCGCAGCGCTGTGGCGCAGCGCCGGCGACGCCGAACTGCGCGCGCTGGCTGCCCAGGTCCGCGCCCGCCATCATGCCCCGGGCGATTGCACCTACCTGGTGATGCGCATCATCAATTACACCAATGTCTGCGTCGCGCAATGCGACTACTGCGCCTTTTACGTCCTCCCCGGCCGCCCCGGCGGTTATCTGCTCAGCCGCGAGCAGGTCTTCGCCAAGCTGGATGAATTGCTCGCCCTGGGCGGCGACCTGGCGGGCTTCAACGGCGGGTTCAATCCGCATCTCCCGCTCGACTACTACTGCGATCTTTTCTCCGCCATTCGCCAGCGCTACGGCGACCGGCTGGAGTTCTATGCCCTTACCGTCGCCGAGTTCCTCTACCTCGCCGATCACGCCAAGCTGTCCCTCGGCCAAGCCGCCGAGCGCTTCCGCGCCGCCGGCGTGCGCTGGATCACCGGCGGCGGCGCGGAGATCCTGACCGACCGCTTCCGCTCCCGCCACAGCAAATTCAAGTACAGCGTCGCGGATTTTTTCGCCGCCCAGCGCGCCATCCTCGCCGCCGGCCTGCGCACCACCGCCACCATGGTGATCGGCTTCGATGAAACCATCGAGGAACGCATCGAGCATCTGGAGCGCACGCGCCAATTCCAGGACGAAACCGGCGGTGTGGCGAGCTTTCTCTGCTGGACCTACAAGCCCTACTCCACCGCCCTGGGCGGCGCCGAGGTCGCCAGCGGCGAATACCTCCGCCATCTCGCCCTTTGCCGCATTTATCTCGATAACATCCCCCGCATCCGCACCTCCGTGCTGACGCAAAATGAGCGCGCCCTCGACGGACTGGGCTATGGCGCCGACGACTTCGATCTGCCCATCGAGGACGAAGTGACGCAAAAGGCCGGCGCCACCATCAGCCTGGACTTCGACCGTCTCCTCGCGCACGCCCGCGGCCTCGGCTTCAACCCCCGCTATCGCCACGTTGCGTCCGGCGCTGCGGCGAGCGTGGAACGATTCTGAAGAATCGGGAACGGAGGTTTGTCACATGGCAAAGCTCGTGTATGGATTGAACCAGTCCCTGGACGGCTACGTTGACCACCAGCAATTGGGCCCGCCGGACCCGGTGCTCTTTCGTCATTTCACGGAGCACGTGCGCGGCTTGACGGGCATGGTGTACGGCCGCCGCATCTACGAGATCATGCGTTATTGGGACGATGACGTGCCGGACTGGGACGCGGAGGACCGCGAGTTCGCGGCGGCGTGGCGAAGCCGGCCGAAGTGGGTTGTGTCGCGCTCGTCGCCATCGGTCGGTCCCAACGCCACGCTTGTCGGCAATGACTTCGAGGCGGTAATCCGCGGGCTGAAGGCCCAGCTCGATGGGGAGATTGACGTTGCCGGACCGGATTTGGCAGGAAGCCTGACCAGCCTGGGACTTATTGACGAGTACCGACTCTACTTCCGGCCCATCGTGTTGGGGCGTGGCACGCCGTTCTTCGCCGGTCCCCGGCCGCCGCTCCGCCTGGTGGCCAGCGATCAACTCGGCGCGGACGTGGTTCGGTTGACCTACGTTCCTGCATAATCGCGCGACGCGCCCGACGGACCGCGGCAATTTGCCAGGCGCATTTTGGGTCACATCCGCGTTTCCCACGGAGACGCAGCCCGGCGGCGGAGCCTCCACTCCAATATCCGCCGCGCTGACCCGCCGCCCTATTCTAAAATCGCAAGGTGTCCGCTCCGCCCACCGAGCCTCGCAATGCCGCCGGTGAACCTTCGCCTGCCGGCAGACCAGCAGCCGGTGAGCCCTCCGGCGCGGGCGATCCCTCCGCCCGGCCGCCCTCGGGGCGAGCCGCCGAACTGCCCAAGGAAGTTCCCCAGACTCCGCTGATGCGGCAGTACTGGGGCGTCAAGCGCCGCTGCCCGGAGGCGCTGCTGCTGTTCCGCCTGGGGGATTTCTATGAGCTCTTCTTCGCCGACGCCGTCACCGCGGCGCGGGAGTTGGAAATCACCCTCACCTCGCGCAACAAGGAAAAGGGCGTGCCCATCCCCATGTGCGGCGTGCCCTACCATTCGGCGCAGAACTATATCACCCGGCTGATCCAAAAAGGCTACAAGGTCGCCATCTGCGATCAGATGGAGGACGCCAAGCAGGCCAAGAAATTGGTGAAGCGGGAGATCACCCGCGTGCTCACGCCCGGCACCGCCGCCGCGCAAAGCGGCGAAGAGGTCCGCTATCTCGCCGCCATCGCCCCCGGTCCTGCCGCCGTCGGCCTGGCGCTGCTGGAGGTTTCGACCGGGGAATTTCGCGTCACCGAATGCTCCGGCCCGAACGCCGCCGCCGAGCTACGCCAGGAGCTGGAGCGCTGGCGGCCGCGGGAGATTCTCCATCCCAGCCAGTCGCCGCCGCTTGCGGGCCCGCTGCCGCCGGGGGCGGCGCTGACGCCGCTGGAGGATTGGATCTTCGCCCCGGATTTCGCCCGCCGCGAGCTGGAGGCGCATTTTGGCGTCCTCGCGCTGGACGGGCTGGGCCTGGCCGCGCACGGCTGGGCCGCCAGCGCCGCCGCGGCCATCGTCCACTATGTCAAGGAAACCCAGCGCAGCCGCCTGGAGCATGTGGACCGGCTCAGCTTCTACCACGCCCGGCAAGGGCTGGTGCTGGACGCGCCGACGATTCGCAACTTGGAATTGGTCGAGCCCATCTTCGCCGGCGAGGAAACCGCCACGCTGCGCCATGGGCTGGATCAAACCCTGACGCCGATGGGCCGCCGTCAGCTGCGCGGCTGGATTCTGGCCCCGCTCAGCGACCGCGCGGCATTGGAC